>JAISTP010000028.1 GCA_031272545.1 Bacilli bacterium | reverse complement strand
ATCACTCCTAACTTAATTATTATACTACTTACAGTATAAGCTTACTATATATAACATGTGTTTTTACATTATTTCATACATAATTATCTTACATTTATAATCAAATATATTCATTTTTAAATATCTAAGAATAAGATATAATTCGTTTCGTTGATAGATAATAGTAATATTATTTTTTATTTTAACATCGCTAATCTTATCAAAAACAATTCTCTTCTTCTTCAATAAAAAATGATAATACTTAACTCTATCAACTTTATAATCATAAAAAATAATTGATTTATAAAATTTAAAATAGTAAATTACTAATTTACTCTTGCCTATTTTAACATTTTTTTTATCATAAATATAGAGTAACTGACATTTCCTACATATTTCATGCAATTTTAAAAGATCATATAAACTTTCATTTAAATAAGTATCATTACATAGAAAGCATCTCATTATAACATTCAATCCTTTTAATGCATCTATTAATATCATTAGTTATTTTTTTGGTAAGTATAATAATATCACCTTGATAATATTTACTATCTCTTCCAACTCGACCAGCTATTTGCAGTAAAGTAGCTTCATCATATATATTATTATCTCCTTGAATAATCAAAACATTAATATTTTTAAAAGTATAACCTCTTTCTAAAACAGTAGTACTTACTAAAACTTGATATTTATCTTCTTTAAAATTATTAATTATTTCCTGAGAAATATTTTTACTATAGACAAATTTATGTTTAATTCTTAAAAAATTAAATAACATCGAATATCTTTTACCTAGTTTAATATTCGGCACAAAGATTAAGTATTTCTTTTTAATAAATATTAATTTTTTAATAATATTAAAACTAATAAACTTAGTTTTGATTATTGTTGGAATAGGCATATTTTTTTTGTGAAACCTTTGATAATTACTAACTAACACTAATTTATTCTTTTTAACTAATTTATAATATTTTTGTGGTACACTTGCACTCAAAAAGATAAAATGATTACTAGCATTTAAAGCATCTTCTTCTAATTGAAAGTTATTATAAAAAGGGAAAGCATCTATTTCATCAATAATTAATAAATCAAAATAATCTTTAAATTTACTTAATTGATGAGTAGTTAAAAATATAAAATTACTATTAATATTCTTTTTAATATCACCACTTACTAAACCAAAGTAATTGACTTCAAAATAATTACTAATTCTAAAATATAAATCTTTTAATAATTCTTTACGAGGGCAAGCTAATCCAACCTTCTTTTTTTGATTAAGAGCTATTTTTAAACACTCAAGTAACATCTCTGTTTTACCAGCTCCACAAACAGCATCTAATAATATATTGTCTTTATTTAAATAAGCACTAACTACTTTATTAGAACATTCTTTTTGCAAAGTAGTTAAATTAAATTCTAATTTATAATCGATCATAATCAACCTCCATATCAATATACATAATTATCTTAATAATTATAAAAAAAGTTAAAAACTAATTTTTAGTTTTTAACGATATAATATGAATACTAACACCAATTCCAACTACTACTAATAATAATCTAAGATAAATATTATTAATAAAATATCCCGACATTAATAAACCAATGTATAAATAAATTAAGATAGAAATTTTGGTTTTAATACTTATTCCATTATTATTTTCATAATTATCAATGTATTCTTTTAAAAAACGATTGTTTTTAATTCGATTATGAATAACATTATTCACTCTAGCAAAACAAAAAAGTGATAATAAAATAAAAGGAGTAGTTGGAAGAACTGGTAGGAATATTCCAATAAATCCTAATCCAAAACAAATACTTCCAACTACATAATAGATAATCTTAATATTATCTTTCCTCTTGTTTAGTAGCTTCAGCTAATTCTTTATGAGAAAGTTTAGAGTATTCAATAACTCTATTTAAATCTAAACCTAAAGCTTTAGTTAAACGTTCTCCATAATCCTTATCCGCAATATAACAATGAGCACAATGACGATATTGAATATTTTTAGTAGCTCCACTAATATTACGAGCTGTATTTTCAATTAATAATTTCTTTTTATCTTCAGTAATTAAACGATATAAATCGCCACCTTGATAGAAACAATCATCATCTCGATCAAGTTTAGGATCATAAGAATCCATATCTCCTTCTAAGCCAAGAGGTGGTTCTTTATATTCAGGTTGTTCTTGCCATGCATCATAAGAATTTGGCTCATAACCTACTGTTCCACCATAATTATCATCTACTCTCATTTGCCCATCACGATGATAACCGTGAATTGGACATTTAGCCGCATTAACAGGAATTAAATTATGATTAACACCTAAACGATATCTTTGAGCATCACCATAAGCAAATAAACGTCCTTGTAACATTTTATCTGGAGATAAACCAATACCAGGTACTATATTTGCTGGATTAAAAGCAGCTTGTTCAACATCCGCAAAATAATTTTCTGGATTTCTATTCAATTCAAGAATACCTACTTCAATTAAAGGATAATCTTTATGAGACCAAGTCTTAGTTAAATCAAAAGGATTATCTTTATGATTTTTAGCTTGTTCTTCAGTCATAACTTGAATAGACATCTTCCATTTTGGAAAATCACCTGCTTCAATAGCATTAAATAAATCATTTTGATGCGATTCACGATCGTGAGCAATAATTGCTTCTGCTTCTTCATCAGATAAGCATTCAATTCCTTGCATAGTTTTTAAATGGAATTTAACCCATACACGATTATTATCTTTATCATACATACTAAAAGTATGTGAACCAAATCCATCCATATGACGATAAGATTTTGGAATACCACGATCAGACATAGTTATTGTAACTTGATGAAAAGCTTCTGGTAATAATGTCCAGAAATCCCAATTATTTTGAGCTGATCTCATATTAGTTTTTGGATCTCTTTTAACTGCTCTATTTAAATCAGGGAATTTATGAGGATCTCTTAAGAAAAATACTGGTGTATTATTACCAACTAAATCCCAATTACCTTCTTCAGTATAGAATTTCATCGCAAACCCACGAATATCTCTTTCCGCATCAGCAGCTCCTCTTTCCCCAGCTACTGTAGAAAAACGAACAAAACATTCAGTTTCTTTTCCTACTTTTTCAAATATCTTAGCTTTAGTATATTTGGTAATATCATTAGTAACTGTAAATTTACCAAAAGCACCACTACCTTTTGCATGCATTCTTCTTTCAGGAATAACTTCTCGATCAAAGTGCGCTAATTTTTCAAGATACCAAACATCTTGAAGCATCATTGGTCCACGTTTACCTGCAGTAATAGCATTATTATTGTCAGGAATAGGTCGACCTACACCAGATGTAAGTTTTCCATCTTTTCTTTTTTCATACATAAAATTTTCCTCCTTACTGTATATGTATTTATTTATTTAATTTATATTTTACATTATAAATTAATATAATTATTTATACAATTAATTACACTTTTTAATTATTTAATATTACTTTTACCACTTATTTTATCAATATCAATAGCTACAATTGTTGTCGCATCAATAAAACGTTTAACATTATCGTCAAAGAAACTCATATTTTCAAAATACTTATTAGTTAAAGCTTTTAAACTTTTTATTTTCTCTTCTTTATCTAAAACTATATAAGCTTTACCAAAAACAATAACACTTGCATATCTTGTCGTGTAATCATTTTCATCATCTATTACTGGATAATCATTACTAACAACAGTAAATGATACTTTATTATTATAATTAATATTATGTAGTTTATGCCCATTATTAGCACAATGAAAATAAATAGTTTTATTAATTAATACATAAGATAGTGGTACACCATAAGGTTGATTATCTTCATCAATAGTACTCAAAATACCATGACTAGCATTATTAAGTATTTCAATACTTTTTTCTTCACTTAATTTCCTATTTTCTTTAATCATTAAATAATCCATTTTTGTTATCTCCTATTATTTACCTAAACAAAATCTTGAAAATAATTCATCTAATAAATCCGCATTATTATTTCCTAACAATTCTTGAAGATTATTATAAGCAATCTCTAAATCTTCAATTATAATATCATTACTCATATTTAAATTTAATGAGTTAATGGCATCATTTATATTATTTTTAACTTGATTAAGTAAAGCTAAATGACGCTCATTTGATAAGAATAAGGCTTCATTATCAATGTTAATATCTAAATCCATCCGCTTAATAATTTCATTTTTTAAATCCTCAATATCATTATTTAAAGCACTAATCTTTATACCATCTATATCTAAATTACAAGATAAATCACTTTTATTTAAAACAATAATAAGATTATCTTTCTTACTATCGATTAATTCCTTTTCAAAACTATCAATATTAAACTTAGTACTATCTAAAAGCAATAAAATTAAATCAGCTTTTTCAATAGCTTGATATGATTTTTTTATACCCATCTTTTCTACAATATCATCACTATATCTAATACCAGCAGTATCTAAAAAAGTAATATCAATACCATTTAAAGAATAATCTGCTTCCACAATATCTCTTGTAGTCCCCGCTATATCAGTCACAATAGCTTTATCTTCACTTAAAAAGGCATTTAATAAACTAGATTTACCAACATTAGGTTGACCAACAATGGCTATCTTAATACCATTCTTAATTAATTTACCACTTTTACTATTACTTATAATATATTCAATTTTATTTTTAAAATTAATTAAATAATCTTTAAATTCATTATTAGATATATCTTCAATATCATCATATTCAGGATAATCAATTTTAGCTTCAACTTGGGCTATAATCTGAACTAAATCCTCTTTTAAACTATCAATCAAAGAAGTAGTCTTTTTACTTAATCCTAACATCGCTAGAGCACTAGCTTTATCACTTTTAGCATCAATAATATCCGCAATAGCTTCAACTTCAATTAAATCAATCCTATTATTTAAATAAGCTCTTTGACTAAATTCACCTGGTTGGGCCATTATGGCTCCATTACTTAAAAATAAATTTAAGATTTTACGTGTGATATTAATACCCCCATGAGTATTAACTTCCACAACATCTTCTCCAGTAAAAGAATGAGGATTATGAAAGACACTAATTAATACTTCATCTAATTTAACTTTATTTTCATCAATAATAAATCCATAATTAATAGTATTAGCCTTAACTCTAAACAAATCAATATTAGTAAAATTATTTACTATATTAATACTATCTTTACCACTTAATCTTATTATGGAAATAGCGCTTTTCATATTTGGTGTTGCCAGAGCAACAATAGTATCATTAATCATCTTTTTTCACCCCTAACAAATAATATTTTAAAAAAACAGCAAGATGCTGTTAATCATTGATTGGATAAAATCTAATAAAGAAAATAATTAATACAAAAGATAAAATACAACCTACAATATAAGTACTCCAAAACCAAAAACCAATTAAAACATAGAATAACAATAAGAAAGTTAATTGAAATAAGAATAAAGGTAAAATAGAAATAATGTATTTAATAATATATTTTCCTGTAAAATTCTTACCATTAAAAATTCTAGTAACCGCAAAATATGAACAAACAGACCAAATAATAAAAGTATAAATCCAAGCTAACATAGGTAGAGTAATAGCAGAGAAAATCAAAGCTAGAATCATTGTTACTATACCTAGAGCTGCTAATACTGAAACAAAGATAATAAACTTATTATTTAAAATATTAAACATTAAACGATCATTTAAATTAGCATCATATCTATTTAATTCAATTAAATTATGATCACGATAAACAAAAGTATATTCAGCTATATTCATCATATCTGTTTCTTTAAAGGAATAAATAAATAAACTTTTAATATAAGATACACCAATCTTTTTTAAGACACTGGTACGATTACATGTAAGCCAATCTTCACGTAAAACTTTTCTAGTTCTAACATCATAATCAGTACATAAAACTTGATATTCATTACGATTAACAAAAAAGTCCACTATAAAAGATGGCTCTAAAGAAATAATTAAATCATCTTTACTATTAGGCATAATACCAAAACCTTCAAGATCAACTTTATGAATATTATTTACTTTAAATAACATCAATTCAGAAACAGTTATATTATTAAGAATAATTGTATAAAAATGATTATATACTTTTTCTAAACTAACTAAACCAAAAGCATATTTAATTAAATCAGGAATCAAATCAAAGAAAACAAAAATACGACGATATTTTTGTCTAATCATAAATAATAACAAGTCTAAACTAGGATATCCATCATAGATTACTTTACTAAAAGAAAATACTCTCATAATAAATCACCCCTCTAAAATCCATTATCTTTGGTAGTATCAATACCATATTGTTTATAAAATTCATTTTTAAATTTTACAAAACAATCATTTTTTATTGCATCTTTAGCTTTATTAACTAATTGATGCGTAAAATAAATATTATGTAAGCTCACTAATCTTTGAGCTAATTGTTCATTAACATTAAATAAATGTCTAAGATATGCTTTAGAATAATTAGTACAACACTCACAATCACAATTAGGATCAAGAGCCGTAAAATCTTCTTTATACTTAGCATTTCTAATTACTACTTTACCTATACTAGTCATAGCTGTTCCATGACGAGCAATTCTTGTTGGTAAAACACAATCAAACATATCTACACCACGTTCTATAGCTTCTAAAATACTTACAGGAGAGCCTACTCCCATTAAATAACGTGGTTTATCTTCTGGTAAATGTTTAATACTAATATCAATCATATTTTTATAAATCGATTTAGGCTCACCAACACTAGTTCCACCAATTGCATAACCATCAAATCCAATTTTAACTAATTCATTAGCACAATATTCTCTTAAAACATCAAAATTAGAGCCTTGAACTATACCAAACAAAGCTTGTTCATCACTTCTTTGATGAGCTTCTTTACCTCTTTTAGCCCATTTAATTGTTCTTATAACACTATCCTTAACATAATCATAAGAACTAGGATAAGGAATACATTCATCAAAACTCATAATAATATCAGCACCTAATTTATTTTGAACTTCAATACTTATTTCTGGAGACATAAATAATTTAGAGCCATCAACATGAGACTTAAACTTAACACCTTCATCAGTAATTTTTCTAATATCAGCTAAACTAAATACTTGAAAACCACCACTATCAGTTAAGATACCTTGATCGTAATTCATAAATTTATGAAGGCCACCGGCTTTTTGTATTAAATCAGCTCCAGGTCTTAACCATAAATGATAAGTATTAGCCAAAATTATTTGTGAACCAATTGCTTTAACTTCATTAGTAGTTAAAGTTTTAACTGTTGCTTGTGTGCCTACTGGCATAAACATTGGAGTTTCAACAATTCCATGTTTAGTAGTAAATTCACCAATTCGAGCATTACAATCTTTACTTTTATATTTTAATTTAAAATTTAAATTCATTCAATCACCTTAGCTTGTTAATTATACCTTATTTAATACTATTAATCTATACTAATACATATAAAAAAGTTAACTCATATGAGTTAACTTTTTATTATAAATAATAATTTTTGTCTTACTATTTTTCTTGTTTAACCTGTGATTTGGCAATCGAACGAATTCCTAAACCAATAACGCAGATAACAGCAACAACTAGTAAATATGGTAATGCTAATTTATTAGTTTGGAAGAAAGAAACAACGATGAATAAATAACCGATGATTCCAATGATTGGAGCAATAATAGTTTTTAAAGTTCCATAACCTTCTTTACTTCCCCATTTCATAACAGCAATTAATGATAAGATAACAACTAATCCCATAGAAACAATTGGAATGTCATCAAAAGCAATACCGGCCATGAAATATTTTGTTGGTTCTACACCTTCTGCTAATCCAACAGCAGCATTTTGTTTACTTAATGCTTGAGCAAAATACATAATAAACCATAATACAATAGCAATTAATCCAATTAAATAAGCATTAAAGGTAGTTCCATATTTGCTTTCTTTTCTAAAGAAATTATAGTTTGGAACATCTTTATTTTCAGCTAACGCATGAGGATAACGATAAATTGACATAATATTACCATTTAAAGTTCCCATTACTGACATAACTACACAGAATAAGATTAATTTACCACCAATTGATCCAAATAATTTAGTAGCAATTAAACCAACATGTGAGTCAGATGCTGCAATAATATCAATATTTTCTTTTGCACCTAACATTGAAATACCAGTGAAGTATAATGCATAAGCAATTGTAATGATAACAAACATAATCGCAAATACTTTACCAATGTCTCTTTGTGGATTTTCCATATCACGAGATAAAGTTCCTACTGACATCCATCCATCAAATGCGAATGCCATTGATAGTAATGGAGCAGTAAATAAACTTAATGACCATCCACTAGGAGCAGGTGTATTTCCTACAGCTTGGAATGTATTAAATGCATCTGATTGGAAATTAAATAATCCAACTAAACCAATAACAACGATTGGGATTAATTTAATAACAGTAGCAGCAGATGAGAATAATGCTGCAAATTTAGTACTTAAATAATTCCAAAGAGAAACAATGATAATTAATACTGCAGTTACAACATATTGTTGAACAGCAAGTCTTCCATCAGCCCAACCAAATAAGTCAGCTAAATATCCAGCAGCAACCCATGCAAGTACAACAGTTAAAGTTGGTACATAAACAAATGTACAGAACCATCCAACGATGAATCCCCAAGTTTTACCCCAAGTTTCTTCGATGTAGGCAATCATACCACCTTCACCCTTAGTTCTGTTAGCTAATACTGAGAATGCAATCCCTGCAAAAATTAAACAGATACCTAGTACTATCCAACCTAAGGTAGCCATTGCGATATTACCTTGTGTAGACGTTAAAATGTTATCAGCACGGAAGTAAATCCCTGAACCAATAACTAACCCTACAGCGGTAAGCAATGCTTCAACAAAAGTAATTTTTTTACCCATATTAATTTCCTCCTAATATTTTTATTAATATACTTTATGCGAGCATTATAACCAATGTACACAAAATAGTCAAGAGTTTAATGAATAATTAATTTATTTTATCAATAGTTGTCTAAATTTATTATAAAACTTTAAACCAATATTAATATTAAAGTAATAATTACAAGATAAAACCTTATAAATAAGTATTTAGACTTTATTATAAATAATAAGTTAAAATCTTATTGTTGTATCTAAATATCTATTACAAATAAATAAATTATTTAGGCCATGACAATTAAGTTAGGTCATTAAAACTTACTAATTAATTAATTAATAAGTTCTTGATATGCCAACCAAATCTAAAGTTTTACAATTTTTTCTAGATGGTGAACCATGTTCTTTTACAATCTCACAAAGTGTAATTTTTGAATCAATATTAAATTTTGTTCCTTTATATTTAATGTTTCCAGATTTAATATCTATTTCAAAATTACTACCTTTTTTCATAATAATATTTTGACAATAGGCCTTAATTGTTTTTGCTTTACTTGGATAAATATACCCAGTATTGATTTTCACTACTTTTTTACTATTTAAATTAGCATTTATTCCATATATACCAGGAGAAAAAACTACACTAATGCCACCTGTTATGCTTTTTAAATATTGTCCAACCACCTTATATTTATCTATATATTGATTCCCATATTTTTTAGGCACATTCATGCTAACTAATAATGATGACATTTTTACTTCATAAGTGCTTGAATAATATTGTGAATAATAATTTCTACATGTTTTTTGACTTGAATTCTTCGCATATGAAGTTGAATCAATGATCAATGTACTGTCAAAACTTCCCTTATACAATAAAGTATTATAGTGATACTTGACTGTAATTTTGCACATCTAGATACAAAAGATGTTGTATAAGTTTTACTATTAGCTGCATCAATAGATTGATTATTTATAGAAATAAATAATGATACTATTACAATAAATAATATTTTTTTATATAAATTACCTCTTTTCTTTTATAATTGAATTGTAACTCATGATTATAAACTATAATTTAATACTTATGAAATTTTTTAATTTTAACTCTTTGTTAACTATATAGTAATTTTATTTTTATTATAAGTGCACTATAAGTTAATTATTAGTTAAAAATAGTACTGAAATACTAAAAAAGCATCAATCTTAATCGATGCTTATATCTAATATTTCTAAAAGTCTATTTAAATCATCATTATTTAAATAGGTAATTTCTATTTTTTTATTTTTAATATTAACTTTAGTTTTAAACTTTTCTTGTAATAAACGCTCTATTTCTTCTATTTCTAAAGATACTGTCTTATTAGTATTATTAACTTTCTTTTTTTCTTTATTAGTACTAACTAACTTTTCAACATCTCTTACACTTAATTTATTTTTAACAATTTCATCGACAATATAATCACTAGTATCATCATCTAATCCAACTAAAACACGAGCATGACCCATACTAATTTTATTAGCTAATAAATATTCTTGAGCTTTTTTATTTAAAGTAAGTAATCTTAATAAATTAGCAATATGAGCACGAGATTTACCCATTTTAGAAGCTACTTCTTCTTGTGTATAATTATTTTTATCCATAATCAATTTTAAAGCATTAGCTTCTTCTAAAGCATTTAAATTTTCTCTTTGAATATTTTCTAATAAAGCTATTTCCATCATTAATTGTTCATCAAAATCTACAATAATTGCAGGAATAGTATCAAGTTTAACTTTTCTTGCGGCTCTAAATCTTCTTTCACCAGCAACAATATTATAGCCACTAGAAGTCTGTTTTAAGATAATTGGTTGAAAAATACCATGTTCTTTAATTGATGAAGCTAATTCATCAAGAGCCTCTTCATCAAATACTTTACGAGGTTGATAAGGATTAGGTGCTATCTTATTTAAAGGTATTTGAACTATTTCATCTTTATTATAATTATTTTCAATATCAGTAATTAATTCATTTACATCATCACCAAATAATGCTTCTAAACCTTTACCTAATCTTTTATTATCTTTTTTCATTATCTCTTTTCACCTCTCTTGCTAGATGCATATAAGCAACACTTCCACTTGAAGTAGGATCATAAATATTAATAGGAAGTCCTCTACTTGGAGCTTCACTTAATTTAACATTTCGAGGGATAATTGTTTTATATACTTTATCTTTAAAATATTTACGAACTTCTTGACTTACTTCAGCCCCTAATCTAGTTCTCGGATCCATCATTGTTAGAATAACACCTTCTATTTTTAAATGCTTATTATAACGTTGTTGAACAGCTCTAATTGTTCCTAATAATTGTGTTAATCCTTCTAGAGCATAATATTCACATTGAACAGGAATGATAACAGTATCACTTGCAGTTAAGGCATTAGTATTTAAAACACCTAAAGAAGGAGGACAATCAATAAAAATATAATCAAAATTATTTTTTATTTCTTTTAATTGTTTTTCTAACATTTGTTCCTTACCATTTTCTATTTTCGCAAGTTGAATATCAACACCAGCTAAATCAAGGCTAGCTGCCATCATATATAAATTGTCAAAATCAGTTTTTAAAATAGCATCTTGTGCTTTAATTTGATGCATAATAACTTCATAAACAGTATTATCTAATTGAGCTCTTTCAATACCTAAGCCACTAGTACTATTCCCTTGAGGATCCAAATCAATAAGTAAAACTTTCTTCTTTAGCATTCCTAAAGCAGCAGCTAAATTAATACTAGTAGTCGTTTTACCAACCCCACCTTTTTGATTAGTAATTGCAATAATTTTTGCCATATTAGAACCTCGTTTCCTTATAAATGCATATATAATTTTAACACAGATAGCTATATTAATATAGACTAATCTAACAAATCAAGATACTCTTTATATTGAGTATTATTACTTTCCTTAAATGGAGCTTTCTTTTTATGTTCATTTAATTCTTTAGTAGCTTTGTTTATATCAAGCATTGTTCCAGCTCCAGCAACACAACCACCTGGGCAGGCCATTCCTTCTAATAAATAGCCATCATATTTACCTGCTTTTGCAGCTAACATCATCTTATAACAATTATCAAGTCCATCTGCTTTCATAACATTAATTTCCATATTAGGATAATCTTTTTTAATACAATCTACAACAGCTTGAGCTACACCACCACTAGCCGCAAAGCCACGTCCATCTTCACTTGCTTTAAAGTCCATTTCTTTTTCTTCTAAGTCATCTAAATCAATATTTTTAGCTTCAAAAATACCAACCATTTCTTCAAATGTTAAGACAAAATCAATATCACTACGAACTTTCTTACGACTTGCTTCTAATTTTTTAGCACTACAAGGACCGATAAAAACAACTTTACAATTAGGATGTAATTTTTTTATTAAACGTCCTGTTAATACCATTGGAGTTAAGGCCATAGAAATGCATTTAGCTTG
>JAISTP010000016.1 GCA_031272545.1 Bacilli bacterium | reverse complement strand
ATCCTGTTTTAGAAAAGTTTAGTTTAAAAAATGTAAGTTCAATTACAAAAAATAATTTAGTTAAGAATAATAAATATGCTGTTTGTTTTGAAGATAATAACTTAAAATATCGAATTGATTATCAAGAAAAGAAGGAGATATTATATCCTATTTATTTAAGTATGAGTAGTTTAATAAAAGATAAAGACAAGTTATTTGATAATGTAAATTTGTATTTAGAGAAAAATAATATTAGTAAATTAACTACTAAAGAAATTAACTTATTAAAGAATAAAGAAATAATTACTAAAGGATTTGTAGAAATACATTTAGAAATAGATAATAATAATTTAGAAGCTATAATTTATCATCAACCAGTCAATGATAATAAATAATAATTTAAATGATTAATTAAAAAAGATTTGGAAATGTTCCAAATCTTTTTATGTTAATCTACTTTACTAGTTAATGTAGTTTCATTTTTAACTTCTTTATGAGCTTTTTTACGATCAATTTCATTAAGATATTTTTTTCTTAATCTAATGTTTAAAGGAGTAATTTCGACTAATTCATCATCTTCAATAAATGATAAAGCATCTTCTAAAGACATGATAATTACGGTACCTAATTTAATAGCTTCATCTGTACCACTAGCTCTAACATTAGTTAATTTCTTATTTTTAGTTGGGTTAACTACTAAATCATTACTTCGTGAATTCATTCCTACTATCATTCCTTCATAAACAGGTGTTTTAGGAGTGATAAACATTGTTCCTCTTTCTGATAAGTTCATTAAAGAATAGGCCATAGCCTCACCATTTACTTGAGAAATAAAAACACCATTTTTACGACCTGGTAATTCACCTTTATATTTTTGATAAGAATCAAAAACTTTAACCATAATACCTTCACCATGAGTATCATTAATAAATTGTGTATTATAACCAATTAAAGCTCTTGTTGGGACAAGATATTCTATTCTAATTTGATTATTTTTAGTTCCCATATTAATCATTTCACCTTTTTTATTATTTAAGGTATTAATTATGGTACCTGAGTATTCTTCTGGAACATCTATTTGAACTCTTTCAATTGGTTCCATTAATTTACCATCTTCATTTCTTTCATAAATTACTTCAGGTTTACTAACAGCTATTTCATAACCTTCACGTCTCATATTTTCTAAAAGAATTGATAAATGTAATTCACCACGGCCACTAACTTTAAAACCATCAGCAGCACTTTCTAATGGCTCTACAGCTAATCCAACATTTACTTCTAATTCTTTATCTAATCGATCTTTAATATTTCTTGTGGTTAAATATTTACCATCTTGTCCAGCAAAAGGTGATTTATTAACTAAGAAATTCATTGACATAGTTGGTTTTTCTATTTCAATTAAAGGTAAAGGTTCGGGATTATTTTCATCACAGATAGTTTCACCAATTGTGATATCACTTATTCCACTAACTACAACAATATCATTAGCATAAGCTTTTTTAACACTAACACGATTTAAACCTTCATAAACAAAAATCTTATTAATTTTCTTTTTAACTAGTTCACCTTGTTGATTATAAACAACAACATTTTGTCCTTCTTCAATAACACCTTTATAAATACGACCAATTCCTAAACGACCAATATAATCATCATATGCTAAATTAGATACTTGCATTTGTAACGGTTCATTAACTAAGTTTTCATCAATTTTAACTTGTTTAATAATAGTATCAAATAAAGGAGTTAAATCTTGTGAATCATCATCTAATGATTTTTTAACAATCCCTTGTTTTGCAATACCATATAAAACTGGAAATTCTAATTGTTGGTTATTAGCATCTAAGTCCATAAATAGTTCAAGAACTTCATCAACTACTTCATTAGCTCTTTGATCTGGTTTATCAATTTTATTAATTAAAAGAATAGGATTTAAACCTAAAGCTAAAGATTTTGATAAGACAAATCTTGTTTGAGGCATAACTCCTTCAGCACTATCAACTAATAAAATTACTGTATCAACAGTTCTAATAATACGTTCTACTTCACTACTAAAGTCCGCATGTCCTGGTGTATCGACAATATTAATCTTATAATCTTTATATTGGATACTACAATTTTTTGAATATATTGTAATACCTCTTTCTTTTTCTAAATCATTACTGTCCATAATTTGATTACTTGCTTCTAATGTATGTGATTGAGTTAGAAAAGCATCAACTAAAGTTGATTTACCAGCATCAACATGGGCAATAACTGCAATATTAATTATTTTACTCATTATCTATCTCTCTTTCTTCTTAACTTATTTATTATAAGCTATATATTAGTATTTGTCTAATTGCTCATTAGTATAAGATGTAAAGTTATTTAATATTTTACTAATTATTTCAGATAACTCTTTTTTATAATTTATATAAATCTTCCATTTTATTTTAGAATTAAGTTTTAATATTTTATAATCAGTTATATTACTTATCTTCTTAATTAAAGAATTAGGAATAAGAAAATAATATTCTTTATTATTATTAATTACATTTAATAAAAAATCAGTAACACAAGAAGTAATACTTAAATTAAAATTTCTATTTAATTTACGATAATATTGATAAATTTGATGATTAACACTAGTTTCTGAACCATAAGAAATAATCTTATTATCTAATATATCTTGATCAATAATACTATAATGATGCTTTGTATTATGTATATTAGTAATAATAGAAAAACTATCCTGATAAATTAACTTACTAATATATTTACTGTTATTGATTTTCTTATTACTTAAAGTAATATCGATAATACCTAAATTAAGTAAATTAATTATTTGACTAATATTATTTTCTTTAAAGATAATATCATCTTTTGAAATATTTTTAGTATATAAATCTAAGAAATTATAACCAATTACTTTTTGAATTAATGGCGGCATACTAATAATAGTTTTATTTTTATTATCAATAGTGCTTTGAAATAATTGATATTTTTTATAAATATTACTAAAACTTTTATATATTTCTTTTCCAGTATTAGTTAATAGTAATATATTATTATTTCTTTCAAATAATGTAACATTGTGTTTACATTCAATATCTTTTATAGCTTTACTTAAGGTAGAATGACTCAAACAAAGCTCTCTTGATGTTTTAGTTATATTATTATTATTATCGACTGTTTTAGTAAAATAGTAGTATTTAAAAAAATCCTTCAAAATTATTCTCCCCTTAAATTTTCTATATATTAAATATACCATTTTTCCACAACTTGAGCAATTATTTATTTGTAAATATTCATATTGTTATAGATAAAATCGACAGAACTGTCGAAAAATGGGGAATGTACAGTGATAAATCATCATGATAAAATTATACTAATAAATATAAGAAAAGGAGAAATACTATGAACATTATCGAGTTTATTAAAGAAAATAATATCTTTACTGGTAAGAAACCTTTAAAAACAAAATTAATATGTATTATTTCTTTTATTATACTTTTTATATGTTTCTTAATAATAATTACTAAACCACAATCAACAACTTCTAAAATAGCCTTTATTGATACTGGCCTAAACGTTAATCAAGTAAATTTTAATAATAATATAAATATTAGTAAGTATAATGTTTTTGATAATAGTAATAATATTGAAGATAAGCATTTACATGGAACTAATATTATTAGTGCATTGTATAGTAAAAATAGTGGTTTTCAATTAAATAATGATTTTTTAATGATTAAAGCACTTGATAATCAAGGACATAGTAAAGCTGAAGATATTGTTAAAGCAGTAAAGTATGCTTGTAATGATAAAGATGTAAATATTTTAAATTTATCATTATCACTAAATGCTTAT
Source organism: Bacilli bacterium (assembly GCA_031272545.1). GTDB lineage: Bacteria > Bacillota_I > Bacilli_A > JAJDGJ01 > JAJDGJ01 > JAISTP01. The sequence continues at coordinate 13,168 of JAISTP010000016.1, read as the reverse complement.
AATAAAGAAGTAGATAAAGAAATAAATACTTGTTTGAATAAAAACATTATTGTTGTAGCTAGTGCAGGTTTAGATAGCAATAGCATATCTTTTCCAGCTAATATTAATGGTGTTATTTCTGTTGGTACTTATGGTAAAGATAATAAAAAATTAAATAAAGATATTAATATCTTAGTTGATATGAATAATAGTTACTATTGTTTAAATGATAAATGTAATATAAGCAATTCAAATTCTATGGCTACAGCTAATGTAAGTGCTTACATATCTAATTTATTACTAGATTCAAAAAATAAAATAATAGATAAATTAAAAAAAGATCATTATCTTCTTAGTTTTAATTATCTTTCAGGACCATCTTTAGATAAATATTATTTTAATTAATTTAATATTTTATCTTAATAATATCTTGCATTTTAAAAGAATAATTTGCACATAAATAATTTTTCATAAACTTATAGTAATATTTATATAAATAATCTTGTTTAATAAATGTGACTATGGTAAAATTAATGAGTAATATTTGTCATATATGCATGGTAATATGGTCCATGTGTTTCTACCCGCAAAACCGTAAATATGCGGACTATGACAAAAGTTATACCCCCTATTATGGTAGGTATAGTTTTTGTCGTACTACTTAAAGGAGGCCGACAAATGAAGAAAAAATTATGTCAATTAAATAGTGATCAAGAAAATAGTAACGGTAGTGTGTTTTAACACTACTTTTTTATTTTAATTGGTAGAAAAGGAGAGTAAAAAATGAATCAAAGAATTTACGTAGAAAAGAAAAAATTATTTCGTACCACCGCAAACTCTTTACTTGAAGAATTAAAAACTACTTTAAAATTGAGTAGTTTAAAAGAACTTAGAATGATTCAAGTATATGATGTTATCAATGTTGAAAAGAAGGTCTTAGATAAAGCTAAAAAGACTTTATTTAAAGAAATCGCAACCGATAAATTAAGTGAAGATTTCTATTATGGAAATTATAATTACTTTTGTATTGAAGCATTACCTGGTCAATTTGATCAAAGAGCATCATCTGCTCGTAGTGGTTTAATGCTTTTAGGAGCTAGTGCTGCTGTTGAAGTAAAAACAAGTATTATTTATATTATCAATAATGAAGTTATGAATGGTGATAAAAAGAAAATAATTGATTATATGATTAATCCTTTAGAAAACCAATTAAAAGATTTATCTTTACCATTAGATCAAGGTATTGATATTAATATTAAACCAGTAGAAGTAATTAAAGATTTTATTAAAATGTCTTTTAATGATTTAGAAGAATTATTAAAAGATAAGGATCTAGCAATGAATATTAATGATTTAAAATTTATACAAGAATATTTTATTTCATTAAAAAGAAATCCAACTATTACAGAATTATTATTACTTGATACTTATTGGTCAGATCATTGTCGTCATACAACATTTGAAACTGAATTAGAAGATATCATTATTGAAAATGATAAGTTAAAAGATGAAATAGAAGATGCCTTAAGTACCTATCTTAATTTAAGATATGATACTAATCGTAATAAAAAACCAATGACTTTAATGGATATGGCTAGTATTGAAGCTAAATACCAAAAACAAAATGGTATGTTAGATGATATGGAAGTAAGTGATGAAGTAAATGCTTGTAGTATTGAAGTAGATGTTGATGTGGATGGAAATAATGAAAAATACTTAGTAATGTTTAAAAATGAAACACATAATCATCCTACTGAAATTGAACCTTTTGGTGGGGCTAGTACTTGCTTAGGTGGAGCTATTAGAGATCCACTTAGTGGTCGTGCTTATGTTTATCAAGCTATGAGAATTACTGGAGCTGCCAATGTCTTAGAAGATATTAGTGAAACATTAGAAGGTAAATTACCACAAAAAGTAATTACTCAAAGAGCTGCTGCTGGTTATAGTTCTTATGGTAATCAAATAGGTTTAACAGGTGCTTATGTTAATGAAATATACCATGAAGGATATAAAGCTAAAAGAATGGAATTAGGTGCGGTAGTAGGTGCTGTTAAAAAAGAAGATGTATGGCGTGCTAAACCGCAACCAGGTGATATTGTTATTTTATTAGGAGCACCAACAGGCAGAGATGGTATTGGTGGTGCTACTGGTTCATCTAAAGTTCAAAAAGAAAATACTTTACAAGAAGCAAAGAGTGAAGTTCAAAAAGGAAATGCTCCTGAAGAAAGAAAATTACAAAGATTATTTAGAAATCCTGAAGTGACTAAACTTATTAAAAAAGCTAATGACTTTGGAGCTGGTGGTGTTAGCGTCGCAATTGGAGAATTGGCTGATGGATTAGATATTAATCTTGATGTTATTCCAACTAAGTATGCTGGATTAAATGGAACTGATCTAGCTATCTCAGAATCACAAGAAAGAATGGCAGTTGTTATTGAAGCTAAAAGTTTTGATAAATTTAAAGAATTGGCTTATCAAGAGAACTTAACAGCTATTAAAGTTGCGACTGTTACAGATCGTAATAAATTAGAAATGACATGGCAAAATCAAACTATTGTTGATTTAGATCGTTCTTTTCTTGATACTAATGGTGTTAAACAAAAAATAAAAGCTATTATCAAAGATACTAATGAAAATTCTATTTTTAATAGTGCTAAACATATAATAAATAATTCTTTTAAAGATAGTTTAGAAAACATGGTAAGTAAATTAAATTATTGTTCACAAAAATCATTACAAACTATATTTGATAGTACCATTGGTAAGTCTACAGTTCTTGGACCATATGGAGGTAAATATCAAGCAAGTATGGTTGAAGTAAGCGCTCAAAAGATACCTGTTTTAAAAGGACAAACTAATAGCACAACTTTATTAGCTTGTGGTGGTAATCCAGCTATTGGAGTTTATCAACCATTCTATGTCGGAACTTATGCTATTGTTGAAGCAGTAGCACGTTTAGTTGCTAGTGGTGCTGATTATACTAAAGTAAGATTATCATTACAAGAATATTTTGAGAAAGTTACTAATGATAGTGCGGCGTTTGGTAAACCAGTCAGTGCTTTATTAGGAGCTTTACATACGATGCATCAATTAGGTTTACCTGCTCTAGGTGGTAAAGATAGTATGAGTGGTAACTTTAAAGATTTAAAAGTACCTCCTACTGTAATGGCATTTGGTATTGCTATTGAAGATTGTAATAATGTATTAAGTACAGAATTTAAAAATGAAGATAATTATGTATATGCTTTATTACCAGAACAAAATGAAAAAATTAATTATGAAATCTTAAAAGATAACTTTAAATATATTAAGGAATTAAATGATAAAGACTTAATTGATAGTTGTATATCAATTAAAGATGGTGGTATTGCTCATGCATTAGCTGTTGCCTCTTATGGTAATAATATTGGTGTTAAATTAAATGATATTTGTTTAGATACATTATTTTATCCATATTATGGAGGATTTGTTTTTAGTACCAATAAAGAATTAAAAAATGAAAATTTAACGTTATTAGGTAAAACAATTAAAGATAATATTACTTATAATAATGAAGAAATTGATATTAAAGAACTTTTAACTAAAGCTGAACAAGTTTTAAGTCCTATCTTTAGTACAACTTATACTCATCAAGAAAATATTAATAATAATAAATTTGATTTCGATTATTTAAGTTCTTTACCTACTAATGATCAAAAGAAAGTGACTTACTCATTTGATAGAGTAGAACATCCAATTGTTTATATTCCAGCTTTCTTTGGAACTAATTGTGAATATGATGTTCAAAAATCATTTGAACAAGCAGGAGCTATTACTAAGATAATTCCATTTGTGGATATTGATGAAGAAGCTATTAATAAAAGTATTGATACCATGGTTGAAGCCTTAGATAATTCACATATCTTTGCACTAAGTGGTGGATTTAGTGCTGGAGATGAACCAGATGGTTCAGGAAAATACATTGTAAATATTTTATTAAATGAAAAAGTTCAAGATGCTATTAATCGTTTTATTAAAAGAGAAGGGTTAATCATTGGAATATGTAATGGTTTTCAAGCTTTAATTAAATCTGGATTACTACCTTATGGTAAAATTGGTGTTTTAGATGAAAACATGCCAACATTATTCTTAAATGAAAGAGGTAAACATGTCGCTTGTTTTGTAAAAACAAAGATAGTTAATAATACTTCACCTTGGTTATCTAATTTAGAAAATAATAAAACTTATACTCTAGCAATTTCACATGGTGAAGGAAGATTTGTGGCTAATGAAAAAGTAATGGCTGATTTATTTAAAAATAATCAAATAATATCACAATATGTTGATTTTGAAGGTAAACCAAATATGGATTATCGTTTTAATCCTAATGGCGCATGGGCTTGTATCGAAGGTATTACTAGTCCAGATGGTCGAATTTTAGGTAAGATGGGTCATAGTGAGAGATATGAAGAAGGATGTTATAAAAATATTGATGGAGATAAACACTTAGATATTTTCTCATCAGCAGTAGCTTACTTTAGAAAGGAGAACAAGTAAATGTATAATATTAATGGATTAAACGAAGAATGTGGTGTCTTTGGAATTATTAATAATAAAAATGCCCTTAGAATAGCTTATTATGGATTACATAGTTTACAACATCGTGGTCAAGAAGCAGCAGGTATAACTTTTAAAAATGGTGAATATTTTGAAACAATTAAAGGAAGAGGTTTAGTTGCGGATGTTTTAACTGATGAAGTAATTAGTTGTTATAGTACCAGAACGGCTATTGGTCATGTTCGTTATGCAACAGCTGGTGGTTTAGGTAGTGCTAATGTTCAACCTTTTAGTTTTAAATTCTATGATGAAAATTTAGCTTTAGCTCATAATGGTCATATTGGTAATGCTAAAGATATTAAAAAAGAACTTGAAGAACATGGTGGTGTCTTTTCAAGTACTAGTGATAGTGAATTATTAATTCACTTATTAAGACATGAAAAAGGTGATTTTAAAACTCGTTTAATTAATTCATTAAATAAGTTAGATGGTTCTTTTGCTTATGTTTTAATGCATGATGATGAAATGTATGGCATTAGAGATAAAAACGGAATACGTCCTTTAAGTATTGCGAAATTAGACGATTATTCATATGTATTATCTAGTGAAACTTGTGCTTATTCAGTAATAGGTGCTAAATTTGTTCGTGATGTTCTTCCTGGTGAAGTAGTTAAGATTAAAGAAGGTAAAATAGAATCATATTTTTATAATGATAATTGTAGTCAAAATCTTTGTTTAATGGAATATGTTTATTTCTCTCGACCAGATTCAACTATTGATAATATCAATGTTCATTTCGCTAGAAAGTTATGTGGCAAATTATTAGCACGACAAAAACCAGTTGAAGCTGATATTGTTATTGGTGTACCAGATTCAAGTATCTCAGCAGCTATTGGATATGCGGAAGAATCAGGTATTCCTTATGAAATAGGATTAATTAAAAATAAATATGTTGGACGTACTTTTATTCAACCAACACCTGAACTAAGAGAAAAAGGTGTTCGTATGAAATTAAGTGCTAATGAAGCAATAGTTAAAGATAAAAGAATAATAATGATTGATGATAGTATTGTAAGAGGAACTACTTCAAAAAGAATAGTTCAATTACTAAAAGAAGCTGGTGCTAAAGAAGTACATGTGCGTATTGCTTCACCTGCTATTAAATATCCTTGTTATTATGGAGTAGATATATCTACTTATGATGAACTAATTTCTTCACAATTAAATGTAGATGAATTATGTAAATTTATTAAAGCAGATAGTTTATCATTCTTAGAATTAGATAGTTTAAAGAAAGCATTAAATAATGTTAAATATAATGATAAAAATGAACATGAAAATAGATATTGTAGTGCTTGTTTTAATGGCGATTATGTTACTAAATTGTATGATGCTTTAGAAGTATTAAATATGAATAAACAAGAGTTATAGGAGAGTTATATGAAAGTTGCTATTATTATGGGATCTAATTCTGATTATCCAACTATGGTTGAGACAGAAAAAATATTAGATCAATTTGAAATTGAATATGAAACTAAAGTTATGAGTGCTCATCGTACTCCTGACATGGTTATTGAATTTAGTAAGAGTGCTCGTGCTAATGGTTATGGTGTAATTATTGCGGCAGCTGGTGGAGCCGCTCACTTAGCAGGTGTTATTGCTTCTAGTACAACTTTACCAGTTATTGGTGTTCCAATTAAAGCTAAAACTTTAGATGGCTTAGATTCCTTGTTATCTACAGTACAAATGCCTTCTGGCGTACCTGTGGCGACAGTTGGAATTAATCAAGCTGCTAATGCTGGCTTACTAGCAATTCAAATGTTAGGTATTGAAGATGAAATAATTATAAGTAAATTAGATGCATATAAGTTAAGTTTAATTGAAAAAGTAAGAAATATGAAATTAGAAAAGGAGACAAAATAATGAATAAAGAAGATATTATTTACGAAGGAAAAGCTAAATATTTATTAAAAACTGATAAAGATGATGAAGTAATTGTTTATTTTAAAGATGATGCTACTGCTTTTAATGGAGTTAAAAAAGATAATATTGAAAGTAAAGGTATTTTAAATAATAAAATTACGACTATTATTTTTAATTATTTAATTAAGAATGGTATTAAAACTCATTATCTTAAAACATTAAATGATCGTGAACAATTATGTAAGAAAGTTACTATTGTACCTTTAGAATTTATTTGTCGTAATATTGCGGCTGGTTCAATGGCTAAAAGATTAGGTGTTGAAGAAGGTAAAGAATTAACAAGACCAATTAGAGAAATTTCTTATAAATGTGATGAATTAAATGATCCATTATTAAATGATGATCATGCTATTGCTTTAGGAATTGTTAAAGAAGATGATTTAATGTATTGTTATGATCAAATGTTAAAAATTAATGATTTATTAATTAAATTATTTGATCGTATTAATTTAATATTAGTAGATTTTAAAATTGAATTTGGTTATACCAAAGATAATGAATTAGTATTGTGTGATGAATTTAGTCCTGATAATTGTCGTTTATGGGATAAAGATACTAAACAAAAACTAGATAAAGATGTATTTAGAAGAGATTTAGGAAATATTATTGATACTTATTCAGAAATATTAAATAGATTAGAAAAATTAGGAGATTTATAAAATGGATAATGCTTACAAAAAATCAGGTGTAGATGTCGTAGCTGGATACGAAAGTGTTGAACTGATAAAAAAACATATTAAAAGAACAAATAATTTAGGAGTTATGAGTAGTATTGGTAGTTTTGGTGCACTTTTTGATTTAAGTAAGTATGATTATCAAGAACCAGTATTAGTTAGTGGTACTGATGGAGTAGGTACTAAAGTTGAATTAGCTAAAGAATTAAATATTTTTGATACTATTGGTATTGATTTAGTTGCGATGTGTGTTAATGATATTGTCGCTATGAAAGCAAAACCATTATTCTTTTTAGATTATATTGCAGTTGATAAAAATATACCTACTAAAATTGAAAGTATTGTTAAGGGAATATGTGATGGTTTAGAACAATGTGATTGTGCTTTAATAGGTGGAGAAACAGCTGAAATGCCTGGTGTTTATCATCAAGATGGTTTTGATTTAGCTGGGTTTTGTGTTGGGATAATTGAAAAAAAAGATTTAGATACTAAAAGTTATATCAAAGAAAATCAAGTTATTATCGGGATACCATCTAGTGGCATTCATTCAAATGGTTATTCACTTGTAAGAAAAATTATTAAAGAAGCTAAACTTGATTTAAATAAGGTTTATAATGAACTAGATCATAATAAAACATTAGGTGAAATATTATTAACTCCTACTCGTATTTATGTAAATGATATTCTTGCACTAAATAAAGAAGTTGATATTAGAGGTATTGCTCATATTACTGGTGGTGGCTTCTATGAAAATATCTTACGTATTGATGATAATTTTGGTTATGAAATAAATGAAGATAGTTTAAAAGTATTACCAATATTTAAATTATTAGAAAAAGAAGGTAACTTAGTTAGACAAGAAATGTATGGTTACTTTAATATGGGAATTGGTATGGTTGTTATTGTTGATGAAGATGATGTAAATGAAACATTATCAATTCTTAAAGATAGTTATGTAATAGGTAAAGTAAGTAATAAGAAGGGTGTTAGAGTATGCTAAGAATAGGAATATTTGCCAGTGGAAGTGGAACGAACTTTGAAAATATTGTACAAGCTTGTGAAAACAAACAAATAGATGGTGAAGTAATTGTTTTAGTTTGTAATAATAAATATGCTAAAGCATTAGATAGAGCAAAAAAACACAATATTCCGACAATAGTAGTAGACTATAATGATATTAATCGTGTTGATTTAGAACATTCTTTATTAATAGAATTATCTAAATATAATTTAGATTTAATATGTTTATGTGGTTTTATGAAACAATTTACTCCTTTATTTGTTAATGCATACAAAAATTTAATTCTTAATGTTCATCCCTCTTTATTACCTAAATATAAAGGAATTAATGCTATTAAAAAAGCATTTGATAATAAAGAAGATAAGACCGGTGTAACGATTCATTTTGTGGATGAAGAATTAGATAATGGAAAAATTATTCTCCAACAAGAAATAGATATTAAAGGATTAACATTAAAAGAAGTAGAAGAAAAAGTACATCAAGTAGAATATAAATTATACATTGATGCGATTAATAAAGTGAAAGGAACTATAAAATATGAATAAATATGCCTTAATTAGTCTAACTAACAAAGATAACTTATATTTATTAGTTAGTAATTTAGTTAGTAATAATTTTAAGTTAATAGCTACTACATCAACTGCTAAAGCTATTAATGAATTAGGATATGAATGTAAATTAGTCAGTGATATTGCTAGTTATCCTGAAATCTTAAATGGACGTGTCAAAACATTACAACCAGAAATACATGGTGGAATATTAGCTGATTTAAGTAATGAAGAACATCTTAAAGATTTAGAAAAGCATCATATTAATCCAATTAGTTTAGTTGTATGTAATTTATATGAGTTTGAGAAAACATTAAGTGATGAAGAAAATAAATTTAATGATAGTGATAAAAATGAAGAAGATATCAAAAATAAAGATAAGAATATTATTGAAAGTATTGATATTGGTGGTGTAACTTTAATAAGAGCAGCTAGTAAGAATTTTGAATATGTTTCTTTATTATGTGATCCTAATGATTATCAAGAATATGTTACTCGTTTAAATGAAGATCGTATTGATTATAATTATCGTAAATTTTTAGCTTGTAAAGGTTATATTCATACTGCTAATTATGATAGTAAAATTGCTAATTACTTTATGAAAGAAAATGATTATTATAATCAATTATTTATTAGTGCTACCAAATTACAAGATTTAAGATATGGTGAAAATCCTCATCAAAAAGCCTATGTATATTTAGATAGTGATAAATTAAGTTATAGTATTAATACTTCGAATATTATTCAAGGAAAAGAATTATCTTATAATAATATGGTGGATGTTGATACAGCTTATCAAGCCATTATGGAATATGATATTCCTTGTGCTATTGCAATTAAACATGCTACTCCTTGTGGAGCTGGTTGGGCTAAAGATATTAATGAAGCTTATCAAAAATGTTTTGATGTTGATAGTAAATCAATATTTGGTGGTATTGTAATCTTAAATCGTAAAGTAAATTATGAACTAGCAAAGACATTAACTAGTATTTTCTTAGAAATAGTAATTGCGCCTGATTATGATGAAGAAGCTTTAAAAGTATTTACTAGTAAAAAGAATTTACGAGTAATTAAAGGTGATTTTACTAATGACAAGAAAGCTTATGAACAAGTAAAAAGTATTAGAGGAGCATATTTAGTACAAAATACGCAAGATAATAATGCCAGTATTGAACAAGTTACTAAAGAAAAAGTTGATTTAAATACGCAAGCAGCTTTAAACATGCTTAATAAAGTAGTTAAACATGTTAAAAGTAATGCTATTGTGATTGGACAAAAAGAACATGTCTTAGGTATTTGTGGTGGTATGGTCAATCGTATTGATGCGGCTAAGAATGCATTAAATTATGCATTAGAAAATAAATGTTATGATAAAGAACAACCTTTAATGCTCGCAAGTGATGGCTTCTTTCCATTTAATGATATTGTAGATTTATGTGTTGAAAATAATATTAAGTATATTATTCAACCAGGAGGAAGTATCAATGATGAGAAAATGATTGAAGCTTGTGATGTTAATAATATTGGAATGGTCTTTACTCATACTAGATATTTTAGACATTAGGAGGTAATAATGAAGATATTAGTAGTAGGTAGTGGTGGACGTGAACATGCCATTGTTAAGAAAGTTAAACAATCACCTTTAGTAGATGAAGTAATATGTACTCCAGGAAATTATGGAATTTCTTTAGATGCTAAATGTGTTGATATTAAAGTAGAAGCTAAAGAAGAAATTTTAAACTATTGTCTTAATAATAATATTGAATTAGTTATTGTTGGTCCAGAAGCTAGTTTAGTAACGGGAATAAGTGACTTACTTAATGAAAAAAATATCAAGGTATTAGGATGTTCTAAAAAAGCAAGTCAAATAGAATCAAGCAAAGCATATGCGAAAATGATTATGGAAAAATATGATATTCCTAGTGCTAAATATCAAAGATTTAGTGATTATGAAAGTGCTCTAAAATATGTTGATAATTATACATATCCATGTGTAATTAAATATGATGGTTTAGCATCTGGTAAAGGTGTTTATATTACTGAAGATTATGATAGTACTAAGGAAGTATTAAATGATTTATTAAATAAAAGAATTTTAGGTAATGATGATATTATTATTGAAGAATTTTTAGATGGTGATGAATTTACCATACTAAGTTTAGTTAATGGTGAAGTGGTTGTACCATTTCAAAGTGCTAGAGATTTTAAAAGAGTATATGATTATGATGAAGGATTAAATACAGGTGGAATGGGAGCTATTTGTCCATATCATAATATTGATAATGATACTTATCAAGAAGGAGTAAATATTTTAAAAAAGACAGCTCAAGCATTATTAAAAGAGGATAATAAATATTGTGGTGTTTTATATGGTGGATTTATTAAAACTAAAGATGGTGTTAAAGTAATTGAATTTAATGCTAGATTTGGTGATCCCGAAACACAAGCAGTACTTAATAATTTAGAATCTGATTTAGTAGCTCATATTCTTGATTTATTAGCTAATAAATCATTTACAATGAATTTTAAAAAAGAAACTAGTGTTGGTTTAGTATTAAGTGCTCCTGGTTATCCTGAAGAATATGAAAAAGGTATAATTTTAGATGAGTATTTAAAATTACCATTTGATATTATTCATATGGGAACTAAATTATTAAATGATAAAGTGGTTAGTAATGGTGGAAGAGTATTATTTATCTTAAATGAGGATCATAATTCTAAACAAGCTTTTAAGAGAATATATTTTGAATTAGATAAAATAAAAAATAATGTTTTACATTATCGTCATGATTTAAATAATTATTAGAAAAAGAATAAAATCTTCTTTTTTAAATATTATATATGTGAATATAATAAAAGAGATGAAAACTCATCTCTTTTATTATTTGGTTACAAATGGCAAAAACCCAGCTAGGCTGGGCTTTGCACTGGAGAAATTTATGAAGAATATTGTAAGGTACTATCCTTACGCATAAGATTATATATATTATCAAAGTGGTATATGTGTTTATTTTGTGTACATTTAATAATGTTAATGAATATTTAACATAAATTAAACTAATATTAATTTTGAATTATATCAATGTAAGAATATTGATAATATAAAGCAATATGTTATACTTATAAAAATGAAGAAATGAGGAAAATAAGATGAATGAAGAAATCAATACAGCACATATTAATCCTAAAGGAAAGATAGCTAAAACCGTATTAATGCCAGGTGATCCTTTAAGAGCTAAATATATTGCGGATACCTTTTTAGATAATGTTGTTCAATTTAATGATGTTAGAGGAATGTTAGGTTTTACTGGTAATTATAAGGGAAAAGAAATTTCTGTCATGGGTTCAGGTATGGGAATGCCATCTATTGGTATTTATTCATATGAATTATTTAATGTCTATGGAGTAGAAAACATTATTAGAATTGGTTCAGCAGGCGGTTATACCAAAGATATGAAGTTATATGATGTTTTTTTATGTACTGAAGCTTATTCAGAAAGTACTTTTGCTATAATGCAAAGTGGCTTTAATGAAAAAGTTCTAAAATCTAGTCCAGAACTAAATGATAGAGTAAGAGAATATGCGAAAAAATTAAATATTCCTTTAAAAGAAGGTAGAGTTCATTCAAGTGATGTCTTTTACTATCAAAATCCTAAACCATGTGAAAAATATGCTAATGAAAATAATTGTGATTGTGTTGAAATGGAATCATTTGCCTTATTTAATAATGCTAGAGCATTAAATAAAAAAGCTACTTGTTTAGTAACTATCTCAGATAATTTATTAACTCAAGAAGAAACAACAAGCGAAGAAAGACAAACTGCTTTTAATGAAATGATGAAAATAGCATTAGAATTTGCACAATAAGATATGGAGTGGTAAAAATGCATGTTTATGAAGTAAGTGCTTTCACCAGAAATGATAAGGGTGGTAATTTAGCTGGTGTTATTATTTTAGAAGATCAAATAGATGATAATCTTAAACAAGAGATGGCCGCAAAATTAAATTATAGTGAAACTGTATTTGTCGAAGATATTGGAGATAATCATTTTAATATTAGTTTTTTTACACCAAACCAAGAAGTTAATTTATGTGGTCATGGAACAATAGCTTGTTTTTGGCTACTTAATAAATTAGGGTTAATTACACAAGAAGTAGCATTCCAACATACTAAACAAGGAATATTAAAAGTTATAGTAAAAGATAATATCTTAATGGAGATGAGTAGTCCTAAAAGACTAAACAATGTTTCAAAAGATATAACAGCTTTATTACTTAATATCAATACTAATGAAATAATTAATATCCCACAAGTAATTGAAGTAGGACTTGCAGATTGTATGGTTATTGTTAAAGATTTAGCTACTTTAAATAAAATAGTAATAAATAAAGATGCAATGATTAAGTATTGTAATGAAAATGATTTT
>JAISTP010000003.1 GCA_031272545.1 Bacilli bacterium | reverse complement strand
TGTTTCTAAGTTTGCAGAAGAAGCAAAAGTAGCTATTAGAAATATTAGAAGAGATGCTAATGATGCTATTAAAAAAGATGATTCTCTAACAAAAGATGATGTTCAAGGTTATCAAAATGATGTACAAGAATTAACTGATAATATGATTAAGAAAATAGATGAAATTGCTAAAAACAAAGAAAATGATTTAATGAGTATTTAGTTAGGATTGATGTAAAATGAGATATAATTATCAACCTCAAGGTGTTTGTAGCACTAAAATATCTTTTGATATTGAGAATAATAAAGTAAAAAATGTAGAGTATACTGGTGGATGTAATGGTAATTTAAAAGCAATAGCTAAGCTTATTGATAATGAAGATGTTGATTTAATAATTAATAAACTTAAAGGTAATGAATGTGGATTAAGAAAAACATCATGTGCTGATCAATTAGCTCAAGCATTACAAAAAGCTAAAGAAAAAGAAAATCACTAATATTAGTGATTTTTTTATATAATTAATTATTTAGTATTAAATAAATGACATTTCAATACGTTCTTTATTTTTTCCAATATTCTTTCTTTTTAATATAACTTCATTTAATTCACTAGTTCTTTTAATGTGGGTACCACCACATGGAGTATGAGGATAACCAGGTAAAGTCCAATATCTAATTCCTTTACTTTCATCAATAAAACCAAATTCCATTGCTAGATTATCTTCTCTAAGTTTCTTTAATTCATCTTGAATATAAGGGAATAATGATGAAATATTAAAGTCAATATTAAAATCAATTCTTACTTTATCTTCACTTACATGAGCACCAATACGATGCTCATCCATATCTGGTATTTTTTTAATAATAATTTGTAAAACAATATCTCCTAATGAATGTAACTTAATTAATTTCTTTCTTCTTTCAATATCAATTTTAACTTCTACTTCATCACCAACATTTAAATTATTATTACCAATATCATAGATAATATCATTTTCTTTTTTTATTGCCTCTCTAATAGGATAACCACCTATAGAACCATAATCACTTTCTTGACCACCGCTAAAAGCATAAGCAATTGTTTGATCTAGCATAATACGATTATTGTTTTTAAATATTACTTGTGCTTGACAATGATCTAGTAAACGATCATCCCAATATAATTTCTTAGTCATCTTTATCACCCCTTGAATGAAAGTATTATATACTTTTGTATAAAAAATAGCAAACTATAATAATATATATATTATTTTTATTTATTAAATATTAATATAAGATATGTTTAACTTGCAATTTTTATAACATTAAAAGTAAAATACTGATATAATAAACGTCTAAGGGAGTGATATCATGAAAAAAGTTATCTTAAGTAATGGATATGAAATTCCAGTAATTGCCTTAGGAACATGGCAAGCTACTAAGGAAGAAGGATATAATGCAGTTCTATATGCTTTACAAAATGGTTATAGTCATATAGATACAGCAAGCATATATAATAATGAAGTAGAAGTAGGAAAGGCAATAAAAGATAGTGGTCGTAAAAGAGAAGAATTATTCATTACTTCAAAAGTATGGAATAATGTTGGTACTTATGATGAAACGATTAAAGCTTTTAATGAAACTTTAAAAAAATTAGATTTAGATTATTTAGACTTATATTTAATTCATTGGCCTAATCCATTAAAATATCGTAATTGTTGGAAAGAAAGAAATAAAGATGTTTGGTGTGCCTTAGAAGATTTATATAAAAAAGGTAAGATTAAAAGTATTGGAGTTAGTAATTTTAATATAACTCATCTTAAAGAACTAGAAAGAATATGGATTGTAAAACCAATGGTTAATCAAATTAGATTATGTCCAGGTGATACTAAAGATGAATTAGTTAATTATTGTAAAGATAATGATATTGCTATAGAAGCTTATAGTCCTTTTGCTAGAGGAGATTTATTTGATAATGAAGAATTAATGGCGATAGCTAATAGCTATCATAAAAGTATAGCTCAAGTTATTTTGCGTTGGTGTTATCAAAAAGAATGGGTTTCATTACCTAAATCAGTAACACCAGAAAGAATTAGTTCTAATTTAGAAATATTTGATTTTGTTTTAAGTAAAGATGAAATTAAAATAATTGATCAAGTAAATAGTGAATATGACTTTGATTCAAATCAAACTGATGAAATAGATTTTTAATAATAAATTAAAAAAAGTAATAATTTTTGAAAAAGCTTATAATTATATATTATAGGCTTTTTTTTTAGTATTAAATATTATGTTCTAAAAATCTTATAGTAAAAAATATTAATAGAATTAAAATTTTATTAAAAATTCTATGATGTTCATAGTAAAAAAAACGAACACCTTATGGTACGCTTCTTTGCTAGGTGCAAGATGTTCTCTATCCTATAATTAATATAAAAAAATTTTAAATATAACAAGGTATTTTAATCATAAATTAATAAGATATAAATTATATGATATGAATATTTTAGATATTATCATAACTTAATCATAATATCATATAGTGTCAACCATTAATACTTGACACTATTGTTTATATGTTTTATAATAGTTAAGCAAATTAAAAGAGAAAGGATGAATTTAATGGCTGTTAAATTAAGATTAAAAAGAATGGGCGCTAAACAAAAACCATTTTATCGTATTGTAGCGGCTGATTCACGTGCTCCTAGAGATGGGCGTTTCATTGAAACTGTTGGAACTTATGACCCAAACACGCAACCAGCTACTGTTAATATTAAAGAAGAGCTAGCATTAAAATGGATGAATAATGGAGCATTACCAACTGATACAGTAAAGAATATTTTTTCTAAGGCTGGAATTATGACTAAATTTCATGAAAGCAAGAATAAAAAATAATGAAAGATTATGCTAACATTGTCAAAACTATAGTAGCGCCATTATTAGAAGATGCATCTAGTTTAGATGTAAAAGTAATGGATACTGTTAATGATAATGAAATTAAGATATTAGTAATTGCTCACGAAGATCAAATTCCTCGTTTAATTGGTAAACAAGGAAGAAATGCTAATGCTATTAGACAATTAGTTCGAGCTATAGCTAGTGAAGAACATAAAAGAGTCTTAGTAGACTTTGAATCATTTTAAAAATAAACAATTTACTTTTATAAGTAGATTGTTTTTTTATAATATAGGTTTTTTAATATCAGTTATTTCTTTACGATAAATATCAGATGATCCTAATAAAATAAAGAATAATGTAGCTGTTTGAATCCAAAAGATATTAAAATCAGTAATATTATTAGTAATTACTACTAATAAAATACCTAAAATTAAAATCATTAAATTCTTATCAATTCTTAATGAACCTAAATAATAAATTCTTCTAAATTGCGCTGCAACATAAGCACCAATAAGTAGAGTACCTATTAAACCAAATGATACTGGTAATTCAAGTAATAAAGAATGGGTATGTTGTGAAGCTATTCCTAAATCATTAAGATGACTAGTTCCATATTTAGCTACATATTGATTATAATAGTCCTTATTAAATCGAAAATAAGTTAGTGGACCTTTACCAAATAACCAAGTATCTTTCATCATTAAAAAAGCAGTATCGTAAATAACTTTTCTTCTTCCTAAAGATGCTCCATAATCAATTAAACGTGGTATCAATGGTAATTTAAAAATTAAAGATGCAATAATAGTAATACCATAACTTATAGTCGCAAAGATTGCTGTTTTATTACGAGCAACGATAAACATAGCTAACCAAGTAATTAAAAGGCTTAACCAAGCTACTCTTGTACCTGTTAAATATATCGCAAAGAAATTAAGAATACCAACACTAACATATAAACGTGGATATTTCTTAACATTTAAGAACTTATAAACACAGATACATTCCACAAATAAAATCATTAAAGAATAATAATTAGCATTAAAATAAAAAGCATGGACACGATATTGTGGAAGATTTGATATTGTAAAATAATTACTTGTATTTAAAATAAGATGATAATATAATTGTTCAAATATACCATATCCTAAACTAATTAAGCTTAGAAACACAATAATATTTAAAATAGATTGAAATAGTTTTTTATTAATAACATAACGATAGTAAATTATATCTATGGCAATAAAAAATACGCCAACACTTATTAAGGCACCGAGATAATTTTGAAAGATTAATGATGTTAATAACCAATAAAAAGAAAAAACAATAATAAATATTGTTGATTTCATAGTTTTCATCATTTGTAGTAAATTTCTTTTAATTAAAACAAATATTGCAATACCAACCAGTACTACAGCTGTAATCGGATATGGTGAAAAAAGACTAACGGCTAAAATAGTTATTAGTCTTTCATCAGTATTATATTTGTTAAAAAATTTATTAAAATATCTTTTTACTATCTTCATGATCATACTCCATATATGCAAAATACCATTTCATACTATCAAATTAATTTAAAAAAGTAAAGAAATAATGACAATTAGTTAAAGATAATCCATTATTATTTTCTCTATAAATAAGGTATAATTATTTAGAGGTGATTTTATGAATAAACCAATTATTGGGATATCATCTAATACAAAATCTGATTTTGATGGATGGTTTACTACCCATGTCATAACATATGTTAAATCAGAAGCTATTGAAAGTGTTATTAAAGCTGGTGGTGAACCTTTAATTATTCCTGTTACTGATAATCAAGAATTAATTGATAATTATTTAGATAAAATAGATGGCCTAATTATAACAGGAGGACATGATGTTTATCCTTTATTATACGATGATTATGTTAGTAATGAATGTGGAGAATTATATCCTAAAACAGATTATTATGATATTGGATTAATTCGTAAAGCGATTGCTAATAAAATACCAACAATTGTTATTTGTCGTGGTGTTCAAATAACTAATGTTGCTTTTGGTGGTAAATTATATCAAGATTTACATAATGAGATTAATACTGATATTAAACATCACGCTCCTAAAGAAGGTAATATTAATGTTCATGGTTTAAATATTATTGATGAAGAATCATTATTTTGTGAATTAACTGGTCTTAAAGAAAGAATATATGTAAATTCTATTCATCATCAAGGAATTAAAGAATTAGCTGATATCTTTAAACCTGTTGCGAAAAGTGATGATGGAGTTATAGAAATTATTGAATTAAAAGATAGTAAACAATTTTTTGTTGGAACTCAATTTCATCCTGAAATTCTAGCAAGCCTTGGTAATAAACCAATGTTACGTTTATTTAAAGGAATGATCGCATATATAAAAGGTAGGGAAGATGACAATGATTAATGTCGCTTATATAGTTGGTTTCCATGGTTTAAAAGGTGAAATGAAACTTAAATCAACGAGTGATTTTATTGATG
Source organism: Bacilli bacterium (assembly GCA_031272545.1). Taxonomy (GTDB): domain Bacteria; phylum Bacillota_I; class Bacilli_A; order JAJDGJ01; family JAJDGJ01; genus JAISTP01. The sequence goes on along the minus strand of JAISTP010000003.1, from coordinate 15,223 downwards.
AAAGGCTTAATAAAGGCAGTAAATTATTTTTAGTCAAAGATAATTATAAAAAAGAAGTAGAGATTAACAGTGTTCGTGTTCATAAAAATAATTATTTAATATCACTTGTTGGTTATAATAGTTTAAATGAAGTAGAAAAGTTTAAAGGTTATAGTCTAAAAGTAAATAAAGATAATCTTTTTGATTTATCAGAAGATGAATATTATCATTTTGAATTAATTGGTAGTAATGTCTTTGATTATTTAAATGATAATATTGGTAAAGTTATCAAAGTTTATAGTAATGGAGCTAATGATGTTCTTGTAGTTAAAAATAATGAAGATAAAGAATTTCATATTCCTTTTATAAATAATTTTATTGAAGACATAGATACAGATAAAAAAGAAATAAAATTATATGAAGTAGAGGGATTATTTTAATGAATTTTAAAGTATTAACATTATTTCCAGAATTAATAGAAAGTTTTATGCATCATTCAATAATTAAAAGAGCTATTGAAGCTAATAAAATTAATATTGAAATAATAGATTATCGTGAATATGCAACTAATAAACATCATAAAGTAGATGATACTCCTTATGGTGGTGGAGCTGGTATGGTATTAATGGTTCAACCAATATATGATGCTTTAAAAGCAGTTAAGAAAGAATATAGTAAAACTATTTTATTGTGTCCTACTGGAAAACCTTTTAAACAAGAAGATGCTAATAATTTAAGTAAAGAACAAGAATTAATATTTATCTGTGGACACTATGAAGGTTATGATGAAAGAATTAGAGACTATGTTGATATGGAATATTCAATCGGTGATTATGTTCTAACAAGTGGTGAATTGTCTTGTATGGTAATGATTGATGCTATTGCTAGGTTAGTTGATGGTGTAATTGAAAGAGAATCTTATTTAGATGATTCATTCCAAAATGGTCTATTAGAATATCCTCAATATACTAAACCAAGAATCTTTGATGGCAAAGAAGTGCCAGAAGTATTACTTAATGGTCATCATGCTAAAATAAATGAATATCGTTTAAAAGAATCTATTATTAAAACAATAAAAAATAGACCTGATCTATTAGCTAATGAAGCGTTTAGTGATGAATTAAAAGAAAAAATAAAGGATATTGAATTAGAAATAAAGAAATAGTTATTAAACTATTTCTTTTTTTAAAGTGTAAAGTAAGAAACTATAAAAATATCATAAATAGTTGACTAATAGTTTTTAATACTGTATTATTGTAATAGCTTACTAATACAGTATGAGGTGAAATATATGCAATTTAATAACAAACAACCAATTTATATGCAAATAATAGAATATATCATCATTGATATTATTAATGGTAAGTATATTGATAATAATAAGCTACCATCAGTCAGAGAAATAGCATTAGCATTACAAGTTAATCCTAATACTATACAAAAAGCATATACTGAATTAGAAAGTTTAGATATTATTTATACTAAAAGAAATAGTGGTAGTTTTGTTAAAGATGATAATAATTTAATAAATAAATTAAAAAAGGAATTGTTAGATAACAAAACTAAGGAGTATCTAGATTATATGGAGAAATTAGGAATTAATAAGGAAGAAATTATTAATTATATTAAGGAGATGTAATTTATGGCAATTATTGAAACTGAAAATTTATGTAAACAATATGGAAAGACACAAGCATTACATTTTGTTAATTTAAAAATAAATGAAGGAAAAATTGTAGGACTATTAGGACCTAATGGAAGTGGTAAAACTACTTTAATTAAAATAATAAACAATATATTACAACCTACTTCAGGAAGTATCTTAATTGATGGTATTGAACCAGGAATTAAATCTAAAGAAATAATATCTTATTTACCTGATTGTAATTTTTTAAATGAAGAAATGAAGATTAGTTCTATTATTAATTATTTTAAAGATTTTTTTAAGAATTTTGATTTAAATAAATGTTACTATTTATTATCACAAATGAATGTTAGAACTGATGTTAAATTAAAAACATTATCTAAAGGAAATAAAGAAAGAGTACAATTAGCTTTAATTTTATCTAGAGATGCTAAAATATATGTTCTTGATGAACCAATAGCAGGTGTTGATCCAATTAATCGAGATTTTATTTTAAAGTTAATTATTGAAAATTATAATCCTGATTCTACTTTATTAATTAGTACGCACTTAATTCAAGATATTGAAAGTATTCTTGATGAAGTTATCTTTATTAATGAAGGAAGTATTATTTTACATGAAGATGCTGAAAAATTAAGAAGTGAAAAGAACATGTCAATTAATGATATCTTTAAGGAGGAATTACAATGCTTGGTAAACTTATAAAATATGATCTTAGAGATATTCTTAAGAATGTAGTAGTTCTTTATGTAATAGGTTTATTACTTAGTATTAGTATTAAAATATGTGATAGATTATTTTTTAATTCATCATTTAGAGAAAGTTTTCCAACTTTGACTACGGTATTTACTGCTACATTATTTACAGCTTTTTTCTTTATCATAGCCGCAATTAATTTATATACATTATTCCGTTGTGTAAGAAGATTCTATCGTAATGTTTTATGTCAAGAAGGTTATTTAACTAATACGATACCAATTAAAAAAGTATTTATTATTATTAGTAATTTAATAGCTAGCACAATTGTTCTAATGTTATCATTAATGGTTTGTTTCTTATTAATTTTATTCTTACAATATCATGATTATACTGTTTTTGATTCCCTTAAAAATATCGCTAATGGATTTAATAAAGAAATAGGTATGTCTATATATAACTTTATTGGTATTATGTTTATTACAAGTATTTTAAGTACTTTATCTAGTATGAGTATTATTTATTTAGCTTTTAGTTTAGGACAATTAAGTAATCATAATCGTGTATTATTTAGTATCTTATATGGAATATTAATTTATATTGTTATTCAATTTATTCTATTATTAATTCTTCTTTCATTTAGTAGTCATTTAGATACATTGTTTGCATCATGGGAAGCTTTATCTGATCAAGTAGCATCGACAAGAATTATTTATTTTATGTGTATTGTTAGTAGTATTATAAATGCTATTATTACAATAGTATGTACTGCTTTAACATCACGTATTTTAGAAAGAAAATTGAATTTAGAATAATAAAGTGTTAAACTTAGACTTATTGTAAAAAAAGAAAAGAGGTAATAAAAATGAAAAAAATATTTGTAATGTTATTAGGGGTATTCCTATTATTTGGAGTAGGAGCATGTTCTAGTAAAGTAAATGATGCTAACAAAGATAAGGTTATTCAAGCATATGTTGATTTGAATAATAATATGATTAAAAAAAGTACTTATAATTTAGATATAGTTGCTGATTTAGGTATTAAAAAATCTTCGATTATACCTGCTGATATTAATGCTAAATTAAATACTTCATTAGCATTTAATCATAATGATGGTATTTTATATGCTAATGGTTCCTTAGTTTCTAGTGAACTTATACCTATGTTAAGAAGTTATACCGGAGATACTTCTAGTTCACAAGATACTATTAAATACGCAATGGGTATTGATAAATCAAATATTTATTTTATGATTGATGGCAAATGGTTTAAAGAAGCAATGAGTGCAGAAGAAGCTAAACAATATCAAAGTGGCTTAAATACTGAACAAAAACAAGCTACTAAAGAAGAGACAATTAAAGTATTTGATTCATTATCTAATACAAAATATGAAGAAACAAGCAATAGTTATGTTATTACTGCTACTTTAGACTATAGTGGTTTAGAAAAAATGAGTAAGAATTTACCTACTGGCGAAACTATTGATACAGATGCCTTAGCTGGTTTAAAAAGTGAAGACTTTAAAATGAGTATGGAAATTATTATTCCTAAAGATACAACTAAATTAGAAGAACAAGTAGTACTAAAAGATATTAAGTTAAAAACATTAGGAAATAATAGTTTAGGTACCATTACTATTAAAATAACTGCTAATGATAATAAAGTAACATTACCAGCAGATACTAAGAATGCTAGTGATTCTAGTTTGTTATCTGACTAGAATATAGGAGGAACAAGTATGATAGAAATTAATAATATTTCAAAAAAATATAGTGGTAGTAGTGATTATGTAATTAAAGATATGAATTTAAAAATTGATTCAGGTAAGATAATTGGTTTTATTGGTCATAATGGTGCTGGTAAAAGTACTACCTTAAATATGATAAGTGGTATTTTAGAACCAACTGATGGTGATATTCTTATCAATGGATATTCTATTATTAATGATGCGTTGAATGCTAAAATGCAATTTGCTTATGTTATGGATAGTCCTGATAACTTTTTAAAACTAACAGGTTATGAATATTTGAATTTTATTGGTAATGTTTATCAAATACCAGCTGATGAAATTAATAATAGAATTAAAATATTAGCTGATGAATATTTAATGAGTGATAAATTAAATCAATTAATTGATTCATATTCTCATGGAATGAGACAAAAAATTAATGTTATGGGTGCATTATTACATGAACCAAGTGTTTTCTTATTAGATGAACCGCTAAATGGATTAGATCCACAAGCTAGTAAGATATTAAAAGATTCAATGAAAGAACATGTTAAAAAAGGAAATACTGTATTATTTTCTACTCATATTCTGGAAGTAGCTGAAAAACTATGTGATGAAATAATAATAATTAATAAAGGGAAAATAATATACCAAGGTTCTTTAGATGATTTACAAGCTCAATATGAAGAAGGGACAAGCTTAGAAGATATTTTCTTAAGCATCACTAGTAAAAATGTTGAGTAATTTCTTTGATATTCAATTATTTAAAATCTTTTTAAAAGAATCAAAACCCATAAAATGGATTAAATCATCTAAAATAAGAAGAACATTACTAACATTATTAGTAATTGTACTCATAGTAGCTGCAATTTATAGTATCTTTGCGCCAATCATTGTTTATAAAGATGATATTAAAAATACTTTTTCATTCTTTGATTTAGGAAATATTTTCTTAACTTTAGGCTTTTATGTATCATATATTCTTTGTGTGATAACAGTAATTGGTTATACTTATGTTTATTGCTATTTAGATAAAAATATTAATAATTATATGCCATTACCAATTAAACCGAGAATTTTTTCTACTACAAAATTAATTTTTAATTACTATAATGCTATTTGTATAGCTGCTTTAGTAATGTTGCCATTTTTATTAATGTATTTTACTTTAACTAATAGTTTTAGTCTTATTTCATTATTAATCGTAATTTTATATCTTATTATTATGCCAGCTACGATAGTAGCACTTGTTAGTATAATTGAAAGTACGATTATGTTCTTTGTAAATAAAATTAAAAATAAAGCTCTTGCTAAAGGTATTGTCGTTAGTATCTTTGTAGTTATAGTTGCTATCTTATATTTATATTTTGTCTTTGTTATAAGTTTTAATGGTGGAGATAGTAAGAATATCTTAAATGCTATTGCTCAAATTAGAGGAATATTTGATAAGATTTCTCCATTATTATTTTATGCTAATTGGGGTAGTGCTTTATTAAATTCTCATTCAATTATTAATATGTTATACATGATTGGTTCTATGATTATCGCAATAGCAATAAGCATCTTCTATTTTGGTAAAATATACTTTCCTGGAGTTATTGGTTTTAATGAAGGGGGAAGTATCTTTAAAAGAAAAGATAAAGTTAAATTGAATACTAAAAAAGTATCTATTACTAAATGGTTCTTTATTAACGAATTTAAAAGTATTTATCGAACACCTGCTTATTTAATTAATGTATTATCAGGTAATGCCTTAATTGTCATTATATATTTAGCGATGTTAGGCTATCAATATTATTTTGGTCCTTTAGGTAAGGAACTTGCTAATGTTAATGTTGATCAATATTTAACAATACCAATAATTATATTAATTGTAATAGGTGTAGGTACTTTCTTTACTTTATTTAATGCAGGCGCTGCTTCTACAATATCAAGAGAAGCTCATAATATAAAATGTTATTTTATAATGCCAATTGATTTTAAAAAAGCATTTATTGGTAAAATTATCTTTTATTTTATAATTGAATTTTTAACTTTATTTATTTTCTTAATGATACCAATGATTATTTTAAAATTAGCTTTAATTAAAATGATAATTGCTATTTTTGTTATGATAATATTGTGTTTAGCTACAATCTTAATTCCAATATCAATTAATTTATTATTTTATGATTTTGATTGGGAAAATGAAACGGCTGTAGTTAAAAGAAGTAAATCAGTTGTAATATCTTTAATTGCAAGTTTTATTATTATGGCTATAATCTATGGAATAGGAGCATTATTATTCTTATTATTTAATCTTAAAGTAGATATAGTTGCTTATATATTATTAGGATTTTATATCTTATTAATTTTTGTAACAGTTATTCTTTATCAAAAATTAATTAATCGTTTTATGAAAAGTGTTAGAGATATGTAGTTTTAAAGAACATTGCTTAATAAAGTGATGTTCTTTTTTTAAAATTTCTATCAATTAGCGTTATAATATTAGCGAAAGAGGATGATAATAATGAAAGATACAATATTTCAATTACCAACTAAATTATATTTTGGAAGAGATAATTTAAAATATTTAGCTAGAGAGATTAAGAAATATAGTAATCGTATCTTATTAACTTATGGTATGAATTCAATAAAAAAGATTGGTTTATATGATGAAGTAGTAAATATTCTAAAAGAAAATGATATTTATTTTGTAGAATTAGGTGGTATTAAACCTAATCCAGAAGTATCTACCATTAGAAAAGGAGTAGAGTTAATAAATAAGCATAATCTAACATTTATATTAGCTGTTGGTGGAGGAAGCGTTTTAGATAATTCAAAACATATGGCAATAAGTCAAGCTGCTAATAAAGATATATGGTATTTAGCTGAGCATTATCAAGAAATTAACAAAGTAAGTGGTTTAATTAAGATTGGTTCTATAATGACTATTAGTGCAACAGGTTCTGAAATGAATAATGGAGGAGTTTTAACTAATCCTGAAACTAATGATAAAGTGGGAATAGGACATCGTGAAGCTTATCCTGTATTTTCATTTTTAAATCCTGATTTTTTAATAACTTTACCACAACATCAAAGAGTAGCTGGGGTATGCGATACTTTTTCTCATTTATTAGAATGGTATTTTTCATCTCATCAAGATGAAGGATTTGCAGATCGTTATATTGAAGCATTAATGATAAATGTTTTAAAATACGCTAAAACATATATAAATAATAATGAAGATTATGAAGCTAATTCACAAATTATGATAAGTGCTACTTTTGCTTTAAATGGTATTAGTGCTATTGGTAAAAAAGCAGGAGATTGGAATACACATGCTTTAGAACATCAATTGAGTGCTTTAACTGATTTTACTCATGGAACAGGTTTAGCTTTAATACATCCCCAAGTGTTAAATACTTATTTAAATAAAGATATTGATGAAAATAAATCACTTGTTAAATTTATTAATATTGGTAAGAATGTCTTTCATTTAGATATTAAAGATGATACTGAATTAGCTATAAAAACATGCTTAAAAATAAAAGAAACATTTGATTATTGGTTAGATAATAAAAATAAATTAAGTGATTATCAAGTAGTATTTAATTATGATAATTGTGTTAATAAATTAGTTGATGATGGTTACTTAACTGGTGAATATCAAGATTTAACTAAAAATGATATTAGTAAGATATATGAAGAAATAGCTTAAAATAATTTAATATTCATATAAAAAAGTATTTATCATAGTAAGATAAATACTTTTATTTTATTCAATTGACTTTAATGATTCAACCATATCTATTTTCCTAATAGAACGTTCCATTAGAATATTAACCATAATAGTAAATACTAATGTTATTACAAAAGCAATTATATAATTATAAATTGGTTGTTCTGTTATAAAATAAATATCATTTGCTTCTATACTATTCATAATATAACGATGCAAATATGTTCCAAATACTAAACCAAAAATTAAACCAATAATTGTTATAATGATATTTTCTTTAAGTACATAATTAGAAACTTCTCGGTTATAAAATCCTAATACTTTTAAAGTAGCAAGTTCTCTTGTTCTTTCAATTATATTAATATTTGTTAAAGAGAAAGTTACGACAATAACAAGTATTCCCGCAAAAGCTATCATAATATAAACAAGATTTTCAATACTATTAAGTGATTTAGAAATAATATCTTGTAAGAATGAATTGTCATCAATTACCTTAATAAAACTTTGTTTTTCTAGTACTTTTAAAACATCACTATTATTTTTAGTAACGGTTTTAAAATAAATACAATTAAAATTATTTATGTTAAAAATATCTCTAAAACTTTCATTATTAACATAGATATAATTACCAACATAGTTATCGGTTATATTGGTAATAGTTAATTGATAATCTTTGTCATTATAAGTAATTTTAATTTTACTACCTTTTTTTAAGTTTAATTTCTCTGCAACTTTTCTCGTAATTGTTATACTATTATCATTAAACTTTTCATTCATCGTAATCATTTCATTAAAGTTAGTTGCATTTTGTGGTGAAATAATTGTAATATCTTCATTTTTGTTATTAATCTTAATTTGGGCATTTAAATTATATGATGCTTCACTATTTTCAATACCACTAACTTTATTAAATTTATTTAAATTAGTAGTAAGTTGTTTATTATTCATATCATTAGTATAAGCTATTCCCATATATTGATCTATCTTAGTATATTGATTGCTTATTATTGGTTTAACACTAGTCATAATACCTAATCCTGTCATTAATAATCCACTACAACCCATAATAGCAAGAATAGACATAAAGAGTCTTTTTTTATAACGAAAGATATTTCTTAAATTAACTTTATTTAAGAATTTTAATCTTTTCCAAATAAAGTTGAATTTTTCCAATAATATTTTTTTACCACTAACTGGTGCTTTAGGTCTAATTAATTGAGCTGGACTATCTCTTGTTTCTTTAATCGCAATAACTAAAGTAGTTAATATTATTAAGAATATCATAATACTAATAGCTTGAATAGCAACTTCGAAATTATAATAAATTTTAATATTAGGAATTAAATATAAAACACTATATGATTTAATGATTGTGGGTGGTATTAAATGAAAACCAACAAAGAATCCAATTATACATCCAATAGCTGTTGTTAAAAAACTATATATTAAATAAATAGCAATAACCATTTTATTAGTAAAGCCCATTGATGTAATACTACCCATTAACATACGATCATCTTGGACATTTCTTGTCATAGCATTAGCACTAACTAAGATAGTTACTATGAAAAATATTATTGGAAAGACAGCTGCCATTTCTTTAATTCTTTCTGAATCAGTATGAAAAGCATCAACTCCTTGATTATTATCTCTACTAGTAAGATATTTTTCATTAAATATTGAACTAACTTGTTTAATCTTATCTTTAGTAAAATCCTGATATTCTTTACTAAAAGTATTATTATTGTCTTTATTAGGATAATAAATACTAAGAGCATTATATTTACTAGGATAAGGCCAATATTGCTTTGGAAAATAATCACTTATAAAACTATTCTTAGTAAAAATAATTAAATTTATCTTACTACTAGATATGCTACTATAACCACGATATTTTAAACTTAAATATTGAGGACTATCAACTAATCCTACAACTTTACAATTTTTCTTAGTTCCATTAAGATCAATACTGATATTTTTATTAAGTAATTCATCATTACTAGTATCGACATAACATTCGTTATCTTTAGTAATTTTCTTACCTTTAACTAAGTAAGGTTGATTAAACTTTTCATTAGTTTGTATTTTCGCAATATATTCTTGTTCTTGATAAGTAGCTTTAACATCTAAGATATTATATTTTTCATAATCAATACTATTATCTTTTTTTACAAGTTCATCTATTTTAGATTGCGTTATTTCAAAAGGAGTTAATACTTCAATATCACTAGCTTTTTGCTTATTAAAATATGTTTGAGCATTAGCTTGCATCATTTTTGAAACATCAAGTATTCCAATATACATAGCAACACCAATAGCACAAATAAGTAATAGTGAAATAAATTGAGCTTTACTATTAGCTATTTTAGATATTAATAATTTAAATATTATTTTATACATATTACCATTCAACCTCATCAATTGTTTTAGGATGTTGATTATAATATTCTTTTGATATCATTCCATCTTTCATTTCAACAACATGATCACCTATTTCAGTAATTGCATGATTATGTGTGATGATAATAACAGTCATTTTTAGTTGTTTAGACATTGCTTGTAATATCTTAAGGATGTTTTTTCCTGTTTCAAAATCTAAGGCTCCAGTAGGTTCATCACATAACATTAACTTAGGGTTCTTTACTAAAGCTCGAGCTATTGCAACACGTTGTTGTTGGCCACCACTTAATTGTGATGGAAAATTATCAAGACGATCTTCTAATCCGACTAATTGTAATATTTTCTTAGGATTAAAAGGATCAATAGCGACTTCCTTAGCCATTTCTACATTTTCTAAAGTAGTAATATTTGGAATTAAATTATAAAATTGAAAAACAAAACCAATATCATGACGACGATATCTAGTTAACATTTTAGTTTTATATTTAGTAATATCATTACCATCAATAATTAATTCACCAGAGTTAGATTTATCCATACCACCAATTAAATTTAATAAAGTTGTCTTACCAGCTCCACTTTGCCCAACGACTATTACTAATTCTCCTTTATTAATATTTAAATTAATACCATTTAATGCATTAATTTCAACACTTCCTATATGATATTGTTTCTTTAAATTATTAATACTTATATAAGACATTATTTCACCTCTTCAAAATTATATCAAAAAAAAGTATATAAAACATGTAGGTAATTAATTAAAACATAACTAAAACATCAGTATTAACTATCTTCAATAGTGTAACCTTTTCTGTATACAGTCTTAAGTAAATTAATTTTAATTTTCTTTCCAATAATTTTTATAGAAGTATAATTAATCTTTTATTTATAATTTTATAGTTTATTCAAATAATAAATAAAAAGTATAAGAGAATATTTTTAATATGTAAATTATTAGGTAATAATAAATTATATTATTTATTAAAATATTTTTAAATATAGCTTATTGATAAAAAGAATAATAATATTATGTAAACTAAAATTATCTTTAATATTTTTAAGAAGTAAAAAATAATATTTTTATGTTTAAAATTGCCGTAATTTTGTTTAAAAATTGAATTTATTTTTTTTTGGTATTGCTAAAAAAGTATTTAGTAATATAATGAAATCAAATCTATCATTTTGGAGGAAAGAAAATGAATAAAAAAGTTATTATTGATGGCAAGAGTTTAACTCTTGATGATTTTATTGCAGTTACACGTGAATATGCTTTTGTGGAATTTAGTGAAGAAGCTAAAAAAGCAATGCAAACAAGTCGTGATTTAGTTGAACACTATGTAGAAAATGAAGTAGTAAGATATGGTATTACTACTGGATTTGGATCTCTTAGTGAAGTTACAATTAATAAAAAAGACACAGCTAAATTACAAGAGAATTTAATTATTACTCATGCAGTTGCAGTTGGGAAACCTTTCGATGAAGAAATCGTTAGAGGAATTATGTTATTAAGAGCTAATTCTATTGCTAAAGGTAATTCAGGAGTAAGAGTAAGTACTGTACAATTATTATTAGATATGCTTAATGAAGGTGTTACACCTGTTGTTCCAGAACAAGGTTCACTTGGAGCAAGCGGTGATTTAGCACCATTATCACATGTTGTTTTACCAATGTTAGGTTATGGGGAAGTAATGTACAAAGGTAAAAAATATTCTGGTAAAATTGGTATGAAAAAAGCTGGATTACAAACTATTCAATTATCTAGTAAAGAAGGTTTAGGATTAAATAATGGTACTCAAGCGATGACTAGTGTTGGAGCACATGCGGTATATGATGCTGTTAAAACAGTTAAATTAGCTGATATTAGTGCGATGTTAACATTTGAAGCTCTACGCGGTATTAGAACAGCATATGATCCACGTGTTCATGATGTTAGAGGTCATATTGGTCAAAAAGCTAGTGCTAAAAACTTCTTAAAACTAATTGAAGGAAGTACTTCTGCTACTGATCAAGGAGAATTAAGAGTACAAGATGCTTATGCTCTAAGATGTGCTCCTCAAGTACATGGTGCAAGTAAAGATGCGATTAATTATGTTAAATCTAAAGTAGAAATTGAATTAAATGCAGCTACTGATAATCCATTAATTTTCCCTGAAACTGAGGATGTAATTTCTGGAGGAAACTTCCATGGACAACCAATGGCATTACCATTTGACTTCTTAAAGATTGCTTTAGCTGAATTAGCTGATATTGCGGAAAGAAGAATTGAAAGATTAGTAAATAATAAATTATCTAATGGATTACCATCAATGTTAGTTAAAAAAGCTGGATTAAATAGTGGATTTATGATTGTTCAATATTCAGCTGCTTCAGTAGTTTCTGAAAATAAAGTTATTGCTCATCCTGCTAGTGTTGATAGTATTCCTTCATGTGAAAATCAAGAAGACCATGTTTCAATGGGAACAACGGCAGCACGTCAAGCACGTCAAATTTTAAGAAATGTCCAATATGTCTTAGGTATGGAAATATTCTGTGCATGCCAAGGTATTGATATTAGAAAAGTTGAAAAACTTGGTAAAGGTACACAAATTGCTTATGATTTAGTAAGAGAAAAAGTAAAATATTTAAAAAATGATCGTCCATTAAAACCAGATATGGAAAAAATTGATGCTTTAGTAGTTTCACATGCTATTGTTGATGCGGTAGAAGAAGAAGTAGAATTACTAGAAATTTAGAAAGAAGGATATTATGAAGATCACTAATAATGAAATTAAGACAGGAATGGATATTAAATTAGATTACATTCCTGAAAAAATACCTGAATTTGTTCAAGGAATAAGAAGAGCTCCTAAAAGAGAACTTGTTTTAAATGAAGCGGATATTGAATTAGCTTTAATGAATGCTTTACGTTATATTCCAGAAGAATATCATGAAATGTTAGCACCTGAATTTTTAGATGAATTAATGACTACGGGACGTATTTATGGATATCGATTTAGACCAGAGGGAGCTATTGTTCCTAAACCAATCTTTGATTATGAAGCTAATACTTTAGAAGGTAAAGCTTGTATGGTTATGATTGATAATAATTTATCTTTTGAAATTGCTTTATATCCTTATGAATTAGTAACTTATGGAGAAACAGGACAAGTATTCCAAAATTGGATGCAATATCGTTTAGTAATGAAATATTTAAAAGAAATGAATGATGAACAAACATTAGTTTTACAATCAGGTCATCCAGTTGGATTATTCCATTCTCATAAAACAGCACCTCGTGTAATGATTACTAATGGTTTAACAATTGGTCAATTCTCTAGTGCTGAAGATTTCAAACGTTTAACAGCTTTAGGAGTTGCCAATTATGGACAAATGACTGCTGGAGGTTGGATGTATATTGGACCTCAAGGAATTGTTCATGGAACTTACAATACCTTATTAAATGCTTCTCGTTTAATTAAAGAAGGCGCACAAGATATGAATGGTTTATTATTTGTAACTAGTGGTTTAGGCGGAATGAGTGGAGCTCAAGGTAAAGCAGGTAAGATTGCTAATGGAGTTGCTTTAGTAGCGGAAGTTGATGAATCAAGAATTAATACTCGTTATGAACAAGGATGGGTCGATATGATTACTCGTACTTGTGAAGAAGCATTTGATAAAGCTATAAAAGCTAAAGAAAACAAAGAAGCTGTAGCGATTGCTTATTTAGGTAATGTAGTAGATTTATTAGAATATGCTATTGATCATGATATTCATATTGATTTATTAAGTGATCAAACTTCTTGTCATGAGGCTTATGATGGAGGATATTGTCCAGTAGGTATTACTTTTGAAGAAAGAACGGAATTATTAGCTACTGATCATGCAAAATTTCATCAATTAGTTGATGCTGGTTTAAAAAGACATTTTGATGCAATTAAGAAATTAACTGCTAAAGGTACTTATTTCTTTGATTATGGAAATTCATTTATGAAAGCTATTTTTGATAGTGGTGTTAAAGAAATTTCTAAAAATGGTGTTAATGATTTAGATGGATTTATTTGGCCATCTTATGTTGAAGATATTTTAGGCCCAATGTTATTTGATTATGGTTATGGACCATTTAGATGGTGTTGTTTATCTGGTAAAGATGAAGATCTTGATAAAACAGATGCAGCTGCATGTTCAGTAATTGATCCTGAAAGACGCTTCCAAGATTATGATAATTGGAAATGGATTAATGATGCGAAAAAGAATAATTTAGTTGTTGGTACAAAATGTCGTATTTTATACCAAGATGCTTGGGGTAGAACAAATATTGCTTTGAAATTTAATGAAATGGTTCGTAATGGAGAAGTTGGTCCAATTATGTTAGGTCGTGATCATCATGATGTTTCTGGTACAGATAGTACTTTTAGAGAAACTTCTAATATTTATGATGGTTCTAATGTAATGGCTGAAATGGCTACTCATTGTTATGCTGGTAATGCTGCTCGTGGTATGAGTTTAATTGCTTTACATAATGGTGGTGGTGTCGGCGTTGGTAAATCAATTAATGGTGGATTTGGTATGGTATTAGATGGTTCAGAGCGTGTTGATCAAATCCTATACGAAGCAATGCTTTGGGATGTTATGGGCGGAGTCGCAAGACGTAACTGGGCTCGTAATGAAGCTAGTATTGAAACATGTATTGAATATAATAAAGAAATGAAAGGTAAAGATCATATTACTTTACCATATGTCGCAACTAGAGATTTTGTTAAAGAAGTTATTAAAAAATATAACAAATAGAATGGAGGAATTTAATGAATAAAGTAGTTGAGTGTGTCCCAAATTTTTCAGAAGGAAAAGATCTTGAAAAAATAGATCGTATTGTAGCACCTCTTAAAAATAAAGAAAATGTAAAACTTGTAGGAGTAGAACCTGATGCTATTTATAATCGTACGGTAGTAACGGTTATTGGTGAACCAGAAGCAGTAATGAAAGCTATTGTTGAAAGTATTGGCGTAGCTGCTCAAGAAATAGATTTAAATAAACATAGTGGGGAACATAAAAGAATGGGTGCAACTGATGT
>JAISTP010000053.1 GCA_031272545.1 Bacilli bacterium | reverse complement strand
GCCGCAATACTTTTAGCACTAAAACATAAAAATAATAATAAAACTAATGATAGGCTAACTATCTTTTTTACCCCTCTTTTTTTCATATTCTTTACCCTTATGTTAATATTTAATTAACAGTCCTTTCTTGGAAGTAATTATAAATTAAATATAATAAAGAAACAATACTAATAGAAAAATTATTACATATAAAAATTATAGTATACATGTAAATACTATAATCATTTATTATGTGTTATTTTTAATGCATCTCTTAATAATAATTATTATTATTTTGTAATTTTATTAAGATAATCAATGAATATTTGTTTCATTTCTTCTTTAGAATTAGCTTTATTTAAACTTTGTCTAA
Source organism: Bacilli bacterium (assembly GCA_031272545.1). Classification (GTDB taxonomy): domain Bacteria; phylum Bacillota_I; class Bacilli_A; order JAJDGJ01; family JAJDGJ01; genus JAISTP01. The sequence continues at coordinate 4,601 of JAISTP010000053.1, read as the reverse complement.
TTTGAGCATTACCTGGAATACCTTTTAAATACCAAGCACCATGACTTCTCATTTGTAATGTTCCTATCTTTTCACCTAATTCATTACATGCTAAATCTAAATGTTCGATTGCTTGGATAATTCTATCTTCATAACTTGGTAATGAAAGCCTTTGCCCTGTTAAAAAATATGTTTCTATTTCTTTAGCTAACCATGGATTACCTAAGACACCTCTTCCAATCATAATGGCATCACAATTAGTTAGTTCTTTCATTTTAATAGCATCATCTAATGTTTTAATATCACCATTCCCTACAACAGGTATCTTTAATTCTTCTTTTAATTTCTTAATAGCTTGCCAATCAGCATTACCCTTATAAAGTTGAGCTTTAGTTCTTGCATGAAGAATAATCATATCAGCACCAGCTTCTTCAATTATTTTACCTACTTCTAAATAATTAATATTATTATTATCATAACCAAGTCTTATTTTTACACTCACTGGTTTAGAGACGTTTTTAACAACCTGAGATACTATTTCTTTAATTTTAGTAGGATCATTTAATAATAAAGCACCACCACCAGTTTTTAGGACCTTTTTAACTGGACATCCCATATTAATATCAATAATGGCACAATTACTATGTTTATCAATATACTTAGCCGCATTAAGAATACTTTCTACATCACCACCGAATACTTGTAATGATATTAAACCTTCATTTTCTTCAACTTGAATCATTTCTAAAGTTCTTTTATTTTGATAAGCAATACCTTTATCACTTACCATTTCACAACATATTAGTCCTTTAGTATATGTTCTTAATATCTTACGAAAAGCTTTATTACTGATACCCGCCATTGGCGCAATCATGACACTAGAATCAATAATAAGATCTTTTAATTTAATCAAAGAAACTATCTCCTATCATATAATCATCACCAACAATATATGCTCCATGAGATACTTCACTTAATCCTAATTCTTTATCACTACATATCATTCCATGTGATTCTACATTCATTACTTTACCATCTTTAATCCAAGTACCATCTTTAAATACAGCATTTGGTAAAGCCACAACAACTTTAATATCTTGTTTAATATTAATTGAACCACATACTATTTGAACCATTTTTTCTTTTAAATCAACTTGACATAAATGTAGTTTCTTACTATCTTTAAAAGGAGTACACTCTTTAACATATCCAACGATAAAATACTTATTATTATCAACTTCAAGTAAAGGTAAGTCTTCTTTTTTTAATTCATTATTTATTAAATCATTTAATTCTTCACTTTGTTTTAATAAACCACCTGTTAATAAATCACTTTCGACATTAAAAATATTATAACCAATAATATCTTCATTATGATACATTATTGTTATATTATTTCTCTTTTCAACTCTTGTATTTTCGATATCTTTTATTCTGATAATAATAACCTTATCAATAAAAAATGCATTATATTTCATTTTAAAACCTCCATTTTAATATTTAACTTCAACCATGTATATTGGTTGTGTTTTAGAAAATTTTTGTTCATATTCACTCATAACATTATCTTTATTTAAATGACTATGATGTAAATCTAAAGTAAGATTAATAAATTTCATACCATATTCACTATATGAAAGTAATGAACTTTCAAATAGTAAGGCATTATCTGTTTTTTGTTTAATAGTGCCATGTGGTATCAATAATTTTTGATATAAACTAAGAAAACTATGATATGTTAATCTTCTTTTATAATGTCTTTTTTTAGGCCATGGATCAGAGAAATTTAAATACAAGGTACTAAATGTATGCTCTTCAAAATAATCTAATAAATCACTGGCATCACAATTTAATAATAGAACATTACTTAGTTGTTCATCATTTAATTTTTGTAATGCTTTTACTAATACAGTCGCATATTTTTCAACACCAATAAAATTAATATAAGGATACTTTTTAGCCATACCAATAATAAAATCACCTTTACCAACCCCTATTTCTAAATGGATAGGATATTTATTATTAAAATAAGTACTTTCTTTTTGTTTTATTACATAATCACTATTAATTAATATTTCTTCTGCTTGAGGGTTATTTCTTAATCTCATCTTTATATCTTACTCCATAAAATGTATTTTATTTAAAGGCCAATAAACAAAACCATCAATAGCTTTAACTTGTGATAATTTAATTGGTCCTAAACTTCTTGAATCTAAACTTACATTACGATTATCTCCTAAAACAAAGATTTCATCATCACTTAATTTAATCTCTGCCATATCATTCATTTTAGTATCAGGGCTGCGATAATGATCATCAAAAATAGCACCATTAACATAAATTTTATTATCTTTAATCGCTATCGTATCATTAGGAAGTCCTATTGCCCTTTTAATAATTAATTCATTTAAACCATTCTCTACTTTTACAACAACAACATCATTATACTTTGGCATTGATTTAATAAAGTTTTTTCTTCCCATAAAGGCACGTTCATTATTATAAAGATTAGGTTCCATTGAAGGACCATCTATTTTAATAGGAACTAAAAAGAATATAAAAACTAATATTCCTATTTCAAAACAAAAAATTGTTGAGAGAATACCTTTTAATATTCTAACTTTACTCTTCTTCATTATGATTAAATCACCTTTTTCTTCTTCATTTATTAACTCCTACATTATTATAACTTATTAATGACTAAATAAAAAGCGGGTAATTTTTACACCGCTATTTATCATTTATTTATTATAACAATATCCACAACCATATATACTAGAAATAGCTTTAAGATCTAATTTATCACGTAATCTTTGAACATGAACATCTACAGTACGATTAGTCTTTTCATTAGCTTCTTTTTTCCATATTTCATGATATAACTCTTCTCTAGATATAGTAAGACCTGGTTTATTAATCATATATACTAATAGATCATATTCTTTAGGTGTTAATTTAATTGGTTCTTCTTTTTTATAAACTATCTTTTTATGATTATCAATAATTAAATTCTCAGTATTATCTTTAATAATCATTTCACTATTAATTTGACTACGTTTTAAAGCACGCTTTACAATACTAAGAAATATTTTTGGTACTAATGGTTTATGTAAGTATTCATAAACATTATTTTCTAAAGCATCACATTCTTTGTTGTCGTCTTTATTACTAGTCATAATTATGATAGGGCACATTCCTGTAATATTATTTAATGACTTTAATAAAGTTAATCCATCCACAAAAGCTAAATCTAATTCAGTAATAATTAAATCATAATAATTATCTACTAACATTGCTAACACTTCTGTTGAACATTCAATAGCATCTACAATAATGTCATGTTTCTCTAATAATTTTTTTAATTCATTTAAGAGTGCAATATCATTATCAATTAGTAAAACTTTTTTCTTCATATTATTGTCTCCTTTTCATATTCTCTCCATATCATTTACTAAAAAATATAATTAATTTTATTAAAATTAATTATATTTTAATTATATATATTAAAATACTGATTGTAAATTAATATTTATACTATTTTGAAAAAATATACATAATTTAGACATAATATTTATTATTTACCAGTTCTTGGTAGCTTAATTGGTGAATTAATTATCTTAAATTTTTGTACTTTATTTTTTCCAATAACATTAAAATTAAATAATTGTGATGTTTTTTGATATCCAAAAGGTGCTACTTGTTCATATAAATAATAATTACCCATTCTTAATTTAAATTCTTTAGGATGATTACTTGATAACCAACACATTTTACCATCTTCAAATATTTTTGTACTATTATCATTTTTTTCTTTAATTTCTAATGGGCTATTATCTTTAGTCATAATGCATAATGTTGCGCCTACTAATTCATTATCATTTAAATCTACTTTAGATACATGAATATCATCATATTTAATTGGTTGATTAACTATTTTAATATCATGTACTTCACCATTACCAACAACACTAAAAGGAAATGTTTGACTTGTTTTTTCATAGCCTTGAGGTGCCATTTCTTCATACATTGTATATTCACCAATAGGTACACTAAATTCTTTATCTTTAGTTTCTGATTGCCAACACATTACTCCTTTATCATATGTAGTATCTTTAAATTCATTTTTTTCTTTTATTTGTAATGGTGATTTATCATTACTCATAATACATAAAGTAGCACCAGCTAATTCTTTATCACCTACATCTCTTTTTTTAACAAGCACTTCATCATATTTGATTTTATTCATATAATCAAGAAGAGCTACTTCTTTTCTTTTTAAACTAAAATTTTGTGCTTGTTCTTCATTAACATAGCTTTCTGGTGCTACTTTTTCAATAGCTACATAATTACCTTCATTACTTGTCCATGTAGCTTTACCTTCTTCATCAGTTTGAACACTATCTACATATTTATCTAAATTAGCACTACCATCAGCGTTTGCTTCATAAATATCAAAAATTACATCTTTGATTGGTTGCCCTTTGATATCTGTTTTATTAATGATTAATGATCCGTTAGCTTCATCATTCATAATCGCATTACCATTATTTACTTTTGTCGTATTACCTGTTGTTACTTTAGCACTATATTTATTTGATATTAAAATAAAGTTTTCATTAGTT
>JAISTP010000042.1 GCA_031272545.1 Bacilli bacterium | reverse complement strand
CTTTAATTATTACTTTAATAATTTATACATCTTCTTTTTTAATAATAACTTTTGTCATATTAAGCTACAATCTTAGTAATAGTAAGTTTAGTATATGGTTGACGATGACCTTGTTTAGTTGTAGAACTTTTCTTTGGTTTATATTTAAAAACAATAATTTTTTTATCTTTACCTTGTTTTTCAACTGTAGCTTCAACTTTTGCTCCAGTAACATAAGGATTACCAATTACTACTTTTTCATCACCAATCATTAATACTTTATCAAAAGTAATCTTATCACCTTCGTTAACATCTAATTTCTCAACAAAGATAACATCATTTTCAGATACTTTTAATTGTTTACCACCAGTTTCAATAATTGCGTACATCACGACACCTCCAATTTTTTTTAGACTCGCCTACTAAGGTGAAGATACCTTACTTAAAACCTCTTAAGTGCGGTTGTAAAACATCATCAGTGCTTACAACATTAATATTATATATTATTATTTATTCTTAGTCAAACTATTTATTTGTTTTCCTAAAGAGAATAATTGTGCTTTATCTCCCGCAAATAATAAAGAATCATGAGCCATAATTTTAACATTACCTCGAGGAATAATAACTTTACCTTCTCTTTTAATCATAACAATTAAAATATCATCAGGTAAATCTAAATCGACAATCATTTTATTAACAGCTTTAGAATTGTTAGGAATAACAACTTCTAACATTTCCGCAGTTATTTTACCACTCTCATCATATATTTTAGTTAAAGATAATTTATCATCTTCAATTACATCTAACTGCTTCGCAATAACAATAAATAAAGAGCCTTGGATAACAACTGATAAAATACAGACGACAAAAACGATATTAAAAATCCAACGAGCAGATTCAATTGGATAAGTTAAAGCCGCTGCCGCAAAAACAATTGAAGCAGCACCCCTAAAACCGCCCCATGAAATTAACAATTTTTCTTTAATAGTATATTTAGAAAATATCAAACAAATAAATACTACTATTGGACGTGCTATTAAAGTAAGAAAAACCATAATAACAAAACCATCTAAAACAACATTAGGTAATTCATGAGGAACAACTAATAAACCTAACATTAAAAATAAACCAATTTGTAATAACCAAGACAATCCATCAAAGTATTTAATTAAACTAAAACGATGAACAATACGATGATTACCAATAACAATACCAGTTAAATATATAGATAAAAAACCATTACCATGAATTTGTTTAGTAAAAGCATAAGAAAATAAAGCAATACCAATTAATAATACAGAATACATTCCATCATTACTTAAATCAATCTTATTAATTAAATAAACACTAAGTTTACCAATGACTAATCCACAAATAGCTCCTAAAAAAATCTCTAGAAAAATAACTAATGGAACATTAACTGAAACTCCTAAAATTAAATTAATAAAAATCATTGTTAAAGTAAAAGAAATCCAATCATTAGAACCACTTTCCATCTCTAATAAATAAGACATATTACTTTTTAAATTAAGCTTGTGAGTTGTCAATATAGAAAAAACACTAGCTGGATCAGTAGATGAAAGAATAGCTCCTAATAATAATCCTTCTAATAAAGGTAAATGAAAAACTAAATTAACAAATAAAGCTATGATAAAAGTAGTTATAACAATTCCTACAGAAGCTAAAATACCTGAAGGAACTAATGATTTTTTAGCTTTCTGCCAATTAGTTGAAAGCCCACCATAAAAAATGATAATAGCTAAAGCAAAAAATCCTAAATCATTAGCAATTTTTGCATTATCAAAATTTATTCCTACAAAGCCATCTTCACCTAAAAACATCCCTATTAAAATAAAGACTAATAAAGTAGGAACTCCAATTTTAACCATTATCTTACTAGATAATACAGATACTAAAAGAATAATTGCAATACCAAGTAACATATAGTTGACCTCCCTTATAAATATTATAACATTTATAGTGTTACATTTCTATAATATAACTTATATATGTACTTTTTTTGTTTTTAATATTTTAATAAATTATAGCTTGTTACAATGATAAAAATAGGAAAAGGAGAAGACTATTATGAGCTTTAAAGAATGGTTAGAATCATTTAAAGATGTAGAACATCCATATACAGAAATTGCTAAAGCAGTTTTTGAAGATAAAGATTTTCCTCATGATAAAGATTTTGATGAAATCTTAGATTATGTTCACAATATTGATGCTTTAGATGATAGAACAATGGAAGATGTTATTGAAGATTATAAAAAATATAAGAATAAATAACATATATAAATAAAAAACACCGATTAAGTTATGTTACTTAAACGGTGTTTTTATATTATTCAAAATAATTTTATGTACAAGCTAATTTAATAATATCAATAATAATATCTCTAGCTTTAGCCATACTTTCTAAACAAGCATATTCATATTTACCATGAAGATTATGTGCTCCTGTAAATATATTAGGACAAGGAATACCTTTAAATGATAATTTAGAACCATCTGTTCCACCACGAATAGCTTTTACATTAGCTTTAACATTATTTAATTCATATGCTTTTAAAGCTAAATCTAAAGCAATTTGTTTTTCTTTAACTTTTTCAGCCATATTATAATATTGATCTTTTAAATCATATTCTACATTAAAATTAACATCATTTTTTTGACATTCTTCTATAATTTTAAGAATAACATTTTTACGATATTCAAATAATTCTTTACTATGATCTCTAATAATATAATTCATAGTTGTTTTTTCAACATTACCTTCAATATTATTTAACATATAAAATCCTTCATATTTTTCAGTATATTCAGGTTTTTCAAAAGCTGGTAACTTACTATGAAATTGTAAAGCTTTTTCCATACTATTAATCATAACGTTTTTAGCATTACCAGGATGAACATTTAAACCTTTAAAAGTAATGCTTAATGCAGCGGCATTAAAAGTTTCATAATTAAATTCACCTAATTCTTCCCCATCAATTGTATAAGCAAAATCAGGTTTAAAATTAGCTAAATCAAAATGATCTACTCCAGTACCTACTTCTTCATCTAGAGTAAAGGCAATATAAATATCACCATGTTCTATTTCAGGATTATCAATAAAATATTTAATTGCTTCCATAATGATGGCAATGCCACCTTTATCATCACAACCTAATAAAGTAGTACCATCAGTACAAATAATAGTTTGATTAAGATAATTATTTAAATCTTTAAATTGTTCAGCACTTAATTTATCACCATCTTTAAAAGGAATATCTTGACCCTGATAATTTTTAATTACTTGTGCATTAACATTAGCACCACTATAATCAGGGGCGGTATCACAATGAGCTAAAAAACCAATAGCAGGTACTTTTTTACTAGTATTAGCTTTAATTAATAAAGTTAAGTAACCATATTGATCTACTTTAACATCTAAATTCCATTCTTTTAATTGTTTTTCTAATAATTTTATTAAATCTAGTTCATTAGGACTACTAGGAATACTCTCACTATTAGGATTACTTTGGGTATTAATCTTAGTATATTCAATAAATCTATTTAATAAATTTTCATTATCCATCTAAATCACTCCTAATTTATAAATATTAATCATTATTATTATTTTTATAATTTTTATTGTATCTTCTCATTAAGAAATAAGCAATTAAAGCAAATATAATTGGTCCTCCAACCATTGATAAGCAAGTTCTTAATGCAGAAGCAAAAGCAGCACTTTGTTCAGCTTGAGTTGCAAATGTAGCTTGGAAGTAATCTACAAATGGTTGAACAATAGAAAATAAATTTGCAAATCCAACTACAATCATAACGACAATTGTAAGTAAGGTAATTACAATTTTACCATTAATTATCGTAAAAGGTTTTTCAATATCTTTATTCTTTTTAAAACGATAGAAAGCATAAATAATAAATAAATAAGGTAATGTCATTGAAACATTAGACATATTAGTTAAAACTTCAAAAAACATAGAAGCCGCACCTTCATCAGCTAAAGAAATTAAAGCATTAATTCCAATAATTATAATAACAATTAAACATTGTAATTTCATCGCATGTTTAGGCATATTATCTTCAATTTGACCTAATTTACCAGGCCATAATTTTTCAGGAGTACCTTCAATGATTTGTTTTGCAGGCGAATAAATTAAAGTAAAGAAAGCACCCATATAAGCTAAGAACATTGAAATACCAGTAAATCTAGCTAAAACTTCTCCTAAGAATGTTGCACTTGATGCATTCATTCCTAAAGATAATCCAACTTGATTACCTAAATTAGACATCATTACATAACCAATATTACCTAAATGAATAGCATTATCTTTAATTCCTTGAGTCCAATCACTACCATAATTAACAAAGAAACCAACACATAAAATAGCAACAGAATAACCAACAGTAATAATTAAAGCTGAAATAATAATACCTTTAGGAAAGTTCTTTTCTGGTTTGTCAGTTTGATCAACTAATCCTCCAACAGATTCAACTCCACCATAAGCAAAGATTGCATAAACCATAAAAGCAATAAAAGCAACTAAGCTAGGTGAAAAGGTAGGATTTGGTGATGAAACAAAAGAATGTAAATTAATTGGAGTCGCAAATTGACCACCATGAGCAATTAAAACAATAACAGCTCCCAAAATTAAGATAACATTTAAAGCAAGTACTGCAATACCACCAACTGATGCAACTCTTTTAATTGAATCTAATCCTTTAATAGATAAGAATGTAACGATAATCATAAAAATAGCTGCAATAATTGAAACAATAAAAGTTGATGGTAATTTAGTTGTACCAAAAATAACATTAGATAATGGTACTAAAATAGTATTAGAAATACTAACCATCCAAATAATATATGAAGCATACCACATAAATGTACCAATAAAAGCGTAAGTAGGACCTACAGCTTTAGACATCCATGAATATATACCACCTTTTTCTTTTTTAAAAGCTGAACCTAGTTCAGTAACCATAAAAGCAAAAGGAATAAAGAAAAATAAACCACCAATAATATACCAAGGAATGGCACCATAACCCATCTTAAAAAAGGCTCTTGGAATATTATTAAAACCATAAACAGAAGTAAAAATCATTAAAGATAAAGCAACTAATGATAATTTACCTTTTGTACTTTGAGACATAAAAAATCTCCTCCTTAAAAATTATTTTTATTCCATAGAATATATAATACACTTTTATTATAAATTTTTAAAGAAAATATAATAAAATATCAAAATTATTTTATATAATTAATTTCTATATTGTAAAATTAATAATTTTTATTTATTTATAATCTAATAAATGAATAATTATATTTAATTAAAGATATTTATTAATCATTTAAACAAAGTGCACAAAAAAAGATAAATACATAAAATATTATCTTTTTTATAAATTATTTAATTATAAAATTTTTAAATCAAGTGATATCTTATTTAAAGATTCACAACCATCTTTAGTAACAACAACTAAATTTTCTAATCTAACTCCTATTTTTTTATCTCTAATATAAATACCAGGCTCAATTGAGAAAATATTACCTTCTTTTACCAAATTATTATTGATTCCAGAGACATCGCCAGCTTCATGACATTCAGTACCAATAAAATGTCCTAAACGATGATTAAAATATTCTCCATAACCTTGTTTAGTTATAAAGTTCCTTGCAATAGCATCTATTTCAGAAAATTTAATACCAGGTTTAACTAAAGCCATTGCTTTTTCATTAGCTTCTTTAACTATATTATAAATATTCTTATTAAATTCAGATACTTCTTGATAAAAACAAGTTCTTGTCATATCAGAACAATAATTCTCTTTTACACAACCTATATCAATTACAATACAATCACCTTTTTTAAGTACAGTATTATCTGTTACATGATGAGGATCAGTCGCATTTATACCAAAAGCTATGATAGGATTAAAAGAATATCCTTCATCTGTGTATTTAGCATATAATTGAGATAAAACTTTTTCTAAAGCTAATTCAGTAATTTTATCAGTAGCTTTACTAATATAATCTTGTAATTCAAGCATTACTTTATCATTAATTTTAGAAGCATTCTTCATTAATTCAATTTCTTTATCAGTTTTTACTCCTCTTAAATCATCAATTAAATAAGAACCAACTTCAATTGGTAAATCTAATCCAAAATTTCTTAAACCAATTACATAACGTGCATCAAAATATTTATCTACAACAACTTGTTTTGTTTTATCAAGAGCTTGATATAACATTTTTAAACTATCATCACCATCTTTAAAATAATTAACTTTTATATCTTTTAAATCTCTTGTTGGAAACATCTCATGAATAAATAATTCTGGTTCTTTATCAAGAGAAATTAATAAAGCTAACATGCGATGACCTGTATGATAAAGTTGATTAGTTAAATAATATATACTACCAGGATCACATATAATAAATTGGTTAATATTACTATCTTTCATATTTTCAATTACTTTATTAAAACGATCATTCATTTAAATCATATCCTTTCAAATATTATAATAATAATATAACACATTATATTAAAATAATTCTATACAATACATAAAATAAAAAGATAATTATTATATATATAATATTATTATTTTCTTACTTTAAATATAACTTTTTTATGAATTTTATAAAAATAGTTATTTATATTAAAATTAAAATTTATTTATTTATAAAAAAAGATATCATAATCATGATATCTTATTGGGCTTTTGGTGGAGGCGAGGAGAATCGAACTCCTGTCCAAAATAAGTCCCTTGAAAGTAAGTTTACAGTTTATTCAGTTTTTAAAATTCAAGCAATACTATAAAACTAACAAAATGATATTGCTCTAAGATTTAAATAAAATATTAAGCCAATCAACTTAATAAGTTTGCATATAATAATGATGATTAGTATATGTTATATGCGAACAACAACTAACCAGCTACCAGCATCTATTTGCCTTTAGGCAGCGTAAGAATAATTAGTGTTTCCACTTAAATTTAAATAGTAGTTACCCTACTAATGGACTGAATTACTAACTAAACATTATTCTGTCGAAACCAGAACGCCCCCATTAATAATTTTTTAACGCTTTCGCAATTTCACGATTTGTATCTCTTTGTTTAATAACTTCTCTTTTATCATAATTTTTCTTACCTTTAGCAAGAGCAATTTCTAACTTTAATCGTCCATCTTTTAAGTAAGCTTTTGTTGGAACAATAGTTAAAGATTGTTCTTGAACTTTTTGAGATAATTTTTTAATTTCATTTTTATGTAATAAAAGTTTTCTTTCTCTTCTTTCTTCGTGATTAAATTGATTACTGAAAGCATATAAAGGGATAAATAAGTTTAAAATAACAGCTTCCATATTATTATTTATTCTAACATATGAATCTTTTAAATTAAGACCATTACTTCTAATAGATTTAATTTCACTACCTTTTAAAACAATACCTGCTTCAAAAGTATCTAATAAATAATAATCATATTTAGCTTTTTTATTTACATTAATTACTTTCACATTATCACCTTTGGGTTAATATTATATCATAATATAATAAGAAAAAATAGCATTTAAAATGCTATTTTCTCAATGTTTTTTACTTGTTTTTTACTATTAAATTCAATTATATATCCTAAACCATTATCTGGCGATAATTCATACATATTATGATTAGTATTAAAATGTTTAAACATTAATGAAGAAATAACTAAACCATGAGTTAAAACAACAACACATTTTTTATTTTTATGTTTATTTAAAACTTCATTTAAGAAATTTGTTGTTCTTAAAAATAATTCATCATATGTTTCACCATTATCAGGATCTACTAAATCATTAAATGTATAACCTTTTGCAAATAACTCTTTAAATTTATCATGATAATTCATTCCAGTCCAATCACCAAAATCCATTTCAACTAAATCATCACGATATTCATCAACTTTTTGATTAGGAAATAAAACTTCAAAAGATTGTTTTGCTCTAGTAAGTGTTGAACAATAACTATAATCAATAGCTAAATCTTTGTATAAAACTCTTTTCTTTTCTAAATCTAAAATACCTTCTTGACTAAGTTTTTCATCTTTACGACCATTATAAATAGTCTTTTTATTTCCTTCTGTAATACCATGTCTTATTAAATATAATTTCATTTATTATTTTACTTCTTTCTTTTCTTCTTTA
>JAISTP010000030.1 GCA_031272545.1 Bacilli bacterium | reverse complement strand
ATGAGTAAGTTCAGTTAAAGGATTAGTTTGGTCCATAAATTGTGATAATTGTGATGAAGAGAAAAACTCTTTTACAGCAGCTGTTAAAGGACGATTATTAGTCAATTTCTTAGCTGTAGCACTCTCTTTATCAGTAGTAGACATTTTTTCACCAATTACTCTTTCCATACGAGAAAGACCAATTCTAAAAACATTTTGTAATAATTCACCAACAGGTTTAATACGACGATTACCTAAATGGTCAATATCATCTTCACTACCAATACCATAAGGTAAACCTAATAAATAAGAAACTGTCGCAATTATATCTTCAATAGTTAAATATTTTTCAGTTAACTTAGTATTAGTTCCAATAACATTAAAGACTTTAGTTTTATTTTCATCAGCATAAACGGCTATTTTTTGAATAAGACATGGTCTTTTAGCAACTTCTTTATCCACATAAACATTTCTATTAACATCTATTTCAACCATATTAGCCCCATCTTTTAAAGCTTGTCTAATATCATTTAAAACATCTTTAGTAATATAAGTTCCTTTTTTACAAATAACTTCTTTATCTAATTTAATATCTTCAGCTAAAGTTTGTCCAAACAAACGATCAGTAACATTTAGTTTCTTAGAAAATTTAAATCTTCCTGCTTTTGCTAAGTCATATCTTTTACCATCAAAAAACTTATTATTTAAGATATTAGCAGTTTGTTCAACATTACCAGTTTCACCAGGTTTTAATTTTTCAAAAATTTCTAATTCAGCTAAATGAACTTTAATAACATGATCTAGTGATTTTATACTTAAAGCATTAGCGTTTTCTTTCTTTAAAGAAGGTTTAACATCCGCAAAAGAAAAACGATCATAACCAAATAAATAATCTAGATTAACAAATTGTTGGATTAATTCATCAGATAATTTAATTTCACCTTTTTTAATTAATTCCACAAGATTATCTCTAAAATATAAAATAGTTAATAAATAATAAGTATCTTTAGTAGTAAAGATATTTCCTTCACTACTAGCACGAGCAACTTCAAGAATTTCTTTTCTTAATGAGGTAATTTTATCATTATTTAAATATTCTTTTAATTTCTCTTCTTGTTTCTTGATTGAATGTTCGACGATTTTATAATATGAACTATCCATTATTTTAAAGACATTAAAATCAATTAATCTCTTTAATTGTTCACGAGGGAAGTTATTATCAATTTCACCAATATTTTCTTTAAAAAAATCTTCAAATTCTTTAAAATTAGCTTGGAAATATAATTTTTGAATAAACTTTAACCCATCTTCATAAGTAAAAGTCATCTTTTCTTCATCTTCATAAACTGATGTAATAACATCTAAGTAAGCCTTTTCAATTTTATTAACGGTATCCTTATCATTGAAAGTATTAGTAAGAATATCATTTTCTCCAAAAAGCTTAATAACTTCTTCATTATCAGTTAAACCTAAAGCTTTTAAAATAACGCTAATAGGCATTTTCTTAGAACGATCAATCTTAACATTTGCATATTGTAAGTTATGTTTTTCTTTATTTTTATAAATTGCTGTTTCAAATTCAAGCCATGTTCCACGTCCTGGAATAAGACTTGCGGAATAGTTGTGAATACCATTTTCAAAGTTTATTTTAAAATAAGCTCCTGGTGAACGAACTAATTGTGATACGATAGCACGTTCTGCACCATTAATAATAAATGTTCCACTTGGCGTCATCATAGGAAAATCACCCATGAATACATCTTGTTCACTAACCTCACCATCTTCATTTGTTAAACGAACTGTTACAAATAAAGGAGAAGCATAAGTTGCATCACGTTCTTTACATTCTCTAGTTGTATATTTAGACGGATTAAAATGATAATCTACAAAATCCAACTGATATTTAATAGCCGCATTTGGATTATTACCAAGATGAGATTTGATAGGATAAATATCTTCTAAAACCTCTCTTAATCCTTCTTCTTTAAGCCACTTAAACGATAATGTTTGTATTTCCGCAAGTGGTGGTAAGTCTAAAGAACTCTTGATTCGTGAATAACTTCTTCTTTGTGCAAGTTTGCCAAAATTTTCTACTTGGTATGCCACATGATCACCCCATTGTTAAATTTTAATATCTATTAAAAGCATAGCATTAGACAGTATATAATATTATCACATATTTTTTTGCTAGTCAATAAAAATTACTAAAAAACTCTTGACTTTTTATATCTCTTTATATTATAATATTGTGCTCATTTTTATATATACTTTTAATAAGCACAAAAAAAGTTAGCTGTTATAAACAACTAACTTTTTTATTAATCATTAATGACGCTTATTAAATACGACTAATGATAAGGTACCAGTAAACATTACTAAGATACTAAATACATACAAATCATTTGAACCAGTATCAACGATTGCTTGTTTAGGAAGAGTATATAAATTAGTAAATTCTATATTTGTATCACTATAAGCTTTTCCATCTTTTTCAATACTACTAGTTAATGTTAAGTAACGATCATTTTCAAAAGTTACAACTATTGTTAAAGTGTATTCACTAGTATCATAAGTAAAGTTCTTTTCAGCATCATTTACTTCTTTAAGAATATATTTATAAGTTCCTGCTTCAGTAAATGTCATATCACCAAATTCTACAGCACCTACACCTGCATCAATTTGTTTAACTCCATTTTGACTACCTTGTGGCATTGGTGCATTATCCAATCCCCTCATTTCAAAAGTAAATGTTGTATTAGGTGCTTTACTAGCATCATTACCAGCAACAATCTTTTGAACTGGTGGGTCATAAGATACTGGATGCATGTTATAAGCATTTACTAGAATTGTTTCACTAGGATTAAATGCTATTGTAAAGTTATAAACATTCATCTCATTTGGTAACATCAATAATCCTTCAGGAGCTTCTACTTCTTCAAAGTAGTAATCACCAGGAATTAAATTATCAACATAAATCTTACCGTTATCATCTGTTATATAAATATTATCTTGACAAGTTCCATCTAAAGCATTATTAGTTGGAATGCTTACATAACATAATTTGAATTTAGCATTTGGTAACAAATTATCTTTTTCATCCATCTTAGTTAATTCAACATCACCCTTGATAATTGGATCAATAACTTTAATAGCTACTGGAGTATCTGTTGAAGGATTAAATGCTACACTAAATTCAACATTATTTGTTTCTGGATTATAACCTGTTGGAGCAGCAATTTCCTTGAAGTAATAATCACCAGGTACTAAATTATCAACGACAATTTTACCATCACTATCAGTAGTATAAGTATCACCTATCTTAGTATCTTCAGTATTATGAGTATAAGCATTATCAGCTTTTTGATATAACTCAAATTGTGCATCAGCTAAGATATTATTAAATTCATCTTCTTTAGTAAGTTCAACACTTCCTCTAATAATAGGATCTTCAGCACTAATACTTACTGGAGTTGTTGTTGATGGATTTAAAGCTATACTAAATTCAGTATCACTTACCATACTATAACCTTCTGGAGCAGCTACTTCTTTAAAGTAATAATCACCTGGTATTAAGTTATCTACGATAATCATACCATCATTATCACTAGTATAAGTATCACCAATCTTAGTATCACTAGTATTATGAGTATATTCATTACCAGCTTTTAGATATAATTCAAATTGTGCATTTTCAAGACTATTACCAAACTCATCAGTCTTGCTAAGTGCAATACTTCCTTTAATAATAGGATCTTCTACATTTACACTTACTGCTGTTGTTTGTGATGGATTAATAGCTACACTAAATTCAACATCATTAGCTTCTTTAGTATAACCAGTTGGAGCACTTACTTCAGTAAAGTAGTAATCACCAGGTACTAAATTATTAACAACAATCTTACCATCACCATCTGTAGTATAAACATCACCTATCTTAGTATCACTAGTATTGTGAGTATATGTATTGCCAGCTTTTTGATATAATTCAAATTCAGCTCCAGCTAAATTATTATTTAGATCATCTGTTTTAGTAAGCTCAACACTACCTTTAATAGTTTCATCTTCAACACTGATACTTACTGGTGTTGTTTGTGATGGATTTAATGCAATTGTAAAATCAGTATCAACTGCCATACTATAACCTTCTGGAGCACTTATTTCTTTAAAGTAATAATCACCAGGTACTAAGTTTTCAACTAAAATCTTACCATCACTATCAGTTGTATAAGTATCACCAATCTTAATATCACTAGTATTATGAGTATATGCATTATTAGCTTTTTGATATAATTCAAATTCAGCACCAGCTAAATTATTATTTAAATCATCTGTTTTAGTAAGTTCAACACTTCCTAAAATAATAGGATTTGTAGCACTAACACTAACATTGCCACTTGGATTATTTTCTACGGTAAATGCGATATCATCAGTATCCATCGTATAACCAGTTGGTGCGCTTATTTCAGTAAAGTAATAATCACCAGGTACTAAATCAGTAACTGTAATTTGACCAGAACTATCAGTAGTATAAGTAGAACCAATTTTAGTATCAGTAGCACCATTTTCTTGATACAATTCAAATTCAGCACCAACTAATGTATTATCTAAATCATCTTTTTTAGTTAATACGACACCACCTTTAATAATATTATTTGTAGCTGTAACAGCAGCCGTATTAGTTTGATTTAAAGATACAGTTACATCAATTTGTTCATTAGCACTAGGAATTGTATAACCAGTTGGTGCGTTAATTTCTTTAAAATAATAATCGCCAGGTATTAAGTTATCTACTAAAATTTTACCTTCACTATTAGTAGTATAAGAAGTTCCAATCTTAGTATCACTTGTATTGTGAGTATAAGGATTATCAGCTTTTTGATAAAGTTCAAAAACCGCGCCTTGCAAGTAAGTATTACTAGATTGATCACTAACTTTAGTTAATTCAACACTACCTCTAATAATATCATTTGTTGCATCAACACTTACGGCATCAGTTTCACTTCCAGTAATACTAAATGTGATGTTATCACTATCCTTTGTATAACCAGCTGGAGCACTTGTTTCAGTAAAGTAATAATCACCAGGTGCTAATGTATCAACACTAATTACTCCACTACTATTAGTTGTATAAGTACCAATTAAAGTATCAGTAGTAGCATTATCCTGATATAAATTAAATGTTGCATTGGCAAGAAGATTATTTAAATCATCTTTCTTAGTTAATTCAACACCACCAGTAGTTAATTTATTTTGAATACCATAAGTATAAACACTATTATCAGTACCACTCTTAACGATTGCAACATCATCATTGATTGTAAAGAAGCTTGCATGATTAAATGTTCCTTCTTCGACATCATAATTAATTTCATCACCATCTGCATCATACTTATTAAAATAACCAAAATCCACTGTTGTACTTGTTGCAGTGATATTACCAGTTTTAATTTTTACATCATTAGCATATAAATCAACTGGAATACTTTCACCATTTAATAATGGAACTAAGATGCTATCAATTTCATCACTAGTCATTGCATTATTACCAATCATCCATGCTTTTTCAGCTTTAATTTGAATTGGTTGCCAAGTATTAGTAACAGTATAAGTATATCTAGTTTGGTTATCTACAACAGTACTATCACTTGCAATATTAGTAGTAAAATTAGCATAAGTATTTTCTTGTAATGTATATGTTAAAGTTGGATCTAAATCAATTAAACTCTTCTTATCACTACTTATAGAACAATCAGGATCTGTACTTGTAATAACATTACCAGTATAACCAGTACTATTAGAAGTATTAGCATTTATTGAGAAATCACAACTATATTGCACAGTATTACTAGCATCTTTTCCAACATAAGTAAAGTTAAATGTTTGCGAATTATTATTTAAGAAATTAGTTCTTGAAGCACTATCAGTATGTCCGTTTAAATCAATATTTTTAACGATACTAGCTTGAGCATCAGGAACATCAGCTTTTACTCCAACTTGAATAACATCTGTAATAATTTTAGTTAAAGATACACCATAATCAATCTTATATCCAAAGTTATTATAAGCAATATTATCAGGATTATTATAATCACTGGCATCTTCTTCTAAACCAAGATGTGCTTTAAAGCTAACATTTAATTTACCATTACCAGCAATTCTAACTGCTCCATCAGTAATTTTTACTCTAATAGCTGTTGCATCATTAAAGTCTTTATTAGCATTTTGTACAGCATCACTATCATACCAACGAGAAGCATTAGCAACTCCATTCATATCATCATCAGTGAATGTTGCATTGTTTTCAAACATATATTCAATTGTATATTGAGATGGATCTAATGTTGTAACATTACCACTTCCATCAACTAAATCAACTACAAAGTCACCATCACCAACTAATCTAACAGGTGCTTTACTATCACGATCAGTAGAAGCATATTGCGCTGTAACACCTGTGTCATCTATATTTGGTAAACGATCGACAATAACTGGTGTATTTAATACAGCATCAGCTTTTTCACTTGAAATAGTTAAAGTATAAGTAAAGATATCATCACGATTAGCTAATTCCATAACACGATTACTATCACGCGAAGTTATAGTATTACCATCATAAGTTAATGATTTATAAGCAGACATACCATATGCTCCATAAACATCAACTGGAATATTATCTTTAACATAATGTGAAGTACCGGTTAATGATGCATCTAAATTACTAATATTGCTTTCTTCAACCATATAATTCCATGGTTGCCAAGCACAAGCAACACCACCACCAGTGCTTGTTACAACACTGTCATAGAAATCTTGCATACTATCATTTTGTAATGGTACAAAATAAACATCAGGTGCATAAGAAGTATAAGTATATGGTTTAGTAATTGAATTAATTGTAAATCCTGCAAAACCAGTAGTCGATGCACCTGGTGGTAAATTAGCACTAGAAGTAATAGTCCATTCAATTACTTGTTTACCATTAACTGTACTTACTACTGGATCACTTAACCATGAAGGTTTTGTAGTATTATCCACAATTGAATTACTATTCCATGCAGCTGGATAATTACTTGATTGTAAATATTGAATGGTACTACCATCATTATTAGTTGCGGCAGTTACACCTTCAGGTAAAACAAGAATTATCTTAGCACCAGGGAAAATTGGTGCTGTAGCATTAGTTTGATTACCAATCCAAATATTCCAAGCTAAATTATCCCCAGGATTAATTGGTGTTACCCCTTGTGAATAATCTAATAATGTACCATCAGTTTGTGGAACTTTAGCTTGAATATTAACGGCTGGTGAAAGTGAATTATCTAAATAATTAGTATCTAAATCAGCTTGATAACGAATACCAGTATTATTATCATTATCATAATTACCATCAAAATCACTTGTACTAGTATTATCACTAGTTGCCATACCACCACCATTTAAGTTTAAGGTAGCATTGTTTTTCATATACATCGCAAAGTTATTAGCTTTTGAATCATATGTACTTGTTTGTGATGCTTTTAATACATCATGAACTGCATCTTTATCAACTATAGTATTATAACTAATTTTTACTGTTTGACCTGCAGGTATAACTAAATCATGTACATAAGTAAATTTTTCATATGTCGCACTAGAATTAGAAACATTAGCTGTACTAATATCACTAGCTGCCGCTGTAATATTATCTGGATAATCAACATTGGCGGTATCACTAGGATAAGCAATTACTAAACTAGATTTATCAATCTTCTCATATTCAGCTAAGATATCAACTATTTTAGATATTGTCCAATCATTAGCCCCAGTATTAGTAATAGCTACATTATAATTACGGCCTGTACCGATTGAATCAATATTGAAATTAGCATTAGAAGCAGTTTTTACAATCTTACCATAATTATAAGAATCATTAAGTAAAGTAACGGTACTTTCAGCACTTAAAGTTGATTTAGTATTAGTATTATTATCAACATTGGCACTACTATCATCACCAATAGTACCATTTTTAGCAATTAATTCGCTCTTGGCATTAGTGAAGAAGACAGTAGCAGTATTAGTTTGATCAATTGTATTTTGTCCTTCATCAATACCTGCAGTATCCACAACTCCTAAATAAGTAAGTTCATATTGATAAGTAGTTACTTTTTGGAAAGTATCATCACTATAAGTACTAGAAGTTAATTCAATAGGATTAGCCCATTTAACAATTAATTTATGTGGATCACTACTATCAATAGTATAGTTATTAGCGCCACTTGGCAATGCCATTTCTGTTTTAGTTCCAGCATCAATATTAAAGGTACCATTACTATTAACAGTTGATTCAATCTTATAATATTTTAAAGCAAATGAATTAGTCTTATATGAAATATGTTCAGGTAATTGGTCAATTAAAGTTTGTACTTTAAAGAAACGGTCAGCTTTAATATGATCATTAGAAACAGTTACAACATATTTTATTTCTTCATTATCCTTTAATTTTGTGGAATCAACATCATCAGTACCATCTCCATCAGTATCTTGTGAAATACCTTTAGTTAAATCAACAACTCCTTGAACATTCTCATTAGGATTAACTTGGAAAATATCTTTACCTGTTCCAACAGTAGTACCATTATTTAACACTTCAAAATTATTAATAATTTCATTTTCCTTAGTACCATAATCATAATCATCATATTCTCCAGCTACTGTTTGATCATCTGTTGGATTGCTTACTACTGGATCTGTAGCACTAACATTAGGATTAACTTTTACGGTATAAGCTAAAACAACTTGTTCCCCTGGAGCAATCTTATTATTACCTAAATTAACAGTAAAAGTACGATTTGTTTCATCTATATTAGTAACACTTACTTGTGATTCATCAAAATTAGCAGCTGTTGTTTTTAGATTAGCACCTGTTCCAACACCTGTTTCCATATTAACGCCCCATACATAAATATTTTCCGTTGATGTAACTACTCCTAAATTAAATGGATTATTTAAATTAAGACCAGCACACATTTCACAACTTCCATTATTTGTACCACCAGAAGTCCAGTTTAAATTACTACTATTATAAGGAAAATCAGTATCACCATCATAACGAGATGTATCTTTATCATAAGCATCATTAATAGTTATTGGTCCATCATCACCCCATGTCTCATCAGTATTATTAACAACTCTAATTGCATAAGTTACAACATCATTACTATAAGGATAAGAAGTCCATGGCGTAGTAATATTTACTGGAACACTACCATTACTATGATATTTATTATCACTTCCTAAGCCACCAGTACTAGCACTCCACCAATATAAACCTTCACCATTCTTAATGCCATCATAATATGTATTAAAATAATCTCCTAAAGCTGATTTTGCGCCAACACCATCTTTTACTTTCATAGTCATAGTAATATAGTATGTTGAACCACTAGGTACAACAATAGGATTGTTATCAGCCATCTTAACATCAATAATATTATCATTGCTATATGCACCTAAAGTAATAGTAGGTTCACCACCAGGCCACGAAGTTGCACTACTAGTAGAAGTAGGATCACCTGTCCATAACAACATATTTAAACTATTATTAGCGTTTTGATATTTACTTGGAACATCTGCAGTACCATTATATGGACTTAAAGCTGAAGAAGAATATAAATCTTTAATATCATCAATATTTAAATTACTTCCAGTATTATTTCTTAACTCCCATGTAAATAAGACAACATCACCTGATACAGGATGAGCATTAGGTCTACTTAAGTTAGCTCCAGTCTTATTGAAGTTATTTAAAGAAGCATCATTATTAGGTACATTTTTATATTTAATATTAACTGAATCGTTACTATCTTTTGTGGTCGTAGTTCCATTCATTGTAATCGTATATGTTTGATTTACTTTATTAATAAAATCAGTTCCTTCATTAGCTATATTATTTGAATCAACTACCACATAATTAGCTAATGGGCCAGTATTATTAACATATGCTCCTGGTGGTAAAGTAAACTCAATAGTAAAAGAAGTTACATATTTACCACTATTAACATCACTATCAACAATCCATGTTCTTGAATTATTATTTCCAGTTGTATCAGAACCATCTGCTCCGTCTGCTCCATCGCTACTTGAATTATCTATAGTAGTCCCATCACTATAAGTAATGGTGATTTTACGATCAATATTAGGTATACTTAATGCTCCAGAATTAATACTAGTCAATCTAATTTTAGAAGTATCAAAATCAGCTGATGCTGTTTCAGTATATTTAATAGTTATCGGAACACTATTATTATTCTTAATATGTTCAGCACCTAGTTCATAAGTTACATTATCTCCTACATATGCTGAAAGAGCAGTTGGATCAGCCATACCACTTTGATTAACATCACTTGTTCCAATTTTAGTTACTTTTTTTATAGTTTTCTTAAAAGAATCTTCTGGTAGTTCAGCTAATCTAACAACATAGTTTAAAGTAACATTAGGTAAATTACTTTGATTAATAACTAAATTACCATTAGTTAGATTAACACTACTATCTAAAGTAGCCATAGGTTTAACTAAATGAGTACTTGCACCAGTAGTAAATTTAAAACTAACAGGATTATTCACACTAGCATTTTGAATATCACTACAAGATGAATTAACCATTGCCCCTTTAATGCCAAACCAAAATTCTGTAGGATTTAATTCACTAGCTGGATTACTAGTATTGGTAATTACAGGATTAATCGTAAAACTAGTTACCAAACCATTACTATTTTTATTTAAAGTTATCCAATTAGGATTAATCGGATTACCATTTTTATCAATAAATTGTGATTTATCCGTTATCTTAACCAATGGGCAACTAGTATCAGTTGTCCCCATAGGAACATTATATGTTTCATTATAAGTTATTGATTGAGCATAGCTTCCACCATTAGGTAATGTTGCAGGATTAGGTGATGTTTTCAAATTAAAATTTAATAAAGGAATAGCAACATCCACAACAGGATCACTTACATTTCTAGTGGTTGTCCATGAAGTTGTCGCATCAGCTCCCGGAGTTTGTCCACTATCATCAGTATTAACAGTAGCACCTAAAGTTACGTTAGACCAATTAAATTGATTAGTTTGCGCAACAAAACTACTTGAAAAACTATCATCTACAGCGGTAGGAGTAGCTGGATTAAAATTATAAAGTTGTGCTTCAATAGAACATGAAGTTCCATCATTAGTTGTCCCATTTTCAAAAACATCAGTTATTGTAAAAGCACCTTGCCCTGTTAAAATGAAATTTAAATCTTCAGTACTATAATACCAATAGTATTTATAATCTCCAGTAGCTGG
Organism: Bacilli bacterium; assembly: GCA_031272545.1. Classification (GTDB taxonomy): domain Bacteria; phylum Bacillota_I; class Bacilli_A; order JAJDGJ01; family JAJDGJ01; genus JAISTP01. Next base: position 25,970 of record JAISTP010000030.1, on the reverse strand, counting down.
TGTCCCATTATAATCAGTAGCACTTCCCTCTTTAAAACCCCAAGTTGATGATTGATTCATTGAAATAGACTGCCCACAATCACTTGGTATTTTTAATCTAAAGGCAACCTTGCCTGCTTCAAGTTGAGGTTCACCTCCAGGATTTAAAGGTACTGGTGAGATACTATAGTTTAAATAAAATACAGAATCTGCTCCAGTCGCAACTTCATAAGGTTGTCCTGGTTGATTAGTACTAAGACTTCCAGTAACAAGATTAGTACTGTTCCCTCCAGACAATTGAAAGTCCGTCACATAGTCAGCAGCTTTAGCACTAGGCAAAATAAAACTTAAACCTAGCATTATAGCTATAGCCGAGACGATACTAAAAAATAATATTTTTCTCTTTCTCATAATGATACCCTCTTTTTTATAAAATTATTCTTTTTATTCATTCATTTTACCTTATTTTATACACAACTATAGTTTTCATTTTATAAAATATGATTTACTTTGTGTTTACAATATTAATTCAATAAAAATTAAGTACTAATTTAATATCAAATAAAAAGTTAAACAAATTATTATTATTTAAAATCAATATTTCGTTAATATAAAAATAAAGTATTGATAAACTAATTTTAAATAATAGAAGAATAACTTAATAATTAAATATTTCATTTATTTATGTTATTTAATATTATTTTATATTATTATTAACTGTTTGTAAATAGTCTTTATATTGTGTAAAAATATCTTATATATCATTATTAAAATAAATATAAAAAAAGACTATTATTTAAAATAGTCTTTTATCTTGTAAGTTCAATAATATATGTTTGTTTCTTTTTATATTTAATAATAACTTGACCTAATGTTTTAAGATATTCTATTGTAGATAAAGCACCATGCTTTTTATTAATTACAATAATTAATGATCCATTACTTGTTAGATGCTCATAACTTTCTTGATATAAAGTATAACAAACTTCTTTACCAGCGTGAATTGGTGGATTTAAAGTTATTAAATCATATTTATTAATATTTTTAACGCCATCACTTTGAATAACTTGATAATTATCGATGTTATTTAATAAGCAATTCTTCTTCGTATAATAAATAGCTTGATTAGTTACATCAATAAAATCTACTTTAGTATTAAATCTTTTACTTAAACAAATACCAATAAACCCATAACCACACCCTAAATCAAGAATATGTTGATAATTATTTGAATCAATATTATTTAATAAAAGAATACTATTTTTATCAAGTTCATCTTTACTAAATAAACCATCATTTGATTTAAATAACAATTTATTATTATAATATTCAAATGATAAAGTAATTTCTTTATTTAAGTCTAAATTATCATTATTAGTAAAATATTGTTTCATAAGTTAAAAAGAAAGACCAACAATGTTGGTCTTAGTTTTTATTAAGCAACTTCTACACTTGCTCCAGCTTCAACTAATTTATTTTTAATTTCTTCAGCTTCTTCTGGACTAATGTTTTCTTTAATTGCACTTGGAGCATTATCTACTAATGCTTTAGATTCACCTAAACCTAAACCAGTAATTTCTCTAACTACTTTGATTACTGCTACTTTAGCACTTCCTGCACCTGTTAAAGTTACAGTTACTTCACTTGGTGCTGCTTCTGCTGCATCTGCGCCTGGTGCTGCCATTGCTACAGGAGCTGCTGCAGTTACTCCAAATTCCTCTTCAATTGCTTTTACTAAATCGTTTAATTCTAACATTGTCATTTCTTTTAATGAATCAATGATTTCAGCATTACTTAATTTTGCCATTATTTTTTCCTCCTATTTAATAGATTATTCTGTTTTTTCATCAGCATTTTCTTCTGCTGGTGTATCTTCTTTTACTTCTTCAACAACTTCTTCAGCTGGTTTTGCTTCTTCAACAGGTGCATCTTCACCTTTTTGTTTTGCTAAAGCATCTACTACTAAAGCCATATCACGAGCTGGTGCTTGTAAGCAGCTTAGTAACATAGATAATAAGCCTTCTCTTGATGGTAAACTTGCTAATTCAAGAATAACACTTTCATCAACAACATCACCTTCAACAATACCAGTTTTAATTTTAATTGCTTCATGATCTTTAGAAAATTTAGCAATAATTCTTGGTCCAGCTACGGCATCATCATTAGAAAATGCAATTGCATTAGGCCCAGTCATTTCTTCAGTTAATTTTTCATGTCCCATATCATTAGCAGCAATTTTAGCAAGTCTATTTTTATAGATTCTTACTTCAACACCTTCATTACGAAGTTGATTTCTTAAATCTTCAAAATCTTTAACTGATAATCCTTGATATTCAAATAAAACTACTGTTTCAGCATTTTTAATTTTATCTTGAATTTCAGAAACTACTTGTTTTTTTCCTTCTAATACTTGTTCGTTCATTTAGACACCTCCTATATTAATTATGCATCAATATATCAATAAAAAACTTGGCATTTAGCCAAGTGAAAAGTCATTTTAACTTTACCTCGGCAACGAATTAAGACATCGTCAGTTGCTGTCTTTGGTATATTGATTTTTATTATTATATCACCATAAGTGATTATAATACAGTTTCAGTGTTAATTTTAATTCCAGGACCCATAGTTGATGTAATTGAAACATTTTTCATATAAATCCCTTTAGCCGCACTTGGCTTAGCTTTTTGAATTGCTTCAAAAATAGCTTTAAAATTTTCAACAATCTTATCGTTATCAAAAGAAATCTTACCAATTCCAACTTGAACATTTCCTTCTTTATCAACACGATATTCTACTTTACCAGCTTTAATTTCATTTACTGCTTTAGTAACATCCATTGTAACAGTTCCTGTTTTAGGATTAGGCATTAAACCTTTAGGTCCTAAGACACGTCCTAATTTTCCTAATTCCGCCATCATATCTGGTGTCGCAACAATAACATCGAAATCAAACCAATTTTCTTTTTGAATTCTTTCAAGAATTTCTTTTCCACCAACAAAATCAGCACCTGCTGTTTCTGCTTCTTTAGCTTTTTCACCTTGAGCAACTACTAAAACTTTTTGAGATTTACCAGTTCCATGAGGTAATACCATAGCAGCTCTAATTTGTTGATCAGCTTGTCTTGGATCAACCCCAAGTCTAAAAGCTACTTCAACAGTTTCATCAAATTTAGCATTTGCTACTTCTTTTAATAAAGTAACAGCTTCTTCGATATCATATAATTTAGTTTTTTCAACTTTACTCATAGCTTCTAAATATCTTTTTGACTTTTTAGCCATCTTTCTTTCCTCCTTAGTGGTATAACGAATTAATCTTCCACATCAAAGATTATATCTTTATTTTTTATTCTTCTGTTGTTTCAGTAGCTACTGCTTCTTCACTACCAGCTTCAGGAATAGCATCCTTAGCTTTATGTTTGTATTCAACAAATTCAGATTCTTCTTTTTGAGTTTTAGTTTCAATAACTAAACCTTCAACTTCAATCCCCATGTTACGAGCTGTTCCAGCTATAATTTTAGCTGCTGCATCTAAATCATGAGCATTTAAATCATTCATTTTCTTTTCAGCAATTTCTTTTGCTTGATCATAAGTAATACTTCCAACTTTTTCAGTTTTTGCATTACCAGAACCTTTTTTAACATTAGCAGCTTTCATAATTAAATTAGCAGCTGGTTCTGTTTTTAAAACAAAATCGAATGATTTATCTTCGTAAATCGTAATTACACAAGGTACGATTTCTCCAGCACGATCTTTTGTTTTATCATTAAATTGATTACAAAAATCAGGCATATTAATTCCGGCACTAGCTAATGCTGGCCCAGGTTTTGCTTGCATTGCTGGAAATTGAATCTTCTTAATCATTTGTACATTCTTTTTCATAAATACACACCTTTCTTTAAAATAATTGGTTGTACTGTGGTTTAACGAACCTAGTCCTCCCACTGCATAACATGCTTTAATATTATAAGATATTTAAGTATTAAAAACAAGGCTTTAGATAAAATTTATTACTCAAATTTAGAATCATTCATTGAATTTTTATTTCCTACTTTATTATAGATTATGATTCCATAAAATATATTTTCAATAAAACCATCATGATTTATAATAGTGTAGAGAAAAAAGATGAATTTTATGAAGATTAGAATATTTTTAAAATACATGATTTTAATTTTGGCTTTGTTAATTATAGTTTTATTTTTATGATACAAAAAAGTAAACTTATATTCTTAATAATAATAATATGCATCGACCAGGTTGTAATACTAAAAGAGGGGTTTATTTAGATGTATTAATATTAATGAAGGAATGAAAGATTTAAAACATCTAGTAAAATATTAAATGTAAGTACATTCTTAGCTTATCCTTTTAGCAATATTAATGAGCATATAAAAACAATTATGAAAAAAGCTAATTTTACAATGAGCTTTGCTATTGAATATAGTAAAGTAAAACCAGAAATGAATAAACTTACATTTCCTAGAATTGGAATTTTTACAAACATCTTTTTAGCAAGTTTTGCAGATAATATTGAATAATAACAAAACACTAGTTTAAAACTAGTGTTTTATTATTAATATCTTTATTTTCTTATCTTAAGATAAGATATGCTAAATACTAATGTTGTAATTATTGTTAAAAGACTTATATTTAACATTTCATTACCTGTTTTAACAATTTTATTACCAGTATTACTTTTTGGTAATTCATTAAATTGTCGATAATCAGGAATACCATTATTATCACTATCTTGTGGATGCATTGGATCAGGTCCAACTTCATCAATATCTAATAAAGTATCATTATCACTATCAACATCACGATAATCTGGAATACCATCTCCATCAGTATCTACTGGATTTGCAGAATCTCCACTACCATCACTATTTATTGCTTCAACACTATCTGGAATAGCATCATCATCACTATCAATATCTCGATAATCTGGTACACCATCTCCATCAGTATCAGTAGGTTGATAATCTTTAATATTATCTGGGATTCCATCTTGATCAGTATCTAAAGCAATACTAGAAATATCACCATGATTTTGAGTATCTCCTTCGACATAATCTGGAATAGTATCATTATCACTATCAGTATCTAAGTAATCTGGGATTCCATCATTATCAGTATCAACAGGATAAGTAGGATCTCCACTACCATCATTATTTACAGCTTCAATTTTATCTGGAATACCATCATTATCACTATCTAAATCATCCCAATCGGCAATCCCATCGCCATCACTATCAATCGGATTATTAACATCACTTCCCACTTCCACATAATCAGGAATACCGTCATGATCATGATCACTTGGCTTTAATTCCATAACATCATTAAATGATTTTACAGGATTTAAAATCCAATTGTAAACATAACGTTCATTATCATCCCATCCTAAACCACTAAAAGGAATTGCACCCCAACTATGAACACCATTACTTGAATCAACGCCCATAGTACCATCTAATTGTGTCGGAATATTAATTGCTGTAAAGCCAGTTGTACTTAATTTAGTATCATCCCAATATACAGTTTTATCACCACTTAAACTACCATTTAATTTTTCAACGATAATTCCACCTGGATTTGATTCAAAATCATACATTGCAAAATACATTTTCCCAGTATTTTCAAGTAATAAACGAGCTTTAATGGTTCTATCTATAGGAATATCATTACCTAGACCATCTTTACCATCAAATATATAAGTTAAGTTACTATTTAAACTTTCATATGTAGTAGTAGAAAAGGCACCTCGTGCACCTCTCAATACACTAATATCGACATCATCATCATAACTGCCATTATTATTAGTATCTATTTGGAAATAATAATTACCACTATAATCTGGATCAATTGAATAAGTAAATGTTCCAGCTTTAGAAATTAATTGATTATCATATGTAAAACTATCAATACTAGCAACATTATCTCTGTCTTCTAAAGGTAGAGGATTCAAAGATAATTCTATTGGAAAATTACCAAATTTTGCTTTAGCAGGCATACTACTATCTGGTTTTTCATAAAATATTTTATAATCTCCACATGTAACGCATGCACCACCTGTTATATAACTAGGTAAAGCAGCACGATCAAATGATTCATCATAAGCAACATAATTATTATTAGCATCATAAGCACCTAATCCAGAAGGCCAAACATAGGCTGCATTATAGCTACGAGCATTAGGAAATTTAATATTATATAAATAACCATTGGCACCTAAAACATAAAACTCTTCATAAGTTCCATTAGCATTTCTTTCATTTAAAGCATAATTTTGTCTAAATGAAAATAGTCTTCCTTTTTGTTCTTCACCATTATTATAGACACTAATATCAAACTCAGTTACCAATTGGGCATTACTAATAAAACTTAAAACATAAACACCATCTTCTGTTGCTGTAATTGTTTTATCTAAATAAGTCCCTGCTGTTGTTGTCGAAGTAAATGGTGAATTTTCACTAAATTCGATATTACCTGATGGATCTTATAATTGAAAAGTAAAATCTTGGTTAACACCAGTAGAGTTAATAACTGAATCAAATAAGTTTATTTTAATTTCTTCACCCTCATTAGCGTAAACATATAAATATCTAGTTGTGGCATTAGGTTTAAAAAATCGCATATTTAATGTTGAATTAGTCGTTGTATTAAATGCTAGAACATTATTAGATAACATTAAAAATAAACTACAACATAACATCAACATTAAAACCTTTATCTTATTCATTAACATCCCTCTTTCTTAAAAAAACTATAATATAATTATACTTAAATATTCTATTAATCTATTTAACCACTTATTAAATTATATTTTACATTTAATTAACAAGTATCATCGTTAAGTATATGTTATATATTATGATATTCAGCAAATAAGTTATTATATTGCATTAATTATAACTAACTATTATAATTATCACAGAAAGGATAGAGCTAACATATGAATAAAAATCAATTAATAATTCATCCTTTATACTTAAAACAAGTTAAAAAGAATAATAATTTAAGAAAGGAACTAATCGTTCTAACAAATGAAGAAACTAAAATAATTGAAACAGATAATACTAGAATTGAAGTAATTTATAATACTATATTTGGCCCTATGGCCATTCGTTTACAACATAAAAAAGAAAAAATAAATATCTTAAAAAGAAAATTAGAATTAATTGAACAAGCTATTAGAAATGATGAAGAAGTGAATTTAGATTTTATTGATGATAAAATAAAATTTGAACTATTATTTAATAAAGAAGAATATCATGATCGTTATGATGATAATAATGATTTATATAAGTTTGATGATATTCTTACACTTGATAGTAAACAATTACAAGAATTAAAGAACATTTATCGTTTAATAACTAAATACTTACATCCTGATTTAAATGATAATAAAGAACATATAAAATTATTCTATCAAGCTGTTAATGCTTATAAAAAACAAAATCTAACAAGATTAAAAATAATTGCGTTAATGCTTTCATTAAATATTATTGATGATGATAGTAACAGTATGGAACTTCTTAAAAAAGAAGAAAAAATTCTTAAGGAACTAATTACTAAAGTAGATCATAATATTGATAAAATTAAAATGTCATATCCCTATAATCTTCATGAATTAATTGAAGGAGAACAAAAATTTAAACAATATCAAGAGTATTTAAAATTACAATTATTAAAAGCAGATGAACAAAATAGTTACTATGATGATAAAATAAAAGAATTACTTAATAATAAAGAAAAAAGATAAGATTTAATAAAATCTTATCTTTTAATTTCAATTATTATTCATTAACATATGGTAATAATGCCATTTGTCGTGCTCTTTTAATCGCAACAGCTAATTGTCTTTGATATTTAGCACAAGTACCTGTAACACGACGAGGTAAAATTTTACCACGATCAGATGTAAATCTCTTTAATAATTCAACATCTTTATAATCAATATGTTTAATATTATTTTTTGTGAAATAACAAACTTTACGTCTTCCACCACGTTTTTTATAATTCATTATTAAACTCCTCTCTAGAATGGTAATGAGTCATCTGAAATATCTAAATCAGAAAGAATATCTTTTGAATCTTTTTCAAATTGATTAAAATCATCAAAGAATTTATCTTCTTGACTTGTAGAACTACTTGTCTCAGTCATTGTTTTGTTTCCTTGTGAATTAGAACGAGCAAGAAATTGAATATTTTCCGCTACCACTTCAGTAACATAAACACGTTTCCCAGTAGCATCTTCATAATTTCTTGTTTGAATTCTTCCTTCAACTGAAACTAAACTACCTTTACTAGTATAAGTAGCCATATTTTCAGCTTGACGTGAAAAAGCAACACAATTAATAAAATCCGCAACTATTTGACCTTCTTTATTTTTATAAGTACGATTAATCGCTACCGTAAAATTTAAGATACTCAAATTATTATTAGATTTTTTTAATTCAGGATCTTTAGTTAATCTTCCAACTAATAAAACTTTATTCATAAGATAACCTCCTGTTACTCTTCTTCTTTAACAACAATATGTCTTAAAATATTGTTATCGATTAATGCTAATCTTTCAAACTCAGAAATAGCTTCATGAGTAGCTTCAACTTTTAAAATCATATAATGTCCTTTATTAACTTTATTAATTTCATAAGCTAAGTCTCTTAAGCCCCAATCTTTTGTTTCAAGGATTTTAGAGTCATGATTAGTAATAATTCCATTAAATTTTTCTACTACTTCTGCTCTATTAGCATCGTCTAGATTTGGATGAATAATATACATAATTTCATATTTAGTCATCTACGACACCTCCTTTGTGGTCTAATGGCCTAAAGGCTTCCCTTTAAGCAAAGGCAAATTAATGCTTGAATATTATACCATATCAAATACTTATTGTCTACGAGATTTTACTTCTGTTAATTCAAATTCAGTACTTAATACTCTAATTCTTTCTAAAAGTCTCGTTCCTTTAATTGGTTCATCAATTCTTTTATTAGAAATACTATATTGTATTTCTAAATCTTTTTGCGGTAAATTAGAAGTAAAACAGGTAAAAAGTTTATGTTGCATACGATAATCTAAGATAGGAAATACTATATCATCTCTTAAAATACTATCTACTCTTTCAGAGCCAATATCATCAATATATAAATGATCTACTTTTTTTAATTTATTAACCAAAATATCAAATGTTTCTTTATCATAACTATCATTACTAAATAATAAAGGTCTAAGATATTGAGTTAAATCATTAATATTAATTAAAGCACATCTTTTTTTATCTTCTAAAGCATCATTAAGCATTGCGAGCATTAAAAAAGTTTTTCCAGAACCAGGTGCCCCAAATAAATAAAACCCTTTATTTTCTTTACCACTTATTATTTTTTTTATATATTTTAAAATCTTACTTCTTTTAACAGTTACATCAATATCATCATTTAAAGAAGGTAATTTATCTTTTAAATCAAAAGTAGTATAAATTAAATAACGATAAGTTTTATTTAAATCATCAATTTCTTTCATTTTTAAACAAGCTTTTTTATATAAACCAGTATCCTTAATATCATAATAATAACCAGCTATATCTTGTTTACATTCATTTAAGCTTAAACAATCAATACATAATCGTTGTGAATTAATAGCTTTAACCATTTCAAACAATTCAGCTTGGGCATAATGCTTTTTAATTTCATTATATTTTTGTTTAAAAAAAGCATCATCTTTATATTGTGAAAATACTTTTTTTGAATAATTATTTTCATCAAACATATCATCAAATTTAATACGTTCCATCCTACCACCCTTTCATTTCTTCTTTAAGCTTTTCTAATTCTTCATCACTTACTTCTTCTTCTTCATTAGCATTCCAACTAGTTTTAGAACCAATTACTCTTTTATTATTATTTTTTTTATTTTTATTAGGATTAGCTCTTACATCATGAACATCATTAAGATAATTTAAGGCCTGAGTTAAACTTATAATTCCTCTTTTTTTTAATGTTAAAGCTGTTTTAGAAAAGTAATTAATATAGAAATAACCAAGTTCATTAATTATAAATTCAATTAAAGCATTAGTAACTTCCGTGCTTAAATTATTTTCTTTCATAATATTTTCAATATCTATTAAATATTTTTGTATATTTATATTTTTAAAGAATTTACTAACAAAAGCTACTACACTATATCGTTGATATTTATTAGTAGCATTTTTGTCTTCTAAATAAACCAAGTTTAATTCAGTAGTATACCTTTTATATTCTGAAATTTGTTTACAATAATGATTTAACATTTTTAAATCTAAATGTTTATCTTGATAACTTTCAATTATCCCTTCAATTAATTCCGCATCAGTAATATCAAAAGCATAATACATTGCTTCGATATGAGCTCTTATGGCTTTATCATTTAATAGAAATTGTAACTTATATTTTTTAAGTTTTTCTTTTAATAAATTAAAATCAACATCTTTATTATGAATATTAGCCTCTTTAAAATCAATAAATCTTTGGTCAGTATTTTGATATAAAGGATTACTATTTCCAGAAAAAACATCTTTAAAACTAGCAGAAATCTCCTTATACTCATTAGTATTTAAACTACTATCAAGATATAATTGTTTTGTTTTTTGATAATTTGTTTTACCTAAAGCATTTAATAATTTATTATTTAATAATGGATTATGAAAGAATTTATCTGGTGATAAAGGAGAATTAAGATTAAATAAATAAGTATCTTCATTTTCATTATAATAAGTATTAACTAAAGCTAAAGCTTCTAAAATTGTCAATGATGAACTAAGTAATTTTAAATCAATATTCATAATATTAACTAAACGAGAAATATATGATTTAGATGAAACATTATTAAAATAATCAACTTCACTAGCTAAAGTTAGATATAAAGATAAAGCTGGATAACCCATAATCGGTTGGTAAAGATTAGTAATTACTTTACGTTCAAAAGAATTTAATTGTGTTTTTGAAACGATTAAATAAACACTATCATCTTTTAAATTCTTATTCATATCATTCACCTCTATCTTTTGCTATTATTTGATTGCTACTCTAAAACCACTGATACCACTAAATTGAAAATCTTTAATATTACTTTTATCTTTTAAATAATAATATTTAAAAACAGGATAAAGAACTATATCATTTTTACCATCTCTAACATATTTTAAATTTAAATCTTTAAAATCACTTGTACTAACATCTTTTAATAATTCTTTTAAAACAATAGCATTAACTCTAATATCATCATTATTAATAAAGTTTTCTAAAACACTATTACTGAAAACTTTATTAACATCAACTTTATCATTTTTATTTCCATTAACACTTATTAAAACAATTGCATCACTCTCTTCAGTACTAACACTAGAATAAATAGTGTAATTACATTGTGTACTGGTAATATCTTCTTTACTTTGCTTTAGCTCTTTCATTGTTTGTTCATAATCTTCTTTAGAAATATCAAATTCATTAATAATGCCATCTACTTTGGCATCGCCAAGATATTTTTCAATATTAGCTTTACTACAAAAGTTATCTTCAGCATCATTATTAAATATTAAAGAACCATTATTGGTAAGAGATGCAGCACTTGAAGTAGCATAATTATTAAATAAACTACAACCACTTATTAATAATAAAATGATACTTAAACATAATATTTTTTTCATTCTCTTACTCCTTTTCATATTTCATCAACAATCCTCTAAAAGTATAGTACACTTTATTATTTCTAGTATCATAATTATGAACAAGTTCAAGATAAATATTTAAGTGATATGTTCCTGAAGTAGCATCTTCATTAGGCCCAATTAAAGGCTCATTTAATTGGAATATACCAGAACTAGCAGGATATAACAATAGAAATTTATCATTACTTAAGTAATACTCTAAACTACTTATTATCTTTTTATCTAAATCAGTTAAACTTTTCTTTGTTTTTAAGTTATCTAATATAGTTTGATAAGATATTTGATAAGTAAGATCATTATTACCTTGAAGATGATTAATATCATATTTATCTAAAGTTAAAAATGGTTTATCCATGACATAATTTGTTAGAACAATACAAGAACTTTTTTGATAATCATCATTATTTGTATCATTACTAGCTTTAACTTCATTACTTTTAATAATATTAGTATAATCAAAATACTCATTAACTTTAATTACATTTTTATGACAATCATCATAATAAGTAGGTTGATAAATTAATAAAGAAGTATCTTTATTATTTATAAAAAATCGATATCCAGTAAAAAGAATAACTAAAATAATAATAATTATATAATAAAGATTATCAGTTTTTTTATTCAAAATTATCACCTCAAAACAGTAACAATATTATACTAGAAAAGAAGCATCTTGTATATGAACAAAATAAAACCTGTTATTAAAACAGGCTTTATTAAACAACAATAATAGGAAAGTATTAAATTTTATCATCATTCTTTTTCATACCAACAATAACCATAACCCCTTATTGATTTAATACAATTTACATTTAACTTTTTTCTTAATTTCATTACATGAACATCAATCGTTCTTGTATCAGTATAGTTATTACTATTTTCTAATTTCCAAACTTTGTTTAATAATTCTTGTCTTGACAAACAAACATTAGGATTTTTTAAGAAAGTAATCAATAAATCAAACTCTAGAAAAGATAATTGAATCAATTTATTATTTTTTGTAACAATTCTATTTTCTATATCTACTTTTAAATTTTCTAGATTAGAATAAACAACTTTATTATGATTACTTGATTCTTTTTTATTTCTTAAATTCATTACTTTTCTAATGCGTGCTAAAATAACATTTAGAGTATCTTCTTTTTTGATAAATTCATCAATAATATTAGAAGATAAAGCTTCTATTTCATCATTTATCGTAGTTGAGTTAGAAAGAATGATTATTTTCAAATTTGGTTTAATTTGGTTTATTAATTCCGCAAATTGAACTCCATTAAAATCTTTTAAAAAGAAATCAATAATAATTAAATCATAATTATTATTTTTTACTTTATCTAAAGTTTCATGAATATCGCTACAAAAATCAATATCAAAACCATTTCTTTCTAAAAATTCTGAAAATAGTTTTCCAAATTCCGTGTCATCATCAATATAAATAACTTTTCTCATAATAAACCCTCCTATTATTTATTTTTATATATTAACATATTTAAACAAATTGGTTAATATTATTCTTAATAATTATATTATTTAATACTTTATTTATTATTATCATGTTCTTTTTAAAATTAATATTCTTAAAATAAAAATTATTTTTATTAATATATGCTTTAAATTATTAATATTTATTATATTAACATATTCATATTTATTATATATTATACATTTTCTTAATTTTTATTTACTTATAGTTTATAATATATAAATTATTGTAAAATATATATACATATAAAAAACAAGTTTCCTTTTATAGAAACTTGTTTTTAATTTAACTATTTACTTTGACGAGTATAACATAAATAAGTAATTTCACTAACGACTAATAAACTTAAAGCAATAAGCAAATAATTACTTCCTGTATTTACAATTATTTTTTTACCTTTATTACTATTTTTATTATTTGTAATCACTTCACTAGATGATTCATTATCTTGATCAGGTACTACACGAGCATAAATAGTAATATTAGTTCCTTTATTAGTACTAAATGTTATTGGATAAACATAGCCACGATTAATATCTTTTGTTTCAGAGCTTAATAATGCTTTTTTACCATCCCAAGATAACTTAGATTTAATTTTATGATTATTAACTACTACTTTAATATCATCATTTAAAGTTTGTTTATTTATTGACCATGCCGAAGCATGAGCTTTATTAATTAATAATTTTTCATTTAAATCTTTAGTCTCGCTTAATGTTAATTCAACATTACTTGCATCAATAGCTTCTTCATTATTGTAATCTACTTCTGGTTCAAACATTAATCCAACATTTATTATAACTTCTTTACTTGTTTCTTTTAAACCATCTCTAGTAGATACAATAATTTTAATTATTGATGTTCCTTTATTAAGTCCTTTAATTACGCCAGTATTATCCACGCTTACAATATCTTCATTACTAGAATTTAATTTAATATTTACATTATCATCATTAATAAAATCTAAATTAAACTCATGATCTTTTATTAAATTATAATTATCTTTTACATTATTAAGTACAGCTTGTGGTAAATCTTTTACAATAATTGTTTGTGATTTTCTAACATCATTATTATTTTTTAGAGCTAATTCAATAGTATATTTACCAGCTTTAGCTTGATAATCATTAATATTATATAAAATTACACTTACTTCCTTATTATTCTTAATATCATAACCATAAGCCTTACTTTCTTTAAGAATATGATTTTCACTTAATTCTGTATTATCTACATATTCGCTAAAATCACATGCTTTAATCACATAATTATCTTTAATTAAATAATTACCATCATTAACAATAACTACTTGTTTTACTTCAGTAACATTATAATCACTATCAGATACTTGATATGTTAATACATAAATACCAGCCACCTTAGTATCAACATTACCACTGATAACAACATCATTTTTATTTAATTGATCTTTATCATCTTCTAATTTAGTTATAGTATTTTTTGGATTAAAAGAATCATTAACTTTAAGTTCAATTGGATTATTTACTTCTAAGATTGGTGCTTTACCATTTGTTACAATAACATTTATCGTAATTAAAGCTTTATTATCTTCTTGTAAGCCTAATACTACTGAAAATTGACCTTCTTGTCCAACAATTGCATTACTTATTACAATAACATTACCTTTTTGATTTACATCGTTAGCTAAATATCCATTTGCCTTAGCTAAATTTATAATTTCATCATTAGTAATATTACTTGCTTTAGTAGTATTGATAGTAAAATCATTACCTACTATTACATAATTATTACCTTTTTGAGCATGATCATTATCCTTAACTTCAATACTTAAATTAGTTTTAATACTATTCTTTTCTTTTACACTTATTTGAGCTTGATAAGAACCTTTATCTGATTGGAAATTAGTTTTATCTAATTCTACATTAGCTTTACTATTATCTGTCAATTTAATAGCTTTAGCATCAGCTAAAGATAATAACATCTTATTATCACTAATATTTTTAGCATCTTCTTTACCTATGACAATATTATTAGCCATTAACTCATATTCATCATCATATTCATAAATATCATAATCAACAACAATTACTTTTACTTGAATACTAACACTATCTTCTTTTACTTTTAAGGTAATATCATAATCTCCAACTTGAGCTTGAAGATTACTAGTATTAGTTACTTCAACAGTTCCTTTTTGATTATAGTCTTTTATTTGCCACGCTTCAGCATGTAGAGCTTCAATTAATTTATTATTATCATGTGCTAAAACACGAGCTTTTTCTTTACCTATTTTAATTGATTTAGCGCCAATAGCATAAACATTACCATTTTGAATAATATCTTTATTTAATACATTAATATTAATTTTTTTATTAATACTTGTATCATCTTTTAAAGCTATTATTGGTTGATATAAACCAACATTTTTATTATAGTTATCACTATTACTTACAATTACTTCAACTTGTTTAGCATCACTAATACGATAAGCAATTGCATTACTTAAGGTAATAATTTGACTAAAATCATTATCTATTACATCTTTACTATTAATAACATAATTATCAGCTTTTAAAACATAACCTTTATTTTCATCAACAATTATAGAATTCTTATCATCATTAACTACTATCATTCTTGTTTTATTTACACTATTATTATCACTATCAGTTACACTATAATATCTAAAATAAATACCTATTTCTTGATTATTAACATTATCGCCAGATGCAATAATATTAAGATTAGTACCATCTTCTTGATCACTAACACTAATGTCATTTTCTTGATATGTTTCATTCTTATCTTTATTGATTATTACTAAAGGACTTACATTTAAATCAGGTATCTGTCCTGCACCAACACTAACATTAATTGTTAAAGTAGGTTCATTATTATCTTTAATACCTAATTCTATAGCATAATCTTTAATATCAGTATTAACTTGTCCTTGTTTTATTTCAACTTGGTAATTAGTACTTGGTTTAGTAAGATTATCTTTTTCAAAGATAGTAGCTTTTGCTTTACTTACAATATCTAAGTTATTAACTTGTGATTTTCTAATACTAAAATCATTTGCGGCAATAATTAAACCATTATTTTCTTGAACATAATCATAATCTAAAATAGTTAATTTAACTTTAATAGTAGGTCGAATGACATCTTTTACTTTAAATTCAATCTCTTGAACATTTTTATTAACATCAAATTCATTTAAAGCAGTAACTACTTCTACATCAACATTATTATCCTTATTATCAAAACCTTCTACATTCATCAATGAAATAAATTCATTCATATCACTAATGGCTAAAGCTTGTTTTTTACCTAAAACTAAATTATTACCACTAATTAAGTAATTTTCATCATAACTAACAACATCTTTAGCAATAACTTTAACTTTTATTGTAATCGTAATACCATTATTCTTTTGATGAGCAACACTAATATTATACGTATTAGGCTGAGCATTAATTTTATCAAATTCACGATCACTTATAACCACATTATTATCTCTTGTACTAATGTATGAACCTGTATCCCATTGTTCTAATTGTGCTTTGTCAATTAACTTTTCTTTAGTTAAATTTTTAACTTCATCTTGGGCTAGAACGACATTATTACCACCAATACTATAACTACTATTAACATGTGAATTATCTTTATTAAAGATAGTTGCATTTATACTAGTAGTAAGGGTATCTTCTTCTTTAACAGCTAATTTAATATGATAAGTTTTAATTTCTTTAGAAAAATATGAATCATCATCTTTAACCATAACTGTTGCTTTACTTCCATCTAATTTAGAATAAGCTTCAGCTTCACTAGCAACTATAATACTATCTAAATCATTAACAACATATTTTTTATTTATTTCAAAATCATGAGCTTTAATTATGTAATTTTGTCCAATAATATAAGAGCCATCATTTACTAAAACTACTCTTGTTTTATTAACAATATTAAAATCTTTATCAGTTAATGAATAATTAATTACATAAATACCAGCTTGAGAAGTATCAACACTACCTTTAATAACAACATTATTTTCATTAATGCTAGCATCATCAGGATCGCTTGCACTTAAACCATTTTTAACATCATAATTTGATGTATTTAATGGTACTTCTTCAAATTCAGGACTAATATTTAATAAAGGTTTTTGTCCATTAGAAATAGTTACATTAATAATAATGAAAGTATCAATTTCTTCATCACAATAAAGCTTAACTTGATAAGTACCTTCTTTTTGATTTTTAATAGTATTATTTAATACTTTTACACTTCCCAATTGGTTATTGTCACTATTTAAATAAGTCTTAGCTTTTGCAAGATTAATAATTTCATCACGAGTTATATTTTTAGCAACTGTTTCATTAATTGTGAAATCATTACCAATTATGGTATAAGCATTACCTTGATAATAATAATCATCTTTAATTACATTAATATTAATAGTCATAGAAACTTTATCTTCAAGATAAACAGTAGCTTGATAAGTACCTTCTTTAGCTTCCAAAGTACAATCTTTGATTGCTAAACTACTTAAAGAAGTATCGTAATCACTCTTTAGCCATGCTCTTGCTTTTGCTAAAGCTATAATTTTATTTTCAACTTCATTATTATCAATCATCGTTTTAGCATCTTTAGTTCCAAGAGTAATATCATTACCCTCAATACCATAATCATTATTAACAACAACATTATCTTTATCAATAACTCTTACTTTTGAATTGATTGTTGAGGATGGTTCCTTATCAACTTTAAAGACAACATCATAATTACCGCTTACATCTTTAAAATCAGAACTAGCAACAGATACAATTTCATTATTTAAAGTCTTCTTATTAAAGGCTTGAGCATTAGTAATATCAATTAAATCTTGGTCATTTTTTATAGAGTGAGCTGTTTTTAATCCCATAATAACATCATTAGAAGTAATAACATAATTAGAGCTTTCATAATAATTATCATTAGCTATTACTAAAGCATCAATATCTCTAATTAAACTAGTATCATCTTTTACAGCCAATTTTAGAGGATATTTACCACTTACTGCACTATAGTTATTTTTATCTAAAACAATAATATCAGCACTAGTTAAATCATCAATATTATAGGCTTTAGCTTTACTTGAACTAATTATACTAGCATCATCATCACTAAAATTATTTGCATTAATAATATAACTATGAGCTTCTAAAACATAATGTTGATTAATTACAATACCATTACCTTTAACAATAACCAAACGAGGTTTACTAGCAATATTACCATCACTATCAGTTAGAGTATAAAGTATTTTATAAATTCCACTCATACTAGTATCAACAGTATCACCAGTTATATCAACATTATTATTAGTTAATACTTCATCAGCATCATTAATCATTACTCCATCATAAACATCAAAATTATCATTTACATCAAGAATGATTGGACTATTAAAATCAATTGTTGGAGCACTACCACTAATTACATTAGCTTTAATACTTAATGAAGAATTAGGAATACTATTAATACCTAAATTAACATCATAAGTCCCTTTTACATTAACAATATTGTGATTATTTACTATCACATTATCACATTCTGATAATGAATTACGATCCAATACTTTTGCTTTACTAAATTGGATAATATCATTATCACTAATATTTTTAGCTTGACTAATTCTTAATGAGAAGTCATCAGCAACTAGTAAATAATTATCATATTGAACAACATAATCATTATCAATAATTAAAAGATTTAATGTTATCTTAATATCATTATCTTTAATCTTAAATTCGATACCTTGTTTTTCATTAATTTTATTAATATCAATACTTGAAGTAATTAATACTACATCCATATTATTATTAGTTTTTTGTTCAATAGCCTCAACATTCATCATATTAATTAAATCATTAACATTTAAATTTTCAGCGTCTTTTTTACCAATAACTAAATTATTACCACTAATTAAATAATCATGATTATCTACAACAACATCTTTATTTATAACATGAACTTTAATTACTAATTGCGTATTAGTTTCATCTTTAACCGCTAAAGTTACTAAGTAAGGTCTATCAAATGTAGCTTGTTTTTTAATAACATCTATATTATTAACAATAACATCACTCTTGGTTTGATAATTATTTTTATTCCAAGCTTCAGCTTGAGCTAAATCAATAATTTTGTTTTCATTTAAATTATCTACATCATCAAGCCCAAGTGTAATATCATTAGCCGCAATCATATAACTATTACCTGTTACAAGATAATCTTTATCAATAACAGTCGCATTAATATCTTTACTAGCTTTAATATCACTATTATCTTCAACACCAAATTTAATTGTATAAGTTCCAGGTGCAGCTTGATAATCATTCTTATCTAAAATAATAACTTTAGCTTCATTACCATTTACTTTATCAACAGCTAAAGTATAACCTAAAGCACTAGCTTGCTTAATAATATCTTCATCATTAAGACTAACATCTTTTTTATTAATGACAAAATCAGTAGCTTTTAAAATATATTTATCGCCAACAATATATGAACCATCATTAACTAAAACAACTCTAGGTTTCTTAACTTCATTAAAATCACTATCAATAACAGAATAATTTAAAATATATAATCCAGCTTTACTAGTATCAATACTAGTCTTATCAACAACAACGCTATTTAATAATTGAGCATCATCATCTTCTTTATCACTAACACTTACTCCATCCATTACATCAAAATTATCATTAACTTTTAATTCAACAGGTGAATTAAAACTTAAAATTGGACTTTCTCCATTAGTAACATTAACTTTAATTTTTAATTTTACATTATTAGCTTCATCTAAATAGATATGAACATAATATTCACCTTTACTATTTTGAATATTACTTAAATCGCTAACTTTAATTGTTCCATTAGTATCAG
Source organism: Bacilli bacterium (assembly GCA_031272545.1). Classification (GTDB taxonomy): domain Bacteria; phylum Bacillota_I; class Bacilli_A; order JAJDGJ01; family JAJDGJ01; genus JAISTP01. The sequence goes on along the minus strand of JAISTP010000030.1, from coordinate 5,892 downwards.
CCACTAATTTATTAATAAATAGTTCATCAGTTAAACCAGAAACTTCTCCTAAATTAATTTCAACATCATTAGCTTTTAAATAATAATTATCTAATGCTATCGCATGATCATAATCAACTACTTCAATACTAAGACTAAGACAAGTACTAGCCTCATCTTTAATACAATATTTTACTTCATAAGTACCTACAGTATTATAGAAATAATTACTATCCACAAAAACATCTACTTTAGTATTAACATCACGATTATTAAATGCTTCAACTTTATTTAATAAGATAAAATCATTATCACTACTTAATTCTTGAGCTTTACTTTTACCGATAATAGCATTATCACCACTAATAACATAATTAGCACCTTGATTAACAATATCTTTATCTAAGACAGTAACTTTAATAGTTATCTTCACATCACTATGATCATGAACAGCTAATATTACATCATAAGTCCCTGCTTTAGCTTGTAAATTATGATAATCAACATCAATAGCTAATGAATTATCATTAAAATGAGTATTTTGCCAAGCTTTAGCTTTACTATAACTGATAATCATATCATCACTTATTGATGAAACATCATTTTTACCAATAATAATATTATTACCCATAATAGAATAATTATCATCACTAACATAATTATCACTATCAAAGACAACTACATTAATATCTTTAGTTGTTGAAGATTCATCTTTAATTGCTAAAACAAGTGAATGATTACCAACTTTATTATCATCATATGTTCCATAATCTTTAACAATAACTTCTTCTTCACTAAAATCACTTAATTTAAAGGCTTTGGCATGAGAATTATTAATAATGTGATTAGCATCTTTTGAAGCAGTACTCTTATTTTCTTCAAAATCATATGCTTGTAAAGCATAATCATTTCCTAAAATAATTGAACCATCATTAACACAAAGAATACGACTTGCGACTGCTTTATTATTATCACTATCAACTACTTCATAATTAATACGATATAAACCAACTTCATCTTTATTAAATGGTTTATCCCATGTAACCTTAATATCTGAAATATTTATATTACTATCTTCAACATCACTAACACTAACATTACTTAGCGGATCATAATCACTACCAACCATAATATTATCACGTTCATTAACATTTAATGTTGGAGTATTTCCATTATCGACAACTACATCAGCTATTACATAAACATTTGAATCTTCATCAATATAGAATTTAACTTGATAAGTTCCTTCTTTGGCCTGTAACAAAGCATAATCTACTTTAATAGTTGGATTTATGCTAGCCCTATTTTTATAAGCAATTGCTTCACTAAGATTAATTAATTTAGCTTCACTATTACTATTTAAAATATCTTCTACTTGTGTAGTATTCACTTTAATAATATCATTAGCATTAATTTGATAATTATCATTACTAAATGAATGATCATAATCAATTACTGTAATTGCTGAGACACCAGTAATACTTTGATTATCTTTTAAAGCAAAAGTTATATCATATGGCATTGCTAAATCAGATAAGCCACCATCACTTAATATTACTTTATCTTGTTCACTATTATCACTAATTTTAATTATTGAAGCATCAATTGCTTGCAATATTTTATCATCAGTATCTAATTTCTTAACATCTTTTTTTCCTATTACGATATCATTTGAAGTAATAATATAACCATTATCCTCAAGATAATTATCTTTATTACTAACTTCTACAGTAATATTTAATTTGGTAGTAGCTTCTTCTTTTACATTTAAAACAAAATGATATTCTCCAGCAATAGGTTGAATATTATCTTTATCTTCAATAACAACCGTTCCTTTAGCTGAGTAATCATTAACTTGCCAAGCTTCAGCATTCATTAATGTTAATAACTCATTATCACTTAAATTATTTACATCATTTTTTCCAATAACAATATTATTAGCTCCAATACTATAATTATTACCAACAGCCATCACATCTTTATCAACAATAGTAGCTTTAATTATTTTTTTAGCATTATTATTATCTTGAACAGCTAAAATAAGATTAACTTCTGATGCAGTAGTAACATTACTATAATTATTTTTGTTATAAACTACAACATTAACTTCGTGACCATCACTTAAATTATAAGCATGAGCTTGTGATTTATTTAAAATATCATTATCGTCATTACTAATATCTTTTTTATTTATAATAAAATTATGAGCTGTTAAAACATAACCATCATTAATAGTAAAAGTACCATCATCGACAATTAATAAAGTAGTAGCTTGAACTGTATTATTATCACTATCAGTAAATGAATAAGTTAATAAACTAACACCAGGTTTACTTGTATCTATAATACCACTAATATTTACATTATTATCATTTGGACTAATAACTCCATCTTCAGTATCACTAATACTAACATTCTTAAATTTATCAAAGGATTCATTAATCATAATCTTAGTATATTGTGGAATGTTTAAGACAGGATTATCTCCTTTAACAACATTAACCATAATACTTAAATTAACATTAGTGTTGTTAATATTAAATATTACTTCATAAGGTCCTCCAACTTGAGCCACAATATCATTTTTACTAACATTAATTTCATTATTAAGTTTATTAAAGTTCTTATCAAAAATAGTAACTGAACTTTGTGATTTAATTTTATTATCATTTAAACTAGCAACACGACCAACATTAATATCAAAATCATTTGCGGCTAAATAATAATCATCATTACTAGTAATATGATCATAGTCTAATACCTTAACATTAATACTTATTTTAGTAGTAGTTTCTTCTTGAACTATAAAAGTAATTGTATAATCACCAGCAATACTATTAAAATTACTATTATTAGTATCAACTATAATATTACCATTACTAAAATCATTTTTATTTTTAGCCTTAGCATTACTTAGACTTATAAACTCATTCAAATCACTAATGTTTTTAGCATCACTCAAGCTTAAAACAACATTATCAGCCGCAATAACATAGTTATTTCCATCGACAAAACGTTCATTATCTAAGACTAAAGCTTTAATATTTAAAGCATTAAGTGTGCCATTTTTTATATTAAATTGTGCATTATAAAGATTTTCATTTTTACTATATCCATCATAATTATTTGGTGAAGTAATATCGACAACATCATTTGGATCTTCAATATTCCAAATTTTTAAATTACCATAATTTTCATTATAGAAATCACTACTATCTCCAACATTTTTAGATAAAATAGTAAAATCTTTTCCTTTAATCGCATAATCATCTTTAATAGTTGTATCATTATCAATAATAGATGCAACTATTGTTTTAGTAATACTTTCATCATCTTTTATTGCAATTGTTGGTCTGTATTGATTTACTTCATTATGATAATTATCATTATTTATTACTTTAACATCTACACTAGAACCATCACTTAACAAGAAAGCTTTAGCTTCGGCATTATTTAATATTTCATTATTACCACCATTGACAACATCAATATCTTTATTTAAAACATAACTATGAGCTTGTAATAAGTAATCATCACTAATAATACTATTACTATCTTTAACAATAACTCTAATTGTTTTAGTAACTACCTTATCAACATGTTCATCTTTCATTTCATATGAAACAAAATAAACACCTACTTTATTAGTATTTACATTATTACTAGTAACTTTTAAATCATAATCATTATTACCAAAAGAAACATTTAAACCTTTACTATTAGTAGCTATAACATTATCCTGTTCATTAAAAGTATCACCAACATTTAAAGTAACATTATCTGCTTCAATTTTAGGTTCAACACTAAATTGAAAATAATATTCTTTATCACCAATACTGGAATTATATTGTAATTTTCCAGCATTAACATTACTAGTTGGATAAGCACCATTAGTTCCATCAGGTCCTATAAAGGCATATCTTTTCGCAACCAATTTATAATATCCTGGACTTAAATTTAAACTACTTAAATCAACATTATATAAATTAACATCATCTATTTTATTAGCATCATCAATACTACTATCATAAGTTCTTGACTCACTTTTATTACTATTGTTTGTTTTTACTTCATAAGTACATTTACTAATGTCTTTTAAAGTATAATTATTAACACTTGTTCCACACCCATAAATAGTATATTGTGCATATGTTGGATATTTTCCATCTTCTTTATTTACCCATTCTGTTTTATCACCAATTTGTAAATTACTTGGATTTTCTTCCCAATAAGTAGGATTATTATTACCATCGACAATAATAGTTGGATTTTTAACAATACGATTAGCTCTTTTAATTCTAGTAAAGCCAAAACCATCATAGTCAAATTCATATTTAGGAGCTCCATAATAACCTGAATAAGCACTTGTTCCTTGACGAGCTGTTCCTACTAAATACTCATCATTTCTTAAAGCAATCGTTCCATTCCAAGCCGCAATTAACTTTTTAGGATTCATTATTTCTATAGGTGATTGTTGTTTTAAACCATTAGTAATTCTAATTCTAACAGCTAATTGTTGACCAGTTCTACTAACATCTGATATATCAGTAAAATAAGGTGTATTTCCTGTATAATTAGTATCTGTCGCAAACCCTAAATCACCTTCATCATTTGAACCACGAGCCCAAATACGTCCAGATTCTGTTTGAATAAATATCGCATGTGCGCCAGGAAAAGTACGAACAATTTTATCCCATCCCTGTCCTATTTCATCTTTATAATCTTGTGAAGCAAACATTTTAACTTGAATAGGGTTTGTTGTAGCAGCTCCTAAACAAGCACTACCTGCACTATCCGCAATATTACAATATTGTGGTAAACCCACATGATATGCAATTCCATCATCAAAAACAATTATTGTGCTACTACCATAACCTTCAATTGAAACGACATTATCATCACTATAGTTTTTATTATATGTTTGATTAATCTTTGAATAATCAAGAGCACGACCATATTTACCATAATTATTTGTTGGTCCATTAAAATCACTATCACTTAAAAAACCAACATATGATTTATTAGTTAATAATTGATTGTAGTAAGTACTACCTACACCGTACCATTTATTGTTAGCCTTAAACCATAAACGACTACTTGCATCTTTATTTTCCGCATAATCAAAGAAACCAATCTTCCATTCTTGAACATTACTTACTAGCATTTTTACATCATGAACTGTTTTATTATTAACTGTTTCACTTTTATCAATAGTATTACCACTACCAAGCACAACACTACCACTTCCAAGAATATTATCAGTAACATCTTCTTCTGAACTATTACCAATTCCCCAAAGAACATGATCTTCTGTTTCAAAGATTAATGCTGAACGAACACCAGCTATTCTAATAATTTTCTTACCATATTCTTCTTTAAACTTAGCTAATATTGGATGAAGAATATAAGCATTATCTGAATTAGAATGACAAGTATTAGTATTATCTTTTCTAACACAATAACTAAATGATCTATCATAATCTACTCCATCATAAGTAGATGCATAATAAACATTACCTTCATTGTCTAGTAAAAAGCCTCTACTCTCATTTGCATAAGTATATTGAATAATTTCTTTACCTGTACCATAGAATTGATCTTTAAAATTAATCTTCGTAAACTCTGTTTTATAATTACCAGTACCAGATAAATTTCCATACAAATCTTGTCCCGCATAATATAATGTTCCATCATCAGTTTTAATGACTGAACCATAACGGCCATTCATCCATACATCACTAACATCCCCAACAAACTCAGTGGTCGCATCAACTTTACTTATTGTTATAAAACCGGTTACAACAAGTAAAAGCATTAATAAAGTTACTCTTCTTTTATTATTTTTCACTTCGTCCTCTCCTATCTATTTTAATATCAAAATAAAATAACAATAATTTTTATTTATTGTATATG
>JAISTP010000018.1 GCA_031272545.1 Bacilli bacterium | reverse complement strand
TAAATATCATAAGCCTTTTTTAAATCTTCAATACTGATATGTTCATTAATTTCATGAGCACTTGTTTTACTAAAATTAGGTCCAAAAGCAACCATATTATCAAAAGCACGTGCATAAGTTGCTCCACCACTAACCATTGGTTTTTTATTATCATTTATTACTTCATGATAAGCTTGCATTAATTTAGTAATTAATTCACTATCTTCTTTTACATACAAACTATTAGTAAAATCAATTTCTTCTATTCTTAAATTATATTTATAAGCATAATTAGCTAATTGATTATCAATATCTTCTCTTTTTAAAGTTATTGGTAAACGCATATCTATCGTAATTGTTTGTAAATTATTTTTAAAATCAGCTGTTCCAACATTTAATTTCATATAATTAGATATATCATCATAATTTGGTTTAATTAATTGTTCACCAAAAGGTGATAATAAATGATTAGTTATAAAATCTATTAAATTATTATGATAATTAGCATGCTTCATTGCTAAAGCAAGATGGGTAATGGCATTAACTCCATCTTCAGCATTAGTTACATGAGCCGCTATGCCATTAAAAACAATATCATTTTCATCTAAATGATAAGGCATATTTAATTGCTCCATAACATCTATCAAATTAGGATTAAAACTTGTTCTAGCAACTGCTGCAACTTGATTGATAGCATTTCCCCCACTAAAAGTATAATCAATTTCTTGATTAGCACTAATTTTTAATTGATATAAAGTCTTTTCTACATTAACTAAAGGAAACATCCCATCAGGTGAAAATCCCATTATAGGAATTTCTTGTTCTACTTTATATTTTTTAATACAACGCCATAAACTTTCCTCATCACAACCAATAATAAATCTAATTCTTTTAGTTAATTGATAACCTTGATCTAATAAATCTTTTAGAGCTAATAAACATAATACTAATGGTCCTTTATCATCTTCAATCCCACGACCATATAATACTTTATCTATTACAGTTACATCAAAAGGAGCACTAGACCATTTACTAGCATCTATTTCACTCACCACATCCACATGGGCTAAGACACCAAACAAATCACCTTCTCCTACTTCAATATATCCATAATATCCATCTTTATCTTTATAAACATCAAAACCTAAATCTTGACCAAGTTTTAATGCTTCATCTAAAGCCTTATCAATTTCTATTCCAAAAGGAGTATTCATTTCATTTTCATTTATAACACTCTTTTTTTGCATTAATGGACGAACTTTATTAATAAATAAATCTAAATCAAACATTTTAATTCTCCTTTCATCAAAAGAATTAATATTTATATTTCTATATCAATACTAATAGGGCAATGATCACTACCCATAATATTTTGATATATTTTCGCGTCTTTTAAATTATTTTTTAAGACATTTGATAAACAAAAATAATCAATTCTCCAGCCAATATTTCTTTCACGAGCCTTATTCATATAAGACCACCATGAATATTCAATCTTATCTTGATATAAATATCTAAAACTATCGATAAATCCACTATTTAAAAAAGTAGTAAATTTATTTCTTTCTTCAATCGTAAAGCCAGCATTTCTTTGATTTTCTTTAGGATTTTTTAAATCAATTTCCTCATGAGCTACATTTAAATCGCCACACATAATAACAGGTTTATTTTTTGCTAAATCATTTAAATAATTTCTAAAAACATCATCCCATTCCATACGATAATCTAATCTTGTTAGACCACGTTGTGAATTAGGCACATAAACATTTACTAAATAGAACTTATCATATTCTAAAGTAAGAACTCTTCCTTCTTGATCATGCTCACTTATATTAATTCCTTTAGTATAATTAATCGGTTTTTCTTTAGTTAAAACAAGCGTTCCTGAATATCCTTTTTTTATTGCACTATTCCAATATTGATAATAATCATCAAGCATTAAATCCACTTGTTCTTCTTGGGCTTTAGTTTCTTGAACACATATGATATCTGCTTCAAGAGACATTACACTTTCAATAAATCCTTTATTTAAACAAGCTCTTATGCCATTAACATTCCAAGATACTAGTCTCATAACAACACCTCTACACAATTATAGCATATTCTTGTCTTTTAGTTCTATGTTTGGTATTATTAGTAAAGGTGATATGATGAAAAAAGAAACAAAAATTAAGATATTTAGAATATTTATAGCTCTAGCTTTTTGTAGTGTCTTAGTGTATTTTACTTATCCTAAACCATATAAAAGTTTTACTAAACTTAATCATTTCCCTACTATTATCAATTTTGATAAAATGTTTGCGACTAATGCCTATTTAGAAGATAATCATACTGCCTATAAAATAGGAGTAGAAATACAAAAAGATGGAATGACTAGTATTTATTCTGGTACATATCAAGCCAGAATTTTAGCAGCTGATAACTATCGTACTGTCGTACCTGTTAAAGTATCAATATATACTGGTAAAGATATCAATGAAACTAGTAAAATAAATCAACTACATAAAGTTGGAACTATGGGTGGTCAATACCATCAAAATGATACCTTAACTTTTGAAGTAAAAAAAGGAGAATATGTTTACGTTCTACCTGAAGAACAAAAAAAGATTAATCAAATAGTTGGTTATATATATTTAGAAAGAAAATAACTCTTACGAGTTATTTTTTTCTTCTAATGCAATCATATTTAAAGTATAGATTAATGAAGATTTATTAATACTTAACTTACCACTAGTATCTTTAACTTTATAAATTAGATAATCGCCTTGATTTAAATAATAATCAATAATACTATTAGCATCTTCCATCCCTTTATTAGAATGAGGTAAAGGACCAAAAAGAATATATTTATAATTTTTGGAAAGCTTAACACTATTTTTTAAAGCATAATAATCTAATTTTAATTCTAATTGATTAGGACTAATTCCAAAATCCATCATAACATTAATTATTTCTTTTTTCTTAAGCATTGAATGGCCAACTAATAACATTTTATGTTTATTAGACAAAGATATCTTATTTTTAATTTCAAAAGACTTAACTATTAATTCAATACCTTTAGTTTTAGATTCTAACTTAGCTTTACTAACACCTTCTTGAATAAGTTTTTCATAATTATCATAAACAATTAAATATAAACCAACTTGTAATCCATAATAATCTTTACCAATTTCAGGTTGACCACCAACCTTTTCGATGACAAACACTTTATCAATAATAACATGCTTCTCTTTTATTAAATCATATAAAAAAGATTCACTTATTAATTTAGGAAGATAACCTAAATATTTATCTTCATACAATAAAGCTATACTCTTTTGATAACCATCATAATCTAAAATATATTTAAGATCTTGAGCTTTCATAACATCTAATTCTTTTAACAATAATTGAACTTCTTCCTGTTGGGATACCCCAGTTAATCTTGTTGTTAATAATATTTCCTTTTTCATTGAAACACCTCTATTATTAATAAACTAACATAAAAAAATAAAATAGTAAATATTAATAATATAAAAATATTTCTTATTGATAAAATACTCTTATAAATGTTAATGACTACATCACCATTATCAATACTCTTTTGAAAAGATAAATTATCTTTTTCATTATAATAAGAATCATTCTCATTAATTAATGTTAAATTATCTTTATTTAATAAAGAATAATTATCTATCTTAAGAAATTTATTAATAATATTCATATCATTTACTAACAAATCTTCTTTATTATTACTATCATTACGTTTAAAAAAGAAAAATATATTTACAATATAATCATGATTATCATTCCTTTCTTTAACAACATAAAAACTAAACTTATAATTATTGAACTTCCCTAACATATATAAATTACAAATAAGAATATTTTATTCACAATATTTCACATTATATTGACACTAGTGTAAATAATATAAAAAATCTTAAATAATCATAAAAAAGAAATGTTAGTATAAAAATAACTTAACATTTCTTTTTATATATTTTTATTATTTTATGAATTAGCACTAGGTACAAATTGATTAGTATATAATTCCGCATAGAAACCATTTAAAGCTAATAATTGTTCATGATTTCCTTGTTCTATTACTTCTCCATCTTTTAATACTACGATATGATCAGCATCAATAATTGTTTTTAGACGATGTGCTATTACAAATGAAGTACGATTAACTAAGACATTATTTATCGCAATCTGAATTTGAGCTTCTGTAACAGTATCAACATTAGAAGTAGCTTCATCTAAAATTAATAATTCTGGATTTGTAAGAATAGTTCTGGCAATACAAATTAATTGTTTTTGCCCAACACTAAAAATAGAATTAGAATTATCTACTAAAGTATCATATCCTTTTTCTAAAGACATAATATAATCATGAATACTTGCGGCTTTAGCGGCTGCTTCTATTTCATCTTGACTGGCATCTTCATTACCATAAGCAATATTCTCTTTAATAGTTCCACCAAATAAGATATTATCTTGTAATACAATACCAACATTCTTACGTAGTGAAGTTAAAGAAATATCTTTAATACTTACTCCATCAAATAAAATATCACCACTATCAACATCGTAAAATCTATTTAATAAATTCATAATAGTAGTTTTACCACTACCAGTAGGACCAACTAAGGCAATTTTACGACCTTTCCATAAGGAAATATTAACATTTTTTAAAATAGGTTCTCCTTTTTTATAAGAGAAATTAACATTTTTTAATTGAACTTCTTTTTTTATTGGTTGAAATTCAATTGTTTTTTCACTATCGACAACATCTTCTTTAACATCTAATACTTCTTTAGCACGACCTGCTCCTGTTAATGCTAATCTGAAGACAGAATATTGTGAAACAATTTGGGTAATTGGTTGGAAGAAACGTTGAGCATAAGTAATAAAAGCAACTAATAAACCAACTGATAAGGCACCACTTTTTATTTGATCAGCTCCAAAGAAAACAATACAACCAATACTAACAAGCATTATTCCATTTACTAAAGGAAAAAGAATATTAGATAAAGCTTGTCCTTTTTGACTAGTTTTACGATAATCTTCATTAAAAGGAATAAATTCATTATAAGTTTCATCTTCAGTACCAGTAGTAATAATTAATTTTTGTCCTGTTATTTTTTCATCGATATAACCATTTAATAATCCTAACTTTTCTTGTTGCTTATCAACATAATTCTTAGCTTTATTAGTAATTAATAAAACTAAAATAATATTAAATACAGCAAGTAAAACAACAATAGCTGCTAATTTAACATTATCACTAAACATCTGAACAGTTATTGCGACAACTAAAGCGATACTTGAAATTATTTGGACAAAAGCTTGATTTAATAACATCGTAATGTTATCAATATCATTAGTAAAACGGCTAAGAATATCTCCTTCATTACTTGCATCAAAGAATCTAATTGATAATTTTTGTAATTTATTAAATAAACTTGATCTAATTTTAGCACTTGAATTACTAGCAACTCCAGCCATCATATAAGAATAAAAGAATGAAGACAAAGCAATTAAACCATAAGCTATTAACATCTTAACTATTGAACCAAAGAAGATATCATATTTAGCTTGATAATCACCTTTCATTAAATAAGTCTTTAAATAATCAGTCATTTGATTGATTGCATCAGCCATTATTTGTGGTGCTAATACTTGAACATAAGTAGCTACTAAAATTAAGATAACAACTACAATTAAAGCAAACCAATACTTTTTAATATAGGAAAAAATAAACTTAATTCCTGAAATTAAATCAGTTGGCTCACCCATATCACCAGTTACAATTCTTCGTCTATTTCCAAAACCTGTTCTATTAGCCATATTTATTCCCTACCTTTCTGAGAATTAAAAATCTCTTGATAAGTTTTATTAGAATTTAATAAATTTTGATGAGTATCAAAACCAACTAACTCACCATCATTTAAAACCATAATTTTGTCAGCTTCCACAATTGATGCAATCTTTTGTGCAATAATAATAACTGTTTGATCATCATGTTCCTCATATAATGCATCCTTAACTAATCTTTCACTACGAGCATCTAATGCTGAAGTTGAATCATCTAAAATAAGTATTGGTGGATCACCTATAAAAGCTCGAGCTATTGATAATCTTTGTTTTTGTCCACCTGAAAAATTAGACCCACGTTGTTGAACATTTGAATTATAAGAATTAGTCATTTTTTCTATAAATTCACTAGCTTGTGCATCACTAGCAGCTTTAATCATTTCATTATAATCAATATCATTACGACCATTTATTAAATTCTCTTGAACAGTTCCACTAAATAAAACAGCTGATTGTAATACTATTGAAATATCATCTCTTAAAGTTTCTTTAGGTATTTTTTTAATATTAATACCATCTAATAATATTTCACCATTACTAATATCAAATAATCTTAACATTAAATGAACTAATGTTGATTTACCAGCACCAGTAGCACCAATTATTCCAATAGTTTCACCTTGATTAACTTTAAATGAAACATTCTTAATAGATGGCATACTTTGATCGGGATAAGTAAAAGTTACATTTTTGAATTCAATATTCCCATTAATACGTTCTACTCCTTTTTCAGGATAGATAATAGTTGGATTAGTACTAATAATTTCATTATATCTTTTTAAAGAAACAAAAGCTCTAGAAAATTGCATTGTAACCATAGCTAAAATAACAAGCGCCATCATTAATTGTCCTAAATAATTAATATATGAAACCATTTCACCAACTATTTGAAGATTAGTTGTTGCTTCATTACAGGCTATATATATAACAATAGTAATCATGACATTAACAAATAACATAAAACAAGGAAGAATTGTTGCCATAGTACGACCTATCTTTAAGTTAAATACTTTTAATAAATTATTTTCATGATTAAATTTATTTGTTTCAAAATCTTCTGCTACAAATGATTTAACAACACGAGCACCTTCAAAATTTTCTTTAATTGAATTATTAATACGATCTAATTGAACTTGATATTTACCAAAATTAGGAATAATAGTCTTCATCGCAAATGCTAATAATATCGCAACAACTACAAAGAGAATTACAATTACCCACCACAACTTAGGAATAGTAACCATAGCTAGAATAAATGAACCAACAAATAAAATAGGAGCTCTTAATAAGACACTAAACATCATAGATATCATTGTTTGAATTTGGTTAATATCGTTAGTTAATCTTACAATAAGATTAGAAGTTTTAAACTTTTCAATATCTTGATAAGCAAAAGTCATAATCTTTTTAAAACCATCATTACGCATATCAGCTCCAACATTTTGTGATAAATAAGCTGTATAAAAAGAATTAACCACTCCAGCAATTAAACCAATTAAAGCTATCACAATCATTAAAATACCTAATTGATGCATTAAAGCAACATCAGGGCCATTAGCAGCACCAATCCCATCATTAATAACCTTTTGAGTTATTTTAGGAATTATAAGAGCTGTTATCGCAGTTATACTTACTAAAATAATTGATGTAAACATACGAATTTTATACTTCATTAAATAATTAAATAATTGTTTCATCTAATTAACCTCCATCATTTTTACTAATTTATTAATAATTAATTCAATATCAATATCTCTTTTTTCTTTACCTTCTAATTTTATTAATTGATAAGTAGTACCAATTAAAATTAAAAAATCTTCTTTACTAGGTTTAAATTCAATTTTAGTAGTCATTTGATTATATAAATCTTGATACATTGATTTAGATAATTTAAAATTTTCTTTACTTAAGAAAGAAGACTTAACATACTTATTTAAGAAGATATATTCTTTTCTATTCTTTAAAGCATTATTAATAACAAACCTTACAAAAGTTTCAATATTAAAATCTTTATCTAAAATTAATTCAATATTATTAATAAACTTATTATGAATATAAAAGAATAAATCATTTAAGATATCTTCTTTACTAGCATAATAATAATAAATACTTGCTGGTTGACAATTTAATTTACTTGCTAATTTTCTCATTGAGAAATTTTCTAAACCATTATTATAGATATAATCTAAAGAGTTCATTAAAATGTTATCCTTACTTTTTTCTCTATTCATTTAAACACCTCAATCTAACAAACGTTAGAATTATATAACAAATCATCTAACTAATACAAGTAGTACACAATATTATCATATCTTATTGACATCAATAATAAATAATATTAAGATATCTAGAGGTGATAAAATGAATAAATACTTATTAACAATAGATCAAGGAACAACTTCTACTAGAGCCATTATCTTTGATAAAAAAGGAAAAATAAAGGCCCTTTCTTCTAAAGAAATAAAATGTCTTACCCCACAACCTAGTTATGTAGAACAAGATCCTTTAGAAATTCTAGCTAGTGTCAAATATGTTTTAAAAAGTGTCTTTAATAATACTAATATTAATCCTAGTCAAATAGATAGTATTGGTATAACCAATCAAAGAGAAACAACAATATTATGGGATAAAAATACTGGTAAACCTGTTTATAATGCTATTGTTTGGCAATCTAAACAATCAAATTATATTTGTGAAGAATTAATAAACAAAAATTACCAACAAATAATTAAAGATAAAACAGGATTACCAATTGATTCATATTTTAGTGCTACTAAAATAAAATGGATTATGGAGCATGTTGATGGTTTAGATAAAAAAATAGCTAATAATGAAATATTATTTGGTACTGTTGATACTTGGTTATTATGGAATTTATCAATTAATAAAGTTCATTATACAGATTATTCTAATGCTTCAAGAACAATGTTATTTAATATTAAAGACTTACAATGGGATGATGAATTATTAAAGATCCTTAATATACCAAGAAATATTCTTCCTAAAGTAGTAGATTCTTCGATGATATATGATTATATTAATCCAGATTTCTTTTTTGATAATAAAATACCAATTGCTTCAATGATTGGTGATCAACAAGCAGCTTTATTTGGACAAGCATGTTTTAATAAAGGAGATTTAAAAAATACATATGGAACTGGTTGCTTCTTATTACTTAATACTAAAGATAATATTGTTGATTCAAAAAATGGTTTAATTACAACAATCGCATGGGGTATTAATAATAAGATAGATTACGCCTTAGAAGGAAGTATCTTTGTGGCAGGAAGTGCTGTTCAATTTTTAAGAGATAATTTAAAGATAATTTATAATGCTGCTCAAACAGAAGAAAAAGCATCATTAGTAAAAGATAATGGTGGAGTATATTTTGTACCTACTTTTTCTGGTTTAGGTTCACCATATTGGAATATGGATGTAAAAGGTGCTTTATTGGGAATAACTAGAGCAACAACCAATAATCATATTATTAGAGCAACATTAGAAGCAATAGCATACCAAACAAAAGATATTATCAACATTATTGAAAAAGATGCTAAATGCAAAGTTACAAAATTAAAAGTAGATGGTGGTGCTAGTGAAAATAAACTATTAATGCAATTTCAAAGTGATATTTTGAACATAGATATTGAACAACCATCTACATATGAAACAACTGCTCTAGGAGCTGCCTTGTTAGCTGGCTTAGCTACTAGTTACTTTAAAGATTATCAAGAAATAATAGACAATTATACTATTTCAAAAACATACAAACCACAAATGAATAAAGAAGAAATAGACAAGTTGTATCAAAAATGGAAGCTAGCTCTAGAAACATGTATGAAGTTCATATAAAAAGCATAGACAAATTATAGTCTATGCTTTTTATTATTTCACTTTCTTAAAAACATTAATATTCTGAACATCAGATAGTTTTTCATAATATAACTCTTTATTTTTTCTAAACTCATAAAGCATATTAATTATAATAATTAAATAAAAAATTAAATTAAAATTAATACCAGCTAATTTTAATAAAATCGCCATAATTCCAAAATTAGGAATAACTAAAAGCATTAATAAATATCTAATTAATAAACTGGTAATATCATGATAATCAAGTTTTAGATGAACTAATTTCTTACCTATAGTACTATGTAATTTATAATTAAATAATATCATATAAGTAATAAATAAAACTAAACTTATAATATTAATAATAATATAATTTAGATTAATCTTAAATAATAAATCTAAACCAATTACTATTAACATAGATAAAATATTAATAATTACATAATCTATAAAAAAGGCAACTAGTCTTCTAGAATAACTTACTTTTGTACTGTTAATCATACTTTGATCATCTAAAGAAGCTTTACTAGGTATAAAAGTTAATTCATGACCAATAAACCATCCAATAACAGCTCCTAAGGTATTAAGCATTAAATCATCTACATCAAATAAACGATAAGAATGTTGATATAATCCAAAAATACCTGTTAATTGAGTAATTTCAAAAAATAATGAACATAAAAAACCTATTAAAATAACTTTCTTTAAATTTACTTTAAAGAAACTTGCTAAATAAATACCAAGCGGTATAGTAAGTACAATATTAAATAATGGTTGGATTACAACACCTTGTTTTAAAGCTAATAAATAAGTATGAGTATCACTTATATTTAATTTTGTATCTTTAATAAAATGAAAAATAAAATTAAATGGTACTAATTGTGGTTGCACACTATGAGTTAAAGTCTTGGGATCAGGTAAAGGCAATATCACCATATAATAAGAACAAAATAAATAAAAAATAAAACTACCAACAATAAAAGTCTTTAACTTGTTAATTGAACCATAACGATTATATTGTATAACCATATATGGAATAGACAATAAAAATGCTAATAATGGAAAAGTTAATACAGCAACTTTAATAATATAAATATAAATCATAAATTTCCTCCTTACTAATATTATACTATATTATCAATATTTTTTATTATTTTTTTAAATATTTATTAAAAAAGCCAATTAATTAATAATTGACTTTTTATTACTAAACTATTTTAAAGCTTCCTTTAAATAATTAAGATATTCATTTTCATATTTAGTAGCTTGTAGAGCTTCATTAATATTTGTAAAATAAAATTCAAAACCATTAGTTCCTAAACAAACATTATAGACATCTTGTTTAATTAAGGAAATTGCTTCAGCACCTAATCCTGAACCAATAAAACGATCCATCGCTGTTGGTGTTCCACCTCTTTGAATATAACCTAAAATTTGAGCTCTTGTTTCAACACCAGTTTTTTCTTCTACATATTTAGCAAGGTCTACTACATTACAAATATGTTCAGTTATAACAATAATAGTATTTCTTTTTTTAGCTAGAGCTCCTTCTTTAACTACATTAACAACTTCATCATAATTAAATTGATCAATGTTAGTAATAATGGCTTCTGCCCCAGTACTTACACCTGATTCTAAAGCAATATCTCCACATTTACGACCCATGACTTCAATAATCGAACAACGATTATGAGAGTTTGAGCTATCTTTAATTTTATCAATTGCTTCGACAACTGTGTTTACTGCTGTATCATAACCAATAGTATATTTAGTAGAAGCAATATCATTATCAATCGTACCTGGAAGACATAAAACTTTAACTCCTTGTTTATACAAAGCATATGCTCCTTGATAAGAACCTTCACCACCAATAACTATTAAATAATCTATGCCCAATCCTTCAATATTTTCAGCTGCTCTTTTAACATTATCTTCATGAAAGAATAAATCAAAACGTGAAGTACCAAGAAAAGTTCCACCACTGCTTAGTTTTTCTGAAACACTACGATGACTTAATTGAATAAATTCATTATTATACAAACCTTTAAAACCATCAAGAATACCAATTATTTCATAATTTTCAAATAAAGCAGCTCGCACCGCACCACGAATAGCAGCATTCATTCCTGGAGCATCGCCACCAGATGTTAAAATGGCAATTTTTTTCATTATTTATTTCCTTTACAAGCAATATCTTCTTGAACAAGTTTAATAAATTCATCGATACTTACTTTAACTTGTTCTTCACTTCCATAACAACGATAAGTAACTGAACTATCTTTTAATTCATCATCACCAATTACAATTGTATATGGAATTTTCTTAACTTGAGCATCTCTAATTAAATATCCAAGTTTTTCTTCTCTATTTTCGACACTTGATCTAAATTCTTTACCAAAAAATCTTTCATTTAAAGCTTCAGCATATTCAATATGTTTAGAACTTACTGGAATAATTTTAATTTGTTCAGGAGCTAACCAAGTTGGAAAAGCACCAGCATAATGTTCAATTAAAATACCAATAAATCTTTCAATAGAACCTAAAACAGTACGATGTAACATAACTGGACGAGGTTTTGAACCATCACTAGCAACATAAGTCATATCAAATCTTTCTGGTAAATTCATATCTAATTGAATTGTTCCACATTGCCAAATACGACCAATACTATCACGTAATTTAAAGTCAAGTTTTGGTCCATAGAATGCACCATCTCCAGGATTAATTACATAATCACGACCACTAGCTTTACAAGCTTTAGCAAGTGCTTCTTCTGAAATACGCCATACCTCTTCATCACCAATAGCATTATCTGGTCTAGTTGATAATTCAATTGAATAAGATAATCCAAATACTGAATAAACTTCTTCATAAATATTAATTAATTGAACAACCTCAGATTCAATTTGTTCTGGAGTACAATAAATATGAGCATCATCTTGAGTAAAAGCTCTAACTCTAAATAGTCCATGTAAAGCACCACTTGCCTCATGACGATGAACATGTCCTAATTCACCAATTCTCATTGGTAATTCACGATAAGAACGAATATCATTTTTATAACATAAAATTCCACCAGGACAATTCATTGGTTTAATCGCAAATTCTTTATCATCAATTACTGAAGTATACATATTTTCACGATAATTAAACCAGTGACCTGAAATTTCCCATAATTCTTTATTTAACATAGTTGGAGTCATAATCATACGATATCCTTCACGACGATGAACTTGATGCCAAAATTTTAATAATTCATCTCTTAAAACCATTCCATTTGGTAACCAAAATGGAAAACCTGGACCATAATCACTTAACATAAATAAATCTAATTCTTTACCTAATTTACGATGATCTCTTTTCTTAGCTTCTTCTAAGAATAATAAATGATCTTCTAGCTCTTGTTTAGTAGCTTTAGCAACCCCATAAATTCTTTGAAGCATCTTATTATCAGAATCACCACGCCAATAAGCACCAGCAACACTAAGTAATTTAAAGTTTTTAATGACTTTAGTATTTTCAACATGAGGGCCACGACATAAATCTGTAAAATCACCTTGTTTATATAAAGTAATAATTTCATCTTCTAATTCAGAAATTAATTCTACTTTATATTCATCATCTTTAAATATATCCAATGCTTCTTTTTTAGAAACAACTATTCTTTCAACTTCGATAGCTTCAGAAACAATTTTATTCATTTCTTTTTCTATTTTCTTTAAACTATCTTCATTAAATTGTTCAACACAATCCATATCATAATAGAATCCTGCTTCAATTCTTGGCCCTACACCAAACTTAGTTCCAGGATATAAACGTTGAATCGCATGCGCCATTAAATGAGCACAAGAATGATTTAAAATATCTTCTCCTTCTTCACTATCAATCTCAATAAAATTAATCTTAGCATCTACTTCAATAGGTCTTGTTAGATCATAAATTTCATCATTAACATAACCAGCAATAATACTTTTTCTTAAAGAACTAGATATTTCTTTTGCTAGTGCTGCAAGATTAATCCCTTCGTTATATTCTTTAATACTACCATCTTTAAATTCAATCTTTACCATAATAATCATCCTTTCTTAATAAAAAAATGTTCAATCCCAAAGGACGAACATTCGTGGTACCACCTTAATTTATTTAATAGTTATCATATTAAACCTCATTACCTTTAACGCAAGTATACGGCACACTTTTTCAAGGGCAGCTCATTGGTAGTAATTATTATCTTCCACTACTTAGCTTCCATCAACCTAAGCTTGCTTTAAGCTTTCAATAATAATCTTATCCAAATCATAGCTTTTGTTATTTAGTATCTTACATCATTTTTTTATATAATTCAAGTATTTAAAAAATTTTTTTATTATTAATCATTATTTATATTATTATTATCATCTAAATTATTACGACTTGGATATCCTAAAAAGCTTACTTTCTCCGCAACTACTTCTACATTCTTACGAGTGTTACCTTCTTCATTTTTATATAATGAAGTCATTAACCTTCCTTTGATACCAATCATACTCCCTTTAGTACAATAAGCAGCTGTAGATTCCGCAATTCCTTTCCATAAAACACAATCAATAAAATCTACTTCATAATTACCTTCTAAATTACGAAAACTTCTTTGAACAGCTAAAGTAATATTAGCTAGTTTCTTTCCATCTTGTGTTTCATTTACAATAGGATCCTTTACTAAACGTCCTACGACAACAATTTGATTTAACATATAAATGCTCCTTTCTATTTTGAAATATTCTACTTCATAATACTGAAATAATAATTAAATCAAAAATTATCTTAAAAGGTCTAATTAGTAAAATAACTAATATATTATATACCTAAAGAAAAATAAAAATGAATTATTAACCAATTCATTTTTATGAGTATTATATCTATGAGTATATTTTAATCACCAATTTGATGAATAATTAAAAAATTAGTATATCTAGTCTTATTAGGATATCCACCAGTAATAATAACATAATCACCTAATTGTAATCCTTGTTGTAAAGCAAGTTCATTAACAATTTCTTGTTTATGTTCTAATTCAGTATAAATACCTTTTTTAACTCCTTTAACACCCCAGCACAGAGCTAATGAATAAAGTGTTTCATCTTCGTAAGATAAGGCATAAATAGGACATATTGGACGATATTTAGATATTTTATATGCTGTTTCACCAGTTGTTGTAAAACAAAAAATACCTTTAGCATTAATTTTATTTGCCATTTCAACAGCACTTAAGCCAATTCCATCATAAGGATTATTATCAATATCACTTAAATATTTTTTTAATAAATCATCATGATTAATTACCGTTTCTGATTTAGCCGCAATCTTAGCCATATCTTCAACAGCTAAATAAGGATAAAGCCCACGAGCAGTTTCACCTGAAAGCATTACGGCATCAGCTCCATCAATAATAGCTCGAGAAACATCACCCGCTTCGGCTCTAGTTGGCCGTGGATTTCTTTCCATAGAATCAAGCATATGCGTTGCTACAATAACAGGCTTACCAATTTTATTAGCTTTTTTACACATTTGATATTGAGCTAAAGGAACTTCTTCCATTGCAATTTCACTACCTAAATCACCACGTGCTACCATAATACCATCAGCAACCTCTAAAATATCATCTAAATTATCAATCCCTTGTTGATTCTCAATTTTCGCAATTACCTTCATATCACTACGATTATTTTTTTCACATAATTCTCTTACTAATAAAATATCTTCTTTATTACGAGTAAAACTAGAAGCAATAAAATTAGCTTGATAAGAACAAGCAAATTCAATATCAAAAATATCTTTTTGTGATAAATAAGGCATTTTTAAATCTACATTAGGAACATTACAACCTTTATTAGTAATTAAATCACCTTCAAAGATAACTTTACAATGAATATCTTTATCTTTAATACTTTCAACTTGTAATACTAACAAACCATCATTAATAAGAATCGTATTACCTTTTTTAACATATTTATAAATATCTTGATAAGTAGTAGAAAATTTATTCTCATCACCAACAACTTCATCATAAACAATATCAATAAAACTATTTTTTTCTAAATGAACTAAATCATTTTTAATTTTATTAACTCTTATTTCAGGGCCTTTAGTATCACATAACCAAGGAATATACAAATTCATTTCTTCATTTAATTCTGCTAAATATTTAATTCTCTTCTTGATATCTTCATAATCAGCATGCGAAAAATTGATACGCATAACATTCATTCCATTTTCAATTAATTTTTTTATTCCACTTTTCCCTTTAATAGCAGGACCAAAAGTTGCGACTATTTTTGAATTTCTCAACATTATTTTCACCTATTCCATATTTTATTTGAACATTATAACTCATTAAATATAATTTATTAACAATTATCATATAATAAGCAAAATTAATATATTAACTAATATTAATTTTTCTTAAACGCAAAGCATTACTTAAAACAGTTAATGAACTTAAAGACATCGCTATAGCTCCAAACATTGGATTAATCAATAAACCATTAAAATAATAAAGCGCTCCCATAGCAATTGGAACCATAATAACATTATAAGCAAAAGCCCAAAATAAATTCTGTTTAATATTGGTAATTGTTTTTTGCGAAAGAATCACTAATTTAACTAAATCATTTAATTTATTATTAATTAATACAATATCAGAAGTATCAATAGAAACATTAGTTGATGTACCAATAGCAACACTAACATTAGCACAAGCAAGAGCAGGTGCATCATTAACACCATCACCGACCATCATAACTAAATTATTATTATTTTGTAATTCTTTAATTTTATCAATTTTATTTTGAGGAAGTAAATTACCAAATGCTTTAGTAATATTTAATTTTCTAGCAAGCTCCACTACTTTATTTTGATTATCGCCACTTAATATAATAATATCTTTATTTAATTGTTGTAATTTATTAATACTTTCATAAGCATCTTCTTTAATTTGATCACTAATAATAAATTGAACACAAACCTCATTATTATAAGCCATATAAATAGTTATATGATTATCTTTATAATCATTATCTAAGTCAATAAATTTAGGATCAATAATAAGATTATTTTCCATAATTAAACTATCACTACCAATAATAACTCTATTATTTTGATAATAACCAATTAAACCTTTACCAATAATTATTTCAAAATCTTCAATATCTAATTCATCATATTCTTCTAGATAGTTTATGATAGCTTTACTTATTAAATGTTCACTCTTACTTTCTAACGATTTTATTATCTTAAAATAAGTATCTTTGTTTTCATTATCAAAAACATTAACTTCTTTTACAACTTTAATATTATTTGTTATAGTACCTGTTTTATCAAAAGCAATAGTATTAACTTTTCCAGCTAATTCTAAGGCGGACATCTCTTTAATTAAAATACCCATTCTACTAGCACGACTACTACTTACTAACATAGCTGTTGGCGTTGCTAGACCTAAAGCACACGGACAAGCAATAATTAATGTAGTCGCTACAATATTTAAGACAAAATCACTATCTTTATTCGCTATTAAAGCCCAATAACATCCAGCTAAAATAGCTAAAATAATAATTGTTATAATAAAATATTTACTGATAACATCTGCTAATCTAGCAATTGGTGCTTTACTAGCTTGTGCTTCATTAACTAATTGAGCTATTTTACCAATAGTACTCTCTTGACCAATTTTAGTAACTTTATATTTAAAATAACCATTAATATTAGTACTTCCCATTACTACTTCATCATTAACATTTTTAATAATACTTAAAGATTCACCAGTAATAATAGCTTCATCTAATTCAGCTTTCCCTTCAATGATAATGCCATCACTTGCCAGAATATCACCAGTTTTAACAATAACAATATCATTTACTTTTAAGTCTTCACTATCAATCAATAATTCTTGTTTATTTTTTTCAATTAATACTTGATTAGGAATAATTTCATATAATGAAATTAATGATTGCGAAGCATTCTTTTTACTTAAACTTTCTAAATATTTACCTAAAAGAATAAAAGTAATAATAGTTGCACTACTTTCAAAATATAAGTGATGAATAAGATGAGAAGTATCCCAATACTTAAATAACATATAAATACTAAAAATAAAACCTACTCCACTACCTAATGATACTAATGTATCCATATTAGGATGAAATTTTATTAATGCTTTAAAACCATTAATAAAGAAATTACGACCAATTAACAAAACAATACTACATAAAATAAATTGTATTATTACAAAAACATTTAAACCTAATAAATTAATAATACTATTACTAAACATACCTATCATACTTAAAACATCTAAGATAATAGTTACTATTAAAGCAATAATAAAACTAACTCTAAATTTTTTTATATTAATACTTTGAATATCTAATTTATTTTGTTTAATACTTTCTAATTGATAAGATAACTTTCTTAACTTGTTTTTTACTAAAACAATATCGACAATATCTTCATCACTTATAAAACTTAAAATATTATTTCTAATACTAATATCACTTAAACCTTCTACTTTATTTAAATATAATAATGCATCATTAAAATTATTATCTAGATTACTAATATAATAAGATCTTTTAATTAAATTTTCTTTTACTTGATAACCTAAAGAATTAATAATATCTTTAATCTCTTCAAGATTAATAATATTTTCATTATAACTAATTCTAGCATTACTATTTACTAAATTAGCACTTACATTAATAATACCATCATGTTTTTTTAAACCATTTTCAATAGTAGCCACACAATTAGCACAATGAATCGTATCAATATTTAAGATAACATCTTTAATATCATCATTTACTTGATAACCTAAAGAATTAATAGCATTAATAATTTCAATTCTTGATATTAAATTTTCATCATATTCAAGATGACATTCTTGATTAACTAAATTACAAGTTACTTTACTAATACCACTAACTTTTATTAAATTATTCTCAATGGTACTAACACAATTAGCACACATCATGTTATTAATAATTAAATTTATCTTCATTATTATCACCCAGCTTGATTATATCACTAAAAAAAAGAAAAATCTTTTCATAAATCTTTTTTAATTTACCTATATTGAAGTAAGAAAGGAGCATAATCATGAAAAAAATAATCTTAACATTTATATTAATTAGTTTATTAATATTACCAACGAATATTCAAGCTATTAGTAGTCAACATACTAATCCTACTCTTGTAACATCTAGTTTAACTAAATTTATTAATAAGACTATACAAGCTATTAAAATAAAAATTACACCACAAAGTAAGAAAAATGCTTATCCAACAAGTATGGGACAAATATTAGTAACACCTGATTTTTATAAAAATTTATTACCTACTGGTCATACTGCTATCATCATTAATCGTAATCAAGTAATTGAAGCACTTAGTAATGGTATTGTTTATGGAAAAAATAATTGGAATGCTACAAAGAAAAAAGTATATGGTTTACAAGTAAATAATGTTTCATCAAATAATATGAAAAAAGTAATTAATTATATAAAAAAACAAGTTGGAAAAAAATATAATTATAACTTCTATGATACTAAAACAAGAAAAAAATTTTATTGTTCACAAATTATTTGGGCTGCATTTTTAGATACCTTAAAAATAAATCTTGATACTAAATTATTAGGATATGCAACAGGTAAAAATTATGCTATTGTTCATCCTATAGAATTAGTATTATCTAATAAAACAAAGGTGGTATATTATCATGCTAAATAAGAAAATAGTATTCATTATAAGCATTATATTTTTATTATTAGGATGTACTAACAAAGAAATAAAATTAAATAAAATTAATGTTCTACAATATCAACCAGAAACAAATACTAGTCTTATTACTACCTACAATGATGAATTGAAAAAAGAAAATACTTATAAATTTAATAATATTTTAATCACAGGTACAAAGATAACTAATAAAAAAAATGAATTAATAAGTATGCAATATCTTGATAAAAGCAATTCATATCAAATAATAAGTATTAATAAAAAAACATCTCAAATAAAAAAAATATCATTAAAAAATGAAAGCCCATCTACTTATCACTATTTTAATAATAAAATTTATTATTCAAGTAATTATATTAATAATAATAATTTACAAATATATGATCTTAATACTAAAAAAACTAATACTATTAAACTTGATAAATTAATTATTAATTCATTTGTTAGTAATAAAAAATATATCTATATCTTTTTAAGTAATATTAATGAAAATAAACATTATCTTTATCAAATGAATAAAGATAATAAAGTTATTAAAACTTATCAATTACCAAAAGCAATTATCAATAATAGCAATGTCTTATTAGATAATAATAACGTTTACTTTTTTACTACTGATGATTTAAAAACAATAAGTAATAATTATTTTAATATTATCGATACTAGTTTATTAAAACTAAATACTTATCCTTATCCATATGATTATCCAGCCAATATTATTATTAACAATAATAATGCCTATATAAGTAATGCAGATACCTATAATTTTAGTGATAGTGATAAAGTAATAACAAAATTTAACTTACAAACTAAACAATATACTAATATAAAAGTAAAAGAAAATATTTATAATATGAAAAAAGATAAAAACTATCTTTATATGATAAGTAATAATAATATTTATCGTTTTAATTTAAAAACAAATACTTTTGATAAAGAAAATAAACTTAATCAAAATTATTTTAGTAATACAATATTAATTCATTAAAAAAGTGCTAATAGCACTTTTTTATTTAAATCAATTTTATTTTTTTTAAAGTTTTATAAACACCATCATCATCAATATGTTCACAAACATAATCAGCTGCTTCCTTAAGTTCATCACTAGCATTACCCATAGCAACACCAAATCCAACATATTTAATCATATCCAAATCATTATGACCATCACCAAAAGCAATAGCTTCACTAGGATCTATACCTAAATGATCAATAACTAATTTAATACCATTAGCTTTAACTCCATTATTAGGAACAAAATCATAAGCTTCAATCGTCCAACTAGTCATAATAGAATGTTTAATAACATTCCTAAAATGATACATCGTATTTAAATTTTCATACATAACTAAATGATTAGCTGGTTTATTAAAACTTTCATCTATTTTTCTAACTTCAGGTAATTCAGTTTCTACTTTCTTAAAAGCAAAATCCATAATATTATTAATCTTATTAGCAATACAATAATCATCACCAACTAAACAATAAGCATAGTCTAATTCATTAGCTTTTTTAATTACATTTTTAACATCTTCAGGATTAATATAATTTTTATATAGTAATTTATCATTTTGATAGATAGCTTGCCCATTACTTACGACAAAATAATCAAAATCTACTTTATTTGTAAGTGCTTCTAGTTGATATAACATTTCATATGGTCTTCCAGTTGCTATCGCTATCTTAATATTATTTTCTTTTAATTTTCTTAATGCTTCAATAGTTGATTCATGAAAACCTTCAATATGATACGAATATAAAGTTCCATCTACATCAAAGAAAGCTATTTTAATATTTTCAAACATAGGTACACCCTTTCAAATTTTAATTATAATATAAAAAGTAATCTTTGTACAATAAAATAAGTTATATATATGATAATATTTATAATATATGTTATAATTAGTAAAGTTTTTTATTACTAAGACTTAGAAAGGAGTATTTATGAAAAAAAGAAATACTGATACTGCTCTATACTGCTTAGGTGGATTAGGAGAAGTAGGAAAAAACTCTTATTGTATCGAACATGAAAATACAATAATATTAATCGATGCAGGAGTTAAATTTGCTGGTGATGATTCATTACCAGGAATTGATTATGTTATTCCTGATTATACATATTTAAAAGAAAATAATGATAAATTAAAAGGATTATTCATTACTCATGGACATGAAGATCATATAGGAGGAATTACTTTCCTAATGCAAATATTAAACTTAGAAGTTATCTATGCTCCTAAGTTAGCAGCGAGCTTAATAAGAAAAAAATTAAATGAAAAGAAAATGTCAAATGTAAAAATTGTTGAATTTGATAATAGTTCAGAATTTAAAATTGATAAAATTAAAGTTTCCTTTTTTAGACAAACACATTCAATTCCTGATGCTTATGGAATAGTTTTTACAACTCCAAATGGAACAATAGTTACAACAGGAGACTTTAAATTCGATTTAACACCAGTTGGTGATATGTCTGAAATACAAAAAATGGCAATGATTGGTAAAAAAGGTGTTGATTTATTACTTTCGGATAGTACTAATTCGGAAGTAAGTGGCTTTACAATGTCTGAAGCAGATGTTAGTGAAAGTATTAATGATATTTTTAGAAATACTAAACATCGTCTAATAATTGCAACATTTGCTTCTAATGTTTTTAGAGTCCAACAAATAGTTGAAGCAGCTCAAAGATTTCATCGTAAAGTAATTGTTTTTGGACGTAGTATGGAAAATATTATTAATGTAGCTCGTGAATCAGGAATTATAAAGGTCAGAGATGATTTATTTGTTAATCCTAATGTTGGTTTAACCTTACCACTAGAACAAGTATTAATTCTTTGTACTGGTTCACAAGGTGAACCTTTAGCGGCTTTAAGTCGTATTGCAAATGGTTCACATAAATTTATAAAAATAATACCTAATGATACGGTTGTCTTTTCTAGTTCACCTATCCCTGGTAATGCTTTAAGCATTAATCATATTGTTAATAAATTAGCTAAGTCTGGTGCTAAAGTAATTACCAATTCGGTATTAAATAGTATCCATACTTCTGGTCATGCTTCGCAAGGTGAACAAAAATTAATGTTACAATTAATGACACCTAAATATTTCTTTCCTGTTCATGGTGAATATCGCATGTTAAAAGCACATGCTAAAACAGCAGAACAAGTTGGAATACCTTTAGATCATAGTTTTATCTTATCTAATGGTGATGTTCTTATCTTAAGAAAACATGAAGTGTTTGCACAAGGAAGAGTTCAAAGCGATGATATTTATGTTGATGGAAATGATGTGAGTGGTTTATCGACAAAAGTAATTAGAGATCGTGTTCATTTAGCTAATAATGGTTTAGTAGCTATTCTAGTTGCCATTAATCCAGCAACTAATAAGTTATTATCAAAACCACAAATTATTTCAAGAGGTTTTGTTTATATGAAAGAAAATCAAGATTTAATTAATGAAACACAAGTATTAGCTGAAAAAACAATGAAAAACATTTTAAAAACAGATCCAAACTTCAAAATAATTAAAGAATCATTAAAAAACTCAATTGGACCATTCTTATATCACAAAACACATCGTAATCCAATAATCATACCATTGATTATTGCAAAAACGACAAATACTAAAGAAAAAGAAAATGCTAAGCCAAATGCTTAGCATTTTTTATATTAGGTTTAAAATTATCTTTTATTTAAAGTAGCATATGCTCCAAGACTAATTACCGCCATTAAAGAAAGACAAATAGTTGTACTTAAATCAACACCTGTTTTAGGTAATTCAACATTATTAACAGGAGTATTAACTTTAACAATAGCATATAAAGTAATATCTTTATTAATTGTTATAACATCACCATCTTGATACATAGTTCCAGTACCATCTGCTTTAGTATTCCATCCTACAAAAGTAACATCATATCCTGCTTTCATAGCAGGTGCTACTACTTCAAGTTTTAAACCTTCAGGCCAATTAGATGAGTTAGGAATAGGTAAAGTTAAATATTTATCATTACCATTAGCATCATAAGTTAAAGAATAACTAATAGTTTGTGGTAAAGTATCTTCTGTCCATTGTGCATACAATGTTGTATTATCAATTAAAGAATAATTAGTTCCAGGTTGATACATTGTACCACTTCCATCAGCTGCTGTATTCCATCCAATAAAATGATAACCTTCTTTTGCTAGATTACCTTGATCAGCAACAATAACATCTTCTGGAGCTTTAGCATTTTTAGTAACAGTAGTAGAACTTGGAACATCTCCACTAGTATTTCCATTACCATCATAACTTAAAGTGTAATCTGCTTGCCAACCAGCATATACAGTAGTATTACTTGTTAGAATAGTAGACCAATCATATAAAGTAGTTGTCGCTTCATCACTATACCACCCAGTAAAAGTATAACCATCCTTAGTTGGTTGCTCATAATTTGTTCCCAAGTTACTTGGCTCTGACATAGCAGCATTAGGTGCAATAGTCATAGCTGTAGTATCAGTATTACTTGAAGTGACAGTACTTTTTACATAAAATGAACTATATGGCATACCTGTTCCACCATCAGCATCAAAGGTAAATATATAACGAGGTACTACATTAACACGATAAACATAATCACGATAATTCCCTGCTCCATCAGTTGCTCTAATATGTAAAAATCCGTATGTTCCAGTGCTAGGACCAGTTCCTTTAATATGCATATCAATACTTTCATAAATAATTGTTCCATCAGTTAATGGTTCTTTAGTATTTCCATCACCATTATCATCCAAATTATCAGTTGTAGTTATTGTTAAAAAATCTAAATTATTAGTGGAATAAACTAAAGGTCTTAACCCACTACCATAATCTGAACCTTGATCTTTAAAATCATTTAAATCAAAAGAACAATTAGAATTAATATAACAAGTAACTGTAGCATCTGGTGATTCTTCAGTCCCAGCAGCATATATCTTATTAGTATTAATAGTAAATATTCCTAAAGAAAATACTAATAACATGATAAATAAGTACATCTTCATTTTATTTTTCAAAATAATCACTCTCCCTCTTTTTAAAAAATATAAT
>JAISTP010000010.1 GCA_031272545.1 Bacilli bacterium | reverse complement strand
TTATAGCTAGAATTGATGAAAATAATACTTGTGTTAGATTTGCTAGTTCATGGGTAACTGATATTAATAAAGTAAAAGAATTAATTAATGATATTAATACTTTTCGTTAATTTAAATAGATAGTCTTAATAATTATTAAGGCTTTTTATTTTTTATAGTTTTTTCTATTATTTTAACACTATGATATAATTATTATTAGATAAGGAATGATGATATGCCAGAATTACCAGAAGTTGAAACAGTTGTTCAAACTTTAAAAAATTTAATATTAAATAAGAAAATAATAAAGGTAGATGTTTTTTGGAATAATATTATTAGTTATGATGTCAATAAATTTAAAGATGAATTAATTAATCAACATATTATTGATATCAAAAGAATAGGTAAAGTAATTATTTTTGAATTAGATGATTATTACATGCTTTCTCATTTAAGAATGGAAGGAAAATATTATTATTACAATAAATATGTTAAAGATAAACATACTCATGTTATTTTTAGTTTTGATGATAATAGTTTTCTTAATTATCATGATACAAGAAAGTTTGGTAAACTTTCATTAAGTTTTAAAACTAATTTAATGAATCATCCTTTTATTAAAGATATGGGGAAAGAACCTTTTGATATAACTAGTCAAGAATTATTTGATAAATTAAAAAAGAAAAGTATTCCAATAAAAACTGCTTTATTAGATCAACATATCATAGCAGGATTAGGTAATATTTATGTCGATGAAGTATTGTTTTTATCTAAAATAAATCCATTACGAAAAGCTAATGAAGTTTCAATAAATGAATGTCAAACTATTATAGATAATTGTATTATTACTTTAAATAAAGCTATTGCTTTAGGAGGTACTACTATTAGATCTTATACTTCAAGTTTAGGAGTTACTGGTCGTTTTCAAAATGAATTATTAGTCCATACTAAAGAAAATGAAGCTTGTCCTGTTTGTCATCATAGAATTATTAAAATTAAAGTACATGGAAGGGGAACTTATCTATGTCCACATTGTCAAGAAAAATAATTGGTCTTACTGGTAATATTGCATCTGGTAAGTCTAGTATAAGTGATTATTTAAAAGGAAAAGGATATGCTATTGTTGATACAGATATTATTACTCAAAATATTTATCAAAATAATGATGTATTTAAAAATGAGTTAGTTAATTTATTAGGCAATAATATTTTAGTAAATAATAAGATTGATAAGAATAAAGTAAGTAAATTAGTTTTTGAAAATAAAGACTTACTTATTAAATTAAATAATATTATTCATCCAATAATAAAAGAGTTAAGTATTAAAGAGCTTAATAAATATCAAGGTATTGTCTTTTTTATCGTTCCTTTATTATTTGAGACAGATTTTAATAAATTAGTAGATAAGATAATATTAGTTACCATAAATAAAGACATTCAAATAGATAGATTAATGAAAAGAAATAATTTAACATATGAAGCAACATTACAAAGAATTAATAGTCAAGTACCACAAGAAGATAAAATTAAAAAAGCTGATTATATAATTGATAATAGTAAAGATTTAAATTATTTATATGACCAAATAAATAAGATATTAAAAAAGATTGAGGATAAAGATGAATTATAAAATAAAAGAAGAAAATTATAATGAAAATTTAATAAATAGTAATTTATCTATTTTTGAAAAGAAAGTATTAGCTACTTATGATAATAAGATTATCAATGATTATTTATTAAGTTCTTATCAAGATATTATTTTTGATAATATGAATGCTGTTATTGATAAGATAAATGAACATATTAAATCAAATCATAAAATAGTTATTATTGGTGATTATGATTGTGATGGTATTTTAGGAACTAGTATTTTAGTGAAAGCTTTTGCGAAAATAGGTATTAAAGTTGGTTATTATATTCCTAATCGTTTATGTGATGGTTATGGTTTAAATAAAGAAATGGTTCAAATGTTTAAAGATAAAGATTATCAATTAATAATAAGTGTTGATAATGGAATTAAAGCTAAACCTGCAATTGAATATGCTTATGAATTAGGAATGGATGTTATTATTAGTGATCATCATCATATTGATGAAGATGATTTATGTGAAAACACTTTATATTTACATCCTACCTTAAGTAATATTGATTATGCGATAAGTGGTGGTTTAGTAGCATACTATCTTGCAAAATCTCTAATTAATGCAGAAGATAATTATTTAAAAACTTTAGCAGCTATTACTTTATTATCAGATGTTATGCCAATTATGAAAAATAATCGTTTATTAATTAAAGAATGTTTATTAAAAGATATTTATTATCCGCAAATATTATTATTAACTAAGAATAAATTATCTATTATGGAATTGAATAATAATGTTATTCCTAAAATTAATGCCATAGGTAGATTAGCTGATAAAATTAATCCTAATAAATTAGTACAATATTTTTGTACTAATAATAAAGAAGCTTTGCTTAGTTTTTCAAAAACAATTGAGAAAGTTAATGATTATCGTAAAGAATTAAGTAATGAATATTTTAATAAATACAAAAATAATGTACCAAAAGATAATCTTATTTTTATTGAAGATAATACCATTCATGAAGGAATAATTGGTTTATTAGCTACTAGGTTAGCTCATGAAAAAAATTGTATTGTTTTAATAGCTTCACATAATAATGGATTTTATAAAGCTAGTATTAGATCAATTAAACAAATTAATATTTATGATATAGTTATTCAATTAAAACATTTATTGGAAAATTATGGTGGACACCAACAAGCTATGGGTATTACTTATAAAGAAGAAAATTCTAATATATTTAAAAAAGAATTAGCTTTAAAATTATCTCAAATAATTATTGAAGATGATACTTACGAAGTAATTGAATTAAATAAAGATGAATTAACTTTAACTAATGCATTTAATTTAGCTAAATTAGAACCTTTTGGTAATAACTTTTCTAGACCTTTATTTATTATTAAAAATGCTCAAATTATTTATATTAATACCTTAAAGAGTATGATTCATCATAAAATAATTATTAAACTTGATAATGAACAGTTTGAATTAATGTTATTTAATCATGAAAATATTAGTTTTGATTTAAATAATAATTATGATTTTATTGTAGAAATGAGTATTAATAATTTTAGAAATATTGATAAATTACAATTAGTTATTATTAATTATGATTTATCTTAAAAATATTTTTAATAATTAAATATTGTTTTTTTAATAATCTTTTGTTATTATTATCTTAACATTAAGATTTTTTGGAGGAAATAATATGAAGATTATAATTAAAAATTTTATAATGGTTTTTTTTATAATGCTTTTTAGCATTATTTTTATTAATAATATTGATGCTAGTAATACTAAATGTCATAATAATACTGCTTATCAAAAAGTATGTTATGAATATAAAAATGATTATAAGAATAATTTATTTAAAAAATCAGTAATAAATTACTATGACAAAGCAAATAAAAAAATTAAAAATAATAATATTACTGTTTACACTAAAAAAGGATATGTTTATTCTAATTGGTATGGTTTAAAAAATAATAAACAAAGTTTTTATATTAATAGTACTTATAAAAAATATAAAGTAACTAAGAATAAAAATTATTTAATATATTTAACTAAAAAAGAATTAAATTCTAAGAATCAATATATTAGAGTACAAACTTGGTATTATAATAAGCACGGTCAATTAAAATCAAATAAATATGGTAATGCTAAATATATTAATACTAGTTATTTATGTAATGTTGTTTATAAAAAAAATGGTTATAAATATAGTAGTAAAGGTAAAAAATTAGATAAATGGAATAATAAGTATCAAGTAACTGCTTGTGGTAGTATTAATGCTAGTGTTGATACTAAAGAATATTATCCTAATCATGAAGCACAAATTATTAATGTTAATCAAAGTAATGTTAAATATACTTCAAGTGATATTTGGTTATTAGGTGTATCATCTAAAGGTTTAGTTAGTTTTTATGATACTGGTAAAGCTAGTGTAACTATAAGTAAAGATGGGTATAAATCTAAAGTAATTAATTTTGATATTAAGAATATTTTTGATGTAAAATCTATTAAGAATGAAAGTCTTGAAGATTTATGTGATCGTATTGCATATCAAACTTCAAATGAAACAAATAGATATCATGTAACAGAAATTGATGAAAATAATAAAGAAGTAACATATTATCCTTTAAGCAATCGTGCTAATAGTGTATGTCAAGCTATTGATAATGATGAAAATTATTATTATGGTGATACTATTTATGTCGATATTTTGTTTGATAAGCATAAACAAGATGAAATGAATGTTATTTCTATTCCAATTGATGCTTTTGATACCAATGGCGAATATAATTATGATAAAGTTTTACCAATAAATAGTTTACAATTTAGTGAAGATTATAGTGTTCCTAAAAAATATCAAGATTATAAATTTAAATTTTTAAATACTTATCTTCCTGTTTCTGGATATGAAGATGATATGTTAATTTTTAGTTTTTGGTATAATGGTGAAGTTTCAATTTATGTCGATTTAGATTATTTTAATAATAGTAAAGTTATTACTTATGAAGATTATGTTAATTTAATGTTTAGTGATCTTAATAAAAAAATATTTAATTCTTTAAATACGATGAGAGCTAATAATAATTTAGTTAAATTAAATAATAATGAACAATTAAATAATGCTGCTACTTTAAGAGCAAAAGAATTTTTTAATAGAGATGCAAATAAAACTTATCAATTCTTAGATAAAAATAATGATGGTAATGCAGAATTAATCAGTTCTAATCGTTCTAAACAAAGTTTAAAAGAACTTAATAATATAGCTTCACAAGTTGGTTATAATAAGACTATTAATGGTGAATTATATATTAAGAATTATTATCTTTATTCTGATCCTAGTGCTGATAGTATCTATCGTATTGTCGATAGACTTAACCAACAAAAGAAAACATTATTAAAAAATATTTATTCTGATATGGGTGTTGGCTTCTACTTTGATCCTTATACTGGAATAATATATGTTTCTGTATTATTTGGTGCTAAATAAAAAAACTAAATTATATGATATAGTATAAATAATTTATTTTTAATAAATTAAATAAAAATAACAAGTAAAGATAGGTTTAAAAATTAATCTTATACTTGTTTTTTTATATTAAACATAATAATATTAATTTTATTTTTCTATACTATTTAAGTGAACTTTAAGAATTTCATATAATATGATATAACAAAGTAATATATATAAACAGTCGATTTTTATAAATTAACTGTTTTTTAATAAATTAATATACTTTATGAAACATTATAATATTAATAAATTATTTATTTAATATGTTGCATATGCTATAATTATTAAGATAAAAAAATGTAAGAGAAAAAGAAATGTAAGAGGTATAGACATTATGAAAAAAAGTTATAGTTTAGATTTTTGTGGTAGAACAATAACTGTCGAAATAGGAGAAATAGCTAAACAAGCTAATGGTGCCGTATTAGTTAGATATGAAGATACTGTTGTTTTGTCTACTGCGGTTGCTAGTAAACAAGCTAAAGATTTAGATTTCTTCCCATTAACAGTTACTTTTGAAGAAAAATTATATTCTGTTGGTAAAGTTCCAGGAGGATTTTTAAAAAGAGAAGGTAGACCAAGTGAATTTGCGACTTTGAGTGCTCGTTTAATTGATCGACCAATTAGACCTTTGTTTGCGGAAGGTTTTAGAAATGAAGTGCAATTAGTTAATACAGTTATGAGTGTTAATCCTGATATTCCTGCTGATATGAGTGCCATGTTAGGTTCATCTTTAGCTTTAGGTATTTCTGATATTCCTTTTGATGGCCCAATTGCTGGCGTGCATGTTGGTTATGTTGATGGTAAATATATTATTAACCCTAGTGTTGAAGAAAGTGAACGTTCTTTAATTGACTTATCTGTTGCTGGAACTAGAGAAGCAATCAATATGGTTGAAGCCGGTGCTAAACAAGTTAGTGAAGATGAAATGCTTGAAGCTATCATGTTTGGACATGTTCATATTAAAATGCTTTGTGATTTCCAACAAAAAATAATTAATGAAATTGGTCAAGAAAAAATGGAAGTTGAACTTTATGAAATTGATAAAGATATTGAATCATTTGTCAAAGATTATTGTAAAGAAAAGATTGTTGAAGCAAATAAAATATTTACTAAAAAAGAAAAAAATGATGCTAATAATGCTATTGTTGATGAATTAGTCGAAATTTATGAAAATAAAGAATATGAAAATGAAGATGAAAAGAAGAAAGTAATTAAACAAGTTAAAGAAGCTTTTCATGATGTTTTAAAAGAACATGTTCGTAAACAAATTACAATTGATAAGATTAGACCAGATGGACGTAATAAAGATGAAATTAGACCTTTAAATTCACAAGTTGATTTATTGCCTAGAGTTCATGGTAGTGCTATGTTTACTCGTGGTGAAACACAATGTATTAGTGTTACTACTTTAGGTGCTTTAAATGAATATCAAATATTAGATGGTATTAGTGAAGAAGAACAAAAACATTTTATGTTACATTATAATTTCCCTCCTTATTCAGTAGGAGAAACTGGTCGTATGGGAGCTCCTGGTCGTCGTGAAATTGGACATGGTGCTTTAGGTGAAAGAGCTTTAGCTCAAGTTATGCCATCTATTGATGAATTTCCATATACAGTACGTGTTGTTAGTGAAATTGTTGAATCTAATGGT
The DNA here is from genome assembly GCA_031272545.1 of Bacilli bacterium. GTDB lineage: Bacteria > Bacillota_I > Bacilli_A > JAJDGJ01 > JAJDGJ01 > JAISTP01. The sequence continues at coordinate 806 of JAISTP010000010.1, read as the reverse complement.
TCAACTTCCCAAGCTAGTATTTGTGCTGGTACAATGTCTTTAATGGCAGCTGGTGTTCCAATTAAAGAACCAGTTGCTGGTATTGCTATGGGTCTAATAAAAAAAGATGATGATTATACTATTTTAAGTGATATTCAAGGTATGGAAGACCATTTAGGTGATATGGACTTTAAAGTTGCTGGTACTAAAAATGGTATTACAGCTTTACAAATGGATATTAAAATTACTGGTATTAATCGTGAAATTCTTCAAGAAGCTTTAGCTCAAGCTAAAATAGGAAGATTTCATATTTTAGAAAATATGTTAGCGACAATTGATGCTCCTCGTGATGATGTTTCACAATATGCTCCTAAGATGGATACTTTTATGATTGATCCTAAAAAAATTAGAGAAGTTATTGGTCGTGGTGGTGAAATGATTGATAAAATTATTGAAGAAAGTAACAATGTAAAAATAGATATTGAAGATGATGGAAAAGTAATTATTTATCATTCAAATCGTGATGATATTAATAATGCTAAACAAATTATTTTAGATATTGTTAGAGAAGCTAAAGTAGGTGAAATTTATGATGCAAAAGTTGTTAAAATTGAAAAATTTGGCGCTTTTGTAGAATTATTTCCTGGTACTGAAGCTTTACTTCATATTTCTAAAATATCTCATACTAGAGTAGAAAAAGTAGAAGATGTTTTAAAAGAAGGCGATATTGTAAAAGTAAAGGTTATTGAAATTGATGATCGTGGTCGTGTTAATGTCTCAGCTAAAGCACTTTTACCTAAACCAGAATTTAAAGAAGAAAAGAAAGA
>JAISTP010000046.1 GCA_031272545.1 Bacilli bacterium | reverse complement strand
AATAGCACCAGCAGCGCCTAATGCATGACCAGTCATTGATTTAGTTGATGAAATACTTAAATCATTTAGACAATCTTTAAATACTTCTTTAATAGCCATTGTTTCAAACTTATCATTTAATGGTGTTCCAGTACCATGAGCATTAATATAATCAATATCTTTTGGTTTTAAATTAGCATCTTTTAAAGCTAATTTCATAGCATTAATTGCACCTGTACCACTAGGTGAAGTTATATGATAAGCATCACAAGTTGAACCATAACCTACTACTTCACAATAGATATGAGCATTTCTAGCCTTAGCATGTTCTAACTCTTCTAGAATTAAAATACCTGCCCCTTCAGAAATAACAAAGCCATCACGATCTTTATCGAATGGAATACTAGCACGATTAATATCATTACTAGTACTTAAAGCTTGTAAAGAAGTAAAGCCAGCTATTCCTTGTGGACAAATACTAGCTTCACTACCACCTGCTATCATAACTTTAGCATTACCTTGAGCAATCCATTTATAAGCATCACCAATAGCATTAGTTCCACTAGAACAAGCTGTTGAAACACAAGTACAATGATTTTGAGCATTTAATTTAATTGCGACATTCCCTGCTGCCATATTAGGAATAATCATTGGAATAAACATTGGAGGAATTTTATGTAATCCTTTATTAAAACCTATTTCTAAATCTTTAGCAAATGTATTGATTCCCCCAATACCACTACCAATAATAACACCAATGTCTAAAGGATTAATATCTTTTAATTTTGCATCTTCAAATGCTTCACATGAAGCATAAACAGCATATTGACTAAATAAATCTTGTCTTCTTATTTCTGTTTTACTCATATACTTACTAGCATCAAATTCTTTGACTTGAGCTGCTATTTTAACTTTAAGTTCACTAGTATCAAAATTTGTTATTTCATTAATTCCATTAACACCATTAATTGCATTATTAAAAGCAACTTCACAATCATTTCCTAAACAAGAAACGATACCCATTCCTGTTACTACTACTCTTTTTTCCATAAGCAACTCCTTACATTACCATTCCACCACATACATTTATTACTTGTCCTGTAATATATGATGTTTCTTTTTGAGCTAAAAACATTACTAAATTAACAACGTCTTCAATTTCACCTAATCTTTTTACTGGTACTTGTTTAATCATATTATTAACAATATCTTCTTTTAAACTTTCAGTCATACTAGTTTTTATAAAACCAGGTGCAACACAATTAACGGTAATGTTTCGTGAACCTAATTCTTTAGCAATTGACTTAGATAAACCAATAACCCCAGCTTTACTTGCGGCATAATTGGCTTGGCCAACATTACCTATCTCACCTATAACTGAACTAATATTAATAATACGACCATATTTTTGTTTAATCATTTTCTTACTTATTACTTGGCACATATTAAAGGTACCAACTAAATTAGCATCTATTACTTTAGTAAAATCATTTTTAGTCATTTTCATTAATAACATATCATTAGTTATTCCTGCACAATTAACTAAGATATCAATATCAAAAGACATTTCTAAAGCTCTAGCTAATAATTTATTGACATCTTCTTCCTTAGTAACATCACAATCAATAATAGTTAATTTATTAAAATTATCTTTGATACTTAATTTTAAATCATTAATTAATTCTTCATTAACTAGACCATAATTAGTTACAATAACAAAATAATCTTTCTTTAATAAAGCTTTAGTTATTCCTAAACCAATACCAGTAGTTCCTCCAGTAACGATAGCTATTTTATCCATTAATATCACCTATTTCATTAATTGTTTCTAATAATGTTTTATCATCATAAACATTAAATATTTTAATTTCTTTATCTTGTTTAGAAGCAATACTTTTTATAAAACTACTAATTGTTTTTTTAGGGCCAATTTCAATAAAAGTATCAATATCATTTTCTAACATCAACTTAATAGTTTGAGCCATTTTTGTAGGACAAGATATTTGTCTAGCAAGACTAGGTACAAAATTATCTACTTGAAATGTTGCATTGATATTATTAATAAATAAATATTTAGGTATATTAAAATGATATTTTTCTAATTCTTCCTTTAATAAATCGCTTGCCTTATTAAGTAAATTCATATGCGAAACAACACTTACTTGTAGAGGAATAATTCTTTTATATCCTCGTTCTTTTAAAAATGATATAGCATCATTTAAACAATCTTTATAACCACCAATTACTACTTGATCATCAGTATTATAATTACATATTGCGACTTCATTATTAAAATTATCTTTTAATAGTTGTTCTACTTCATGAGGATTAGCTTTTAAAATAGCAGCCATACCTGTACTATCTTTTTTAAAAGCATTACTCATAATTAAAGCTCTTTGCTTAATAATATTAATCATATCTTCAAATGTAATTACATCACTAGCACACAAAGCATTATATTCTCCTAAAGATAAACCAGCTATAATATGAGGTTTAATATTATTAATTTCTAATAATTTATAAAGACAATGATCTAAAGTTACAAGAGCAGGTTGGGTATAAATAGTATCATTTAATTTGTTATCAGGATTATTTAAACATATATTATATAAATCATAACCAAGAATCATATTAGCTTTATTAAAATAATCTTTAACAAGAGGATACTTTTCATATAAATCTTGTCCCATACCTTGATATTGATTGCCTTGCCCAGCAAAGATAAATCCAATTTTCATCTTACTTTTCTAAATATGCGACAATATCATTAATGGTTTTAAAGTTAGGAATTGTTTCTGTATCTATTTCTACATCAAACTCATCTTCAATTTCCATAACTATTTCCATTACCGCAATACTATCAGCACCTAAATCGTCAACGATTAAAGCATCATCTTTAATATCACTTTCTTCAATATCTAAAATATCTTTAATAATTCCTTTTATTTTTTCTTTCATTTTTCATCTTTCCTTTCAATTTTATTTACCATTCTAATAAACTAACTCCATAAGTTAAACCGCCACCAAAGGCCACAAATATTAGTTTATCACCTTTTTTTAATTCTTTTTTTATACTATCTAAGGCAATAGGAATACTAGCCGAAGATGTATTACCTAAACTTTCTAATGTTATTACAAACTTATCTTTATTAATACCTAACATTTTTATTGCATATTCAATAATTCTTAAATTAGCTTGATGAGGAATAATACACTTTATATCATTAAAAGTTAAATTGTTTTTAACTACAATTTCTTTAAGCATATTAATACATACTTTTGTCGCAAATTTAAAGACATCTTGTCCTTTCATTTGAATATGAGCAGGACCACTACATTGATTATTAGTAAAAGGTGTTTCAATATTAATACCATTTGGAATATTAATAGCACCATTGATATCATCTTTATTATAAATAAGAGTATCAATAATACCTTGATTACTTCCTTGTACTAAGATCGCACCAGCTCCATCACCAAACAATACAGCGGTACTACGATCATCAAAATTTAATAATTTACTTAAGTTTTCACTACCTACTAAAATTATATTTTGATATAAACCACTCTCTATTAATCCCTGAACTACTTTTAAACCATAGATAAATCCTGAACAAGCAGCATTAATATCAAATGAAGGAATATCTTTTGATAATTTTAATTTCTTTTTTACTAAATTAGCAACACTAGGACTATAAGCATCGGGTGTACAAGTACATACAATAATTATTTCAATATCTTCTTTATTAAATTTGGTATTTTCTAATAAATTAAGAACTGCTTGATAAGCCATTTCAGAAGTGTTTATTTCACTAAAATGTCTTGATGATATCCCTGTTCTTTGAACTATCCATTCATTATTTGTATCCATTATTTTAGTAAAATCTTCATTAGATATTGATAGATTAGGAACATACTTACCAACATCAATTATTCTTGCTTTCATAATTCACCCCCTTAAAATTTTCTAAATCTTTCATAGCGTTGTTTTTGTAAAGTACTTCCTTTTAATTTAATTAAAGTACTTAATTCTTTTTTTAATCTTCTTTTAATATCATTACATACTTTATTAAAGTTATCATTGATCCCATCATCACCCTCACTAATAATATAATCAATGATATCCATTTCGTATAATGCATCAGCAGTTATTTTCATCGTTTCTACTACTTCACTAGCTTTCGATGCATCTTTATATAAAATAGAAGCAAACCCTTCAGGTGATAAAATAGAATAAATAGAATTTTCCAACATCCATACTTGATTAGCAACAGCTAAAGCAAGAGCGCCACCAGAGCCTCCTTCACCAATAATAATACTGATGATTGGTACTTCTAAGTTCATCATATTAACAATACTTGAAGCAATAGCTTGGCCTTGACCACGCTGTTCAGCTCCAAAACCAGGATAAGCTCCCGGAGTATTTACAAAAGTAATGATAGGTCTTTTAAACTTATTAGCTTGTTTCATTAATCTTATCGCTTTACGATAGCCTTCAGGATGAGGCATGCCGAAGTTTCTTTCAACATTTTCTTTAGCTTCAAGACCTTTTTGAACACCAATAATAGTAACAGGCATCTTATCTAAATAAGCAATTCCACCAACTATTGCTTTATCATCGCCATAATAACGATCGCCATGTAATTCAATAAAATTATCAAAGATATTATTAATATAATCTAAGCTTGTTGGGCGATTAATATCTCGAGCTATTAGAACTCTTTGCCAATCACTTAAGGTCGCATGATATTCTTTTTTTAATATTTTTAACCCTTTTTTTAAAGAAGTTGTATCTAAACCTTCTTTTTCTAAAGAAGCTATTTCTTTTTCTAATTCTTTAATTCTCTTTTTCATTTTTTTACTCCATGTAGTAATAAGAGTTGATAAATCATTTTCTTTAAATCTTGACGATCAACTACTTTATCAATAAAACCTTTTTCTAAAACAAATTCTGCTCTTTGAAATCCTTTTGGTAATTTTTGTTTAATTGTTTGTTCGATAACTCTTGGTCCTGCAAAACCAATTAAAGCATTTGGTTCAGCTAAAATAATATCAGCTAACATCGCAAAACTAGCACTTACTCCACCTGTCGTAGGATCAGTTAGAACATTAATAAATAATCCACCTTTTTCATTAAATACTTCTACTATTCCACTAGTTTTAGCCATCTGCATTAAGGAAATCATTCCTTCTTGCATTCTAGCTCCACCTGAAGCACTAAACATAACAATAGGACATTTCAAAGTAATTGCTTTTTCAAAAGCTCTGGTTATTTTTTCACCAACAACATGACCCATACTACCCATTAAAAAATAACTATCCATAACAATACCAATAACATTAATACCATTAATATTCGCATTACCTGTTACTACAGCTTCATTAATTTCTTCACTATTTTGCAAATCTTTAATTTTATCTAAATAATTAGGAAATTTTAAAGGATCAGACTCATATCTAACATCATCAAATTCTTTAAAAGTATCAAATATTAAATTAATGCGTTGTTTACTTTTTAATCGAAAATGATGATTACAATAAGGACATTTATAATAATTAGTACTAAGATCATTTTTATTAATTGTCTTTTTACATTGAGGACATTTAAGATATAGATTATCAGGAATATCTATTTTCTTAGCTTCGTTATTTATTTTAGCTTTATTCTTACGTCCTGCTTTTTCTTTTTTACTAGCTAATCTATTAAACATTATTATCCTCCTTTAACATCTCTTGAATAAATGAAGTATTATATTTATTATCAAGAAAATTCTCATTTAATAAGATATCTAATTGAAAATCAATATTAGTTTTAACTCCTTCTATATCAATTTCTGTTAAACTACGTATCGCTTTTTCTAAAGCTTCATCTCTATCTCTACCATGAACAATTACTTTAGCAATCATACTATCATAATATGGTGGTATTGTATAACCTTGAAAGATAGCACTATCAATTCTAATACCTTTACCACCTGGAAAATGTAAGGCTTTAATTTGACCAGGACAAGGCGCAAAATTATTTTTTGGATCTTCGGCATTAATTCTCATTTCTATCGCATGGCCATTACATTTAATATCTTCTTGTTTAAAAGGAATTTTTTTATTTTCCGCAATCAATATCTGCATTTTAATTAAATCTAAACCAGTTATCTCTTCAGTTATTGGATGTTCTACTTGAATTCTTGTATTCATCTCAATAAAATAAAAGTTCTCTTCTTTGTCCATAACAAATTCTACTGTTCCTAAATTAGTATAATTAACTGCTTGACAAGCTTTTAAGGCATTATCATATAATGCTTTTTTAGTACTATCATTGATATTTTCAACAGGTGCTTCTTCAATCATCTTTTGATTATTTCTTTGAATAGAACATTCTCTTTCAAATAAGTGAAAGTAATTATGATACTCATCACCCATTACTTGTACCTCAATATGACGAGGATTTTCAATATATTTTTCAATATACATCTCATCACTATTAAAAGCTTTTTTAGCTTCTAATTGGGCTTTTTCAAAACAATCTTTAACTTGCGATAATTCATAAGCAATTCTCATACCTTTACCACCGCCACCAGCACTTGCTTTAATAATGATAGGTAGACCAATTAATTTAGCTTGAGCATAAGCATCATCTTTATTTCTAACAATACCATTAGAACCAGGAACTACTTTAACTCCAGCTTTAATCATTGTTTGACGAGCATTATTTTTATCACCCATTAAATTTATAACATCTGCTTGAGGACCAATAAATTTAATATTTAATTGTTCGCATTGTCTAGCAAATTCCGCATTTTCGCTTAAAAAACCAAAACCAGGATGAATAGCTTCTGCTTGTGTATTAATGGCAGCTTGAAGAATATTATTAATATTCAAATAACTGTCGCTACTAGGATTATTACCAATACAAACTGCTTCATCCGCAAACTTAACATGTAACGAATCTTTATCACATATCGAATAGACAGCAACTGTTAGAATATTAAGTTCTTGGCAAGCTCTAATGATTCTTAATGCTATTTCACCACGATTAGCTATTAATATTTTTGTGAACATATTATCCCTACTCTATAACAAATAATGGTTGATCAAATTCAACTAATTCTTCATTAGCTACTAATATTTCTTTAATAATGCCATCTTTTTCAGCCTTAATTTCATTCATAACTTTCATTGCTTCAATAATACAAATGACATCACCTTTATTAATTTTTTGATTTACTTGTACAAAATCATTTTCTTCTGGTGATGGCTTACTGTAGAAAGTACCTACTAAAGGTGAATTAATTGTTTGTTTATTACTATCTTCTTTAACTTCTACTACATCTTTTATTAATTTATTATCTATTTTATTGCTAGTTGAAATAACTTTATTTTCTATTTCTTTACCTAATTTAATTTTCATATCATCCTGTTCAATTTCTAAACTAGTTAATGAAGAATTTTCAAGTATATTTACTAATTCTTTTATTTTATTAATATCCATTTATCATCATCCTTAAACTATAAGTATTAATAGTTTGATATTCAAATAGTTTGAATGTCAAACAAAATTATATTATAATGTATTAATAAAGTCAAGAAAGGAATTTCAATATGATAATAAAACCATTAATTAGAGATAATATTGCTTTAAATACTCATCCTTTAGGATGTAAAGAAAATATTCTTAGTCAAATCAATGACATTAAAAATAATAGTTCTTTAAAGACATTACCTTTAAATGTATTAATTATTGGAGGTAGTAGTGGTTATGGTTTAGCATCAAGAATAGTTTTAGCTAGTAAAAATAAAGCTTTTACTTATAATGTTTTTTATGAAAAAGAACCAACAACTAAAAGATTAGGTAGTGCTGGTTATTATAATAATTATTTTTTTAATAAATATTGTGAAGCTAATAATTTAGATACTTTTGATTTAAATGGTGATTGTTTTTCAAATGAAACTAAACAAGAAGTAATAAGATTTTTTACAACTAATAATATTAAAATAGATTTAATAGTTTATAGTGTTGCCTCTTCAGTAAGAATAGATCCAATTACTAAAGAAAAATATGTTTCAAGTTTAAAACCAATTAAAGAAGAATATCATGGTTATACAATAGATCTTGGAAAAGATAAAATTATTGAGAAAAGTATCCAAGTTGCTAGTCAAGAAGAAATAAATAACACCATTAAAGTAATGGGCGGAGAAGATTATTTATTATGGATTAAGACATTAGATGAAGCACAAGTATTAAATGAAAATGTTAAAGCAATAGCTTATACTTATATTGGAGCACCTAGTACCTATCCTATTTACAAAGATGGTACTATTGGTCAAGCTAAAAGAGATCTAGAGAAAAAGAATATTGATATTAATAAAATATTAAATAAATATCAAGGTAAATCTTATATTGTAAGTGCTAAATCTGTAGTAACTAAAGCAAGTGTTTATATTCCAACAGTACCACTATACATGTCCGCATTATTTAAAGTTATGAAAGAACATCATCAATATGAAAGTATATCACAACATATCTATCGTTTATTTAATGATATGATTTATGGAAATAACATATTAAAAGATGATAATGATATTGTAAGACTAGATAGTTTTGAATTAGATGATACTATTCAAAATGAAGTAAATATATTATTAAATCATGAAGTAAATAATAATTTACTTAGTACTATTGACTATCATTTCTTTAAAGAAGAATTTTTAAAGATTAATGGTTTTGGTTTTAATAATATAAATTATGATGAAGATATTGATATTAAAGAATACCTAAAAGAAGAATAAAATAGTACGCTATTTTAAAATAACTAAAAATCCTTAAAGTACTGATAAATACAGTATATTTAAGGATTTTTATCTTATAAAGTGTTAAAGATAAATTATTATTTAAACAACAACTTAATTCTTAGTATATTCTTCCATTAATTTAATAATTTTCTTATTACCACTCTCTTTCGCATAATCTAAAGCTGTTTTACCTTTTTTATCTTTAATACTTGTATCTGCTTTAGCTTTAAGTAATATTTCTACATTCTTATCTATTCCATTTTGTATTGCAATCATTAACGGAGTTGAACCATCTTCTAGATCAATATAATTAATTCCTGCACCTTGATCAATTAAATATTGTAAAATACGATAACTATAACTTGCTTGATATAAAACAAGATTTTCTTCTTCATTATTGACATTAGCTCCATGTTCCACAAGGTATTTCATTATATCAAAATAGCCATAATCATTTGCTACTACTATTGGTGGTTCTGGTTCACTACCATCCTCATTTGGTTCTCTTGAATTAACAGAGACACCATTTTCTATTAGAAATTTAACCTTATTTATATCTCCTGAATTAACTGCATCACGTAGAATATCAGTATTATTTTTTTCTAATTTTGCTCCATGTTCCACCAATAATTTTAAACTATCATAACTCCCAGAAATTGTGGCTTCATCTACAATTGATATGTTATAACTATATCTTTTATCAATATAATTTAAATTTGGTTTAAATTCTAAAAAATATTTAATAGCTTCTATATTGTTTATTCTAATTGAATACATTATCTCTCTATATAGTACATTCTTATTTATTGGGTAATTATACTTAATAATTAATTTTAACATATCCATATTGTTATTATATATTGCACCTTGAATACTATCATCTGGTGCCATTCCATCGCCTAAACTACTATCATATCCTAGTTTTTTATCTATATTAAATTTAACTCCTTTTTCTAAAAAATACTTTGTTACATTAATATGATTAGATATAATTGATTGTTTTAATGGATCAAAGTCTTCTGGTAGATATGTTTTGGAAAAATCTAAGTTAAATCCTTTGCTTACTAAATCTTTTATTACTTCTAAATTACCAGTAGTAGATGCTATCCACATTAAAGTATTATTAGACTCATCTTTACTATCTATCTTAAATCCTTGTTTGATTAAATAATCTAAACATTTAGCATTATCAAAAGCTACAATATAATAATTTAAAGTTTTATCATAATTACTATCTTTTTTAATTAATTCTAAAACTTTATCACTATTACCTAGAACTATATTTTGAAATAAATTGTTTTCATCAAATTTATAACCTTGTTTTTTAGCTGTATTAATAATTATTTGTGGTATAGTATAACGATTACTATCAACATATTGACTATAATTTTTTTCTAATAAAGTTATTGTTTTTTCAGAAATTACTGCTTTATTATCAATTAGTAATTTTATTGATTCATAATCCATTCTATTTTCAACGGCATAATCTAAAGCAGTATATCCTTTTTTATCTTTTATATTGACATCAGCACCATATTTTATTAATTTCTTTTCAAACTCTACTCCAACATTTGTTTCTACATAATCAGGATTATTAATTACCATTAATAATGTTTGATCATCATAGGCAAGATTAGGATTAGCTTTTTTTTCTAGTAAATAATCAGAAATATGTGGATTAACATCATCAACTATTGTTAAAAATAAAGGAGTAACATTTTTATTAATAAACTTATTATAAATTAAATCATTAACACCGATATTATCATCTTCAATATTTTCCTTAACTACTTCTAGATTACTATTCTCTTTAAAAATAATATAATAATATTCATCAGTAATAGCTTTGTGTTTACATCCTACACAGCATATTACTAATAAAACAAATACTGAAAGCTTTTTTATTTTTTTTATATTTATATTTTTCATAACTCTCTCCTTAATCCCAATTAAATCCTATAGTATAACTATTAATATAATACGGTTTAATTCCTTGTTCATTTCTAACTGATTCAAAAAATGCTTTTGCGACATCTTTATCTTTAAAAGTTAACTTAATATTACTCATTCTTAAATTCTCTTTAGAGATACTACCAATACCAGGTTTAAAACCATTAATCCACCAATGGACTTGTGGACCTCTAGTAAATAATAATTGATTTTGATTATATAATGAAAATTGCATATAACTCATGTCATTATTAGAAATAGCTTTATAATGTTTTATAATTGAATTTTTATTTCGATAATATTCTCCTACTTCACCACCTACACCCATATTCATATAATTACCTTTCCATCCTTCAATGCGCCATTCTTTACCGCTGGATTTGAATGTAGTTATAAACTTCTTATTAGTTACATTAAATTTATTACTAACTTTACTAGTTATCCAATCTCCTAAATCAAACACTTTATCATATAAATCATTATAACCTGTATATCGTTGCCAACAATTTACTGGTGAATAGAATATTCCTTGACTAGCATCAAAATTAAAGCCACCTTTTTTCACAAACTCCGCATTTGCTTTAGTCGTATTAACGACTATAACTGCTACTTTCTTACTTAAACCTTGATAGTTAGCACTTATCGTGGTACTACCGATACTTTTAGCTTTTACTAAGCCATTACTACTTACACTAGCTATTTTAGGATTACTTGATTTCCATATTATCTTAGCATTCCTAATATGACTTACACTTGCTTTTAATTGGTATTGATCATTATTTAAGAAATATCTTAGTAAATAAACTTTACTTTTATTAACACTTAAACTACTATTATCTATCTTTACTTTTATTACTCTTTTAATATTATAACTTTTATAATAATTATAATAAATAGTTATATATAAATATTTACCTTGTTTAGTGTATGTCTTAGCTTTAATACTTATCACTTTTTTATTACTACCACTTTTTAAACTTAAACTAGCTATTTTAGTATCACTACTTTTAGCTTTAATATTATTGTCTTTATTACTATTAACTAAATATGCATTAATGCTTTTATTTTGAAAGCGATACATCTTAATATTAGTATTACTTAAATTAAGATAACTGATATTACTACTTAATATCCAAAAATATTTATTATCTTTTTTAACATAATAATACTTATTACTTTTTCCTACTATAATTACTTTATTATATTTATTAATCTTATTTAATGTATCTTTACTATTACTAGCTACTTGATATTTAGTACTATCTTTATTAGTAAAACCTTCAATATTATTTACTACTTGATAGTTAGATTCATAATGATACTTAGTTAAACTTTTATAAGCTATCTTAGTTTTATTAAAACCTTCTTTTAAAGCAGTTATCTTATAAGTTAAAGTAGTTACTTTTTGATTATTACTTGTTTTACTAGTTTTCTTCTTAATTAAAGTATATTTAACTTTATGATTAGTATTACTTATCTTAATACTACTACCATTATATACTTTAATAGTTATATTTTTACTACTTTTTATCTTAATATTATTCTTAGTATTAGAAATAGTAAAATAAATTAGATCACTTTTCTTAATAAAACCATAACCATAATTACTTTTAACATAATAATAATCATTACAACTACCTATGACTTGTACTTGATAATTACTAGTCTTAATTGTTTTATTATACTTCTTTAAATAATTATTACTTGTATTATTATGATTATAAACTCCAACATACAAAACAACATTCTTTTTCTTAATTAAAGCTTTAAATGGTGTTACTTTTTGATAAATACTTAATTAAAGTTTTATTACTAACACTCTTAGCTTGTTTAGTAATACTAGGTTTAATATTACTAGCACTAGCATTTAAAAAGAAACTGCCTTGTTTATTATAAGTTTTAACTAATCCTTTATTATTAACACTACCATATTTTTTATTAGAACTAGTATACTTTAAAGTATAACCACTAGCTTTACTAGGAGTAATACTTGCTTTAAGATTAATCTTTTGTTTTAAAGGTAGTACCTTAGTTATTGGCATACTTAGTTTAGTTACTGGAGTATAAACTAATACTTTTATTTGAGCTGATTTATTATTAATCCTCGCTATTATAGTAGCACTACCATTGCTTAAAGCTGTAAGCTTGCCCTTACTATCTACTTTTACTATTTTAGAATTACTACTTTGATAGGTAATATTATTACTAGCATTACTAGGTTTAATACTAGCTTTTAAAGTAATAGTATTATTAGGATAAAGTATTAGTTTAGAATAATTTAGTTTAATACTTTCTACTGGTGGTCTAATAACATTAATCTTAATACTTTTAACTATTTTTTCTACTACTACATTATTATTAAAACGATTCTCATTATAAAAAGTAGCACTAATAGTAGCACTACCTAATTTTAAACCTTTTATATTACCTTTTGAATCAATACTAACAATACTATTATTAGAACTAGACCACACAACCCCATTATTAATATCATCAGTAGTACTAGGATTAATACTAGCTTTTAATTGACTTGTTTTATTTAAAACAAGATTAGTATTACCATTAATACTTATTGAAGTACATGGTTGTTTGATTCTAATTTTAGCACTAGCTGTATTACCATTACTATCTTTAACACTAATAATAGCACTGCCTTTTTTATGAGCTACTAAAATACCATAGATAATACCATCTTCACTAGTTTCAATACTAACAACACTTTCATCACTACTAGACCAAGTATAACCTTCGGAATTTAAACCACCAATACCAAGACCATCTTCTAATACATCCCAGTCCATTCTTTCACCAACATAGATAAAATCTTTTAAAGGAAGAGATAAATCAGTACTATCTTGAATAATTTTAATATCACTAGCTGCTTTAATAGGATAAGAACAAATAATAAAAGAAAACACTATTAAACAAGTGCATAATATTCTTTTAATATTTAGAAACTGCATAATAATACCCCTATTCGCAATAATACCATATAGTTAAAATTTTTAATTAATTCTAACATTATTTATTAATTATGTAAATAATAAATGAATTATAATTATGTTAAAATTTAATAATAATAGTCTTTTATAAATATAATATATCTAAATATTACGCTATTTTAAAATAACTAAAAATCCTTAAACTAGTGATAAATACAGTATATTTAAGGATTTTTATTTTATAAAGTGTTAAAGATAAATTATTCAATTGTATTATTAATAAAATTAACAATATCATTCATTACTTCTTCTTTACTAGCTTCCATTAATATTTCATGTCTAGCATTAGCATAATACTTATATTGAACATCAAAACAATTTGTTTTCATATAATCAATAACTTCTTGTACTTGTTTAGTGTTATCACTAAATTTATCATCTTCTCCACTAATAAAGAAATATTTAGTTTTACTCATTAAACAAATATTAGCTTTATCACTAACTAATTTAGTTAACTCTAGTAAATCAATTATTGCTTTATTAGAAAACAATAAACCACAACAATTATCAAGTTTATATTTATTTATATTATCTTGATTATAAGATATTCTTTTTTCTAAACTTCCAAAAGCTATCTTATTAAGTAATTTACTTGCTCTTTTTTTACCTTCTAATTTAGTGATTAAAGAAGCTAATATTAAACCTGAGTTAATTGTTTTTATATTAGGATTCATACTACCACATATAATCATACCATCAATATTAAGCCTTGTTAGAATAGCTAAACCTCTTACTATTAAACTACCCATTGAATGACCAAAAACAAACAAAGGTAATGAAGTATTATGAGTATAAACATGTAAGCATACATCTTCTAAATCAGTAATTAAATCAATATGAGCATTACCATCATTAAAATAAATATTATTTAATTCTTTATTTAAATTAATACCATGTCCTAAATGATCATACCCATAAACATTAATTTGATATTTATTTAAAAATATAGCTAATTCTTCATATCTTTTAATATGCTCACTAGCACCATGGACTAAAATAATTATTGCTTTTGGATTATCCACTTCGTAACAAACTAAATTAATATTTCTATTATTTCTATTTTTAATAATTACTTCCTTCATTATTTTACCTCAACTTCTAAATTATAAAAATCATTTTTTATAGTTAAATTATCATAAGTAAATTCTTTATTATCTCTAAATTTATTCATAAAATCCTCTAATTTATTTTTATCTGTCCCAACTAAATCTTTATCTTGAAAAATAGTTCTAAATACACATGAATAATCATCATTAGAATTATCAATCATACTACTTTTTAAATATGATACTTTATTATCTTTAAATGTTATATCTATTTGACATTGTTTATTTTTAAGAATAATATTATTGTTTTTAATTTCACTAACTTTCATATCTTTAATACCATCTATTTCAAGTAGTTTAATAAAATCATTAGCTCTACTATTTAAATCAACTACACTACTTTTTTGTGTAGAATTATTAGTTTGGTTATTAGTATCATTATCTTCTTTTTTAGTACTAGAACATCCAACTAATAAGATAACTAAAACTAAAGTTATAATCTTCTTCATAAAATCACTTCTTTCTTTTATTTATAATTATTAAACTATAACGACTATTACAAGTTAAATGTACTTATTTATTATTAACTAATTGAGCATGATCGTTAATAAATAATAATCTATTAACTTGATTAATATTATAAATATTATTTTCAAAACAATATAAAATAATCATATCTCTATTATTATTATAATCTAATTTAAAATGATAAATATTTAATAAATCTATTAAATCCATACTATTAAAATGTAGGGCTAAAGACAATGCTATAAGAATATCTTTACTAGGTTGATAATCTTCTTTTTTAATTTCTTGAATAAATTTATCTACTTCTAAATTAGCATGATTATAGACATAAAATGCTCTTAATCTAGCATCTTTATTTAATTTAGTAATTAAATCATTAAATTTAATATCTTCATTACAGATATTTTCTTCTTTCTTCATTTCATTTAATTGACGATCACTTATATGTTTATAATTATTTATATCATAATTATTTAATTCATTCATCTTAATTAAGTAATTAGTTAATGATTCATCTTT
This sequence comes from Bacilli bacterium, assembly GCA_031272545.1. Classification (GTDB taxonomy): domain Bacteria; phylum Bacillota_I; class Bacilli_A; order JAJDGJ01; family JAJDGJ01; genus JAISTP01. The sequence continues at coordinate 55 of JAISTP010000046.1, read as the reverse complement.
TAATAATGAATACTCTTTATTGATAACCATATAAATATCTAAAACATTATTTTCT
>JAISTP010000045.1 GCA_031272545.1 Bacilli bacterium | reverse complement strand
TGATGATGAAGTATTAAATGATATAGAATCTTTTATTGAAGAAGAATATGATTTAGAAGTAGAAACGATTAATGGACAACAACCACTATACTCCTTCTATATCGGAGTTGAGTAGTAATTTATACTAATTTTAAATATTTTATAGTTTATTTATAGTTAATTTAATTAAATGAAAAAAAATACATTTTTTAATAAAAAAATCAAGTAAAGTACATTGAATAACTCACGATTTATAGTATAATAAAAATACTTAAATTACTTATTAATTTAAGTAATTCTATAAAGGAGGTTAGAGTTATGCCTGCATTTGTAAGAGAAGAAGAATGTATTGGATGTGGATCATGCGTAGGAACATGCCCTGTATCAGTTATTGAAATTAATGATGAAGGAAAAGCACATGTTAACGATGGTTGCATTGAATGTGCTGCTTGTACTGGTGTTTGTCCAGTTACATGTATCGATATGGTTTAATATCTATTCTAATTAAATATATAAAAAAACTGAGCCTTGCTTAGTTTTTTTATTCCTAAGGAGGATTTTAATGATAAAGAACAAACCTAATTTAAAAAAGGCCCAAAAAAGAAGTAATAAAGATGTTGAAATAATAGAAGATAAGATTTATATTCCCAATGAAATGGTTAACTATGGAAATAATAAAAAATACTTAATTCAAACTTATGGATGTCAAGCTAATGAAAGAGATAGTGAGAATATTAGTGGTATTTTAGAATTGCTTGGTTATGAAAGAACTTATGATGAAAATAATTCAGATTTTATTATTTTTAATACTTGTGCGATTAGAGAGAATGCAGAAAATAAAGTTTTTGGTAAAATAGGTAGTTTAAAGAAATTAAAAAGAGATAATCCTTCTTTAGTAATTGCTTTATGTGGGTGTATGGCGCAAGAAGAAAAAACGATTGAGAAAATATTATCTTCATATCAACATCTTGATTTAGTCTTTGGAACTCATAATATTAATAATTTACCTTCTTTATTATTAGATGCTCTATATTCTAAGGAAATAATTGTTGATGTTACTAGTGAAGAAGGGCAAGTTATTGAAAATTTACCTAGTAATCGAGCTAGTAAATTTAAAGCCTGGGTAAATATTATGTTTGGTTGTGATAAATTTTGTACTTATTGTATTGTTCCATATACTAGAGGTAAAGAGCGATCTCGTTTAATGGAAAATATTTTAGATGAAGTTAATGATTTAATAAAAGAGGGTTATCAAGAAATAACTTTATTAGGTCAAAATGTTAATGCTTATGGAAAAGACTTAAATAAAGGTTATGGTTTTGCGAAGTTATTAGAAAATGTTGCTAAAACTAATATTCCTCGTATTAGATTTATGACGAGTCATCCATGGGATTTTACTGATGAAATGATTGATGTTATTAGTAAATATGATAATATTATGCCTTTTATTCATTTACCAGTTCAATCTGGTAATAATGGTGTATTAAAGAAAATGGGACGTCGTTATAGTGTAGAAGAATATAAAATTTTATTTGATAAACTAAAAAAAGCAAAAACTGATGTCGCAATGTCTACCGATATTATTGTTGGTTTTCCTGAAGAAACAAATGAGGCTTTTTTAGATACTTTAGCTTTAGTCGATTATTGTCAATTTGATAATGCTTTTACTTTTGCTTTTTCACCACGTACTGGTACACCGGCAGCTAAAATGAAAGATAATGTTGGTGAAGATGAGAAAAAAGCAAGACTAGCGATACTTAATGAAAAAGTTAATGGTTATTTTTTAAAAAACAATCAACGTTTTTTTAATAAAACACTTAAAGTCTTAGTTGATGGTCCATCAAAGAAAAATAGTGATGTTTTAAGTGGTTATAGTGAACATAATAAATTAGTTAATTTTAAAGGTTCAAAAATGTTGATTGGAAAGATAGTTAATGTTAAAATAAATGATGTCAAAAGTTTTTCATTGGAAGGAGAGTTGGTTGACTAATGAATGCTGCTGAGTATAAAGCTGTTCAAATAAATAAAATAATTAAGAGTAGTAATGAATATTTAGTTTATACAAACTTGAAATCACAAGTTAGTTCTAAGTATTCTAATCTTGATCTTGAAAGATTGACTGATTCTAATTTTAATGATGAACAGATAAAAAAAGATCCATTGATTAATAAGTTTATTGAGGCAACTAATAAACTACATCAAATGATTAGTAAAATTAAAGGATTAATTGAAATAGGAGTTTAACTCCTATTTATTTTGGCAATTTAAGGAGAGAAATTTATATATGGAACTTATAGTTACATTAGCTATTTTTGTTATTTGCTATGCTATTATTATTTCAGAGAAGATTAATCGTAGTGTTATAGCCATGATTGGTGGCTTATTATTAATTGTTTTAAAAATCATGCCCTGGGATTTAGCTCTTACTAAGTATATTGATTGGAATACTTTATTCTTATTAATAGGTATGATGATTATTGTAAATATTGCGGGAACTAGTGGTATGTTTGAATATTTTGGCATTAAGATTGCTAAATTATGTAAAGGGCATCCCTTAAGGATTGCTATTGGTTTAGGTTTATTAACTTGTATTGCTAGTATGTTTTTAAATAACGTTACTACAATTTTATTATTAGCACCTGTTACTCTATCTATTACTAGAATATTAAAAATAAGTCCTTTTCCTTTTTTTATGTTTCAAGTATTTTTATCTAATATTGGTGGAACAGCGACTATTGTTGGAGATCCACCTAATACCATGATTTCTCAACAAGTAGGAATTCCTTTTGTCGATTTTGCGATAGTAATGGTTCCCTTAGTAATCATTATTACTGTTCTATGTGTTGTTATACTAACTATTTTTTATCGTAAACAATCATATCGTTATGAAAGAAAAGCTATTTATAAAATAATGCGCTTAGATGAAAATGAATTTATTAAAGATAAAAAATTAATGAAAATATCAATTGTTGTGCTTTTAGTTTTAGTTTTATTATTTATTTTTGGCGATACTATTGGTATTAATCCTGCTTTATTATCATTATTTGTTGCTTTTGTTATGTTAATGATTACTAATGGAAATAAGGAAAGTGTTATTGAATATGCTTATGAAAGTGTTGATTGGGTTTCAATTTTCTTTTTTATGGGATTATTCATGCTAACTGGTGCTTTAGAAGAAGTTAAAGCAATTGATATTATGGCTAACTTTATTATGAATATTACTCATGGCAATTTAGAAGGTACTTATTCAATGATTTTATGGGTATCAGCTGTATTCTCTGGTTTTATTGATAATATTCCATTTGTTTCGACAATGATTCCCGTCTTAAAAGAAGTTGCTCCAACATTTAATGAAAATGCTAATTTAATGTGGTATGCTTTAGCAGCTGGTGCTTGCTTTGGTGGAAACTTAACTATTTTAGGGGCAAGTGCTAATGTTGTAGCTGTTGGAATAGCTAAAAAAGAAGGAGTTAATATTACTTATACTAAGTTTTTAGTTCGCGGTTTCTTTGTAACTTTGATGAGTATTATTGTTACTTATATTTATTTATATGTTATATTTATTATATTGTAATGTTTAGACGTTTCATTAATGAAACGTTTTTTGTTTATTTACTTAAAAGATACATCGTTATAATATTTATTGTGGTATAATTTTCTAAGTGAAGGAGAGATAAAAATGAATAACTTTGTTTACTATAATCCAACAAAAATAATATTTGGGAAAGATACTCAAAAAAATGTTGGTGATGAAGTTAAAAAGTATGGAAAAAAAGTTCTTTTACATTATGGTGGGGGCAGTATAAAAAAATCTGGTCTTTATGATCAAGTTATTAAAAGTTTAAAAGATAATGATTTAGAAATATTTGAACTTGGTGGTGTTGTTCCTAATCCTTTATTATCTTTAATTAATGAAGGTATTAAAATGTGTCAAGATAATGATATTGACTTTATCTTAGCAGTAGGTGGTGGAAGTGTTATTGATTCTGCTAAAGCTATTGGTGGTGGTGTAAAATACAATGGTGATGTATGGGATTTTTATGCTAAAGGATTAACTTGTACTGATTCTTTACCTGTTGGTACGATTTTAACATTACCAGCTACTGGAACAGAAATGAATTTTAGAAGTGTTATTACTAAAGATGATACTTTAGAAAAAAGAGGAGCTAGTTTTCCTAATCCTGTTTTCTCAATTTTAAATGCTGAGTTATGTGCTACTCTACCTAAGAATCAAGTCGCAAATGGTTTAGTTGATATGTTAGCTCATGTTTTTGAAAGATATTTTACTAATACTAAAAATGTTGAACTTACTGACTATCAAATGGAAGCTGTAATGAAAAGTATTATCGAATTAGGTCCATATGTTTATGATAATCCGGCTGATTATGATAAATATGCTCAAATTATGTGGGCTGGTACTGTTGCTCATAATTATTCATTATGCGTTGGACGTGAAACAGATTGGGCTACTCATCAGATTGAACATGAATTAAGTGGAATGGATAGTTCAATAGCGCATGGTGAAGGTTTAGCTGTTTTATTTCCTAATTGGATGAAATATGTTTACAAACATGATGTTGATCGTTTTGTTCAATTAGCTGTTCGTGTTTTTAATGTTGAAGAAGATTTCTTTGATAAAGAGAAAACAGCTTTAAAAGGTATTGATGCTTTAATTAATTTTTATAAACGTTTAAATATGCCTTTAACTTTAAGAGATTTAAATATTAATGAAGATAAAATTGATGAATTAGCTTTATTAGCTACACGTAATAATACGATTACGCAAGGTAATTTTGTTAAATTAAATACTGATGATATTAAAAATATTTTATTATTATCAAGATAGGAGTCTTTATGAAAATAGAAATTGTTAAAGATGATAATCATGAATATGATGATGAAATTTATTCATTAATTGTCAAAGCATTTAAACAAGATAATGAAGCTAAATTAGTTAATAATATAAAAGAATTTAGTGATTTTTATATTTCTTATATTGCTTTTGTCGATGGTCAATTAGCAGGTAATGTAGTTATTAGTCCGATGTTATTAAATGGACAAAGAGATGTTTTATGTTTAGCGCCAGTTAGTGTTTTAGAAAAATATCAAAATACTGGCATTGGTACATCCTTAATTAAAAAAGCTATTTCTCAGGCGATGACTCATCATGAATATAAATTCATTACAGTTTTAGGTAGTGAACATTATTATCAAAGATTTGGTTTTGAACCATATAATCCTCATAAATATCAATTACCTTTTGATATAGAAGATCGTTATTTTCAAATTCTTGATATTGAAAAAGATGCCTCAAAAAATTTAGCTGGTCAACTTGATTATCCAAGTTACTTTGTTTTATAAAGAAAGACTATATCTTAATAGTCTTTTTTATTTACATTTGTAATGATATAATATTTATCGAGGTGTTTAAATGCAAGATACTTTAATATTATTAAACAGATTAGCTAGTATTGTTTGTTTTGTTATACTAGGTATTTTTATTATGAAGAGAAATATTCTTACTGATAAAGGTAAAGAAATTATTACAATATTATTAAATAGAATTGCTTTGCCAGCTATGATAATTGCAGCATACGTTAAAATTGAACTTACTAAAGATGTTATTTTTAATGTTTTAATTGTTATTGTTGGAGCATTATTGGTTTATTTATTAAATTATATTTTTGCTTTAATATCTGCTTCTTATCATCGTTTAACTGATGAAAGTAAATCTATTTATCTTAATGGTGCTTTGCATTCTAATACTGCCTTTTTAGCATTTCCATTACTTGAAGCTGTCTTTGGAACTCAAGGTTTATTTTATGCGACCATTTATTATATGATAGATAATATATTATTTACTACTGTAGGTATGAGAAGATTTACAACGATTAATGGTTTTAAATTTCCACCAGTTACTATTGCTTTAATAATTGCAATTGTCTTAATGATTATCTTTAATTTAATAGGTTTTAATTGTGTGACTACTTTTCCTTATTTAGTCTGTCATGATTTAGGGCAAATGACAACGCCATTAGCTTTTATTTTTATGGGTATGTTAATTTATGAATATAATTTAAAAGATGTTTTATCTAATCATTTAGCTCATATTTTAGTAGGAGTTAAAATGGTTATTATTCCTTTAATAATGGCAATGATTCTTTTAATATTTAAACAAAGATTAGAGGCAACGCTAGCTATTGTCATTTTAGTTCAATCATGTATGCCTTCACTTTCAGTTTTAATATCAATGTCTTATGAATATAAGCAAGATACTAAACTTGCCTCTTCTTTAGTCGTTGTAGGTCATGTTTTCTCTATTGTATCTATTCCAATTTTATTCTTTATCTTTAATTTACTATTCAAGTAATTTTTATGTTATAATATTAAGGCCCCAAGTGGCGGAATTGGTAGACGCAGCAGACTCAAAATCTGCCGAGGTTAAACTTGTACCGGTTCGACTCCGGTCTTGGGGACCATATAAAAAATTAACTATTTTTCTAAAATATAGAGAAATAGTTTTTATTTATTGTTAATATTTAATAAATATTTCATAAATAATTCATATCATCTATATATATATTTGATAAAATATTATAAATAATAATTTATTAAGTAGGAGAAATTTATATGAAAATTAAATTTACAATACTAGGACTTATCTTAATGATGATTTTTTCTGGTTATTCAATTAATGCTAGTACTATGGAAATAAGTAGTGCTAATGAATTAGTAAATGCTTTTAATAGTGCTAAAAACAATGATATTATTAAACTCAAAACAGATTTTAATGATGATAATAATTTAACTAATAAACCAATAATATTAGATATTACTAATAATGATAATAGAAATATTGTTATTGATGGTAATGGTATAAATATTGATAGCTCAATTACTTTAAATAATGCATTTATGAAAATTAATCATAATGGAACTGGTTTAATTACAATTAAAAATATTAATATTAATTTAACTAACAACAAACAATTTCTTTTTGATGTAAAAGGTAATAATAGTGGTAGAGTTATTTTTGATAATATTGAAGTTACTAATTATTTATTCCAAATAATTAATATTGATGGAATAGAACAATTAGAAGTTAATAATAGTTCTTTTTTAGATGGTCATAATACAGTTATAGTTAGTACTAATACTAAATTATTAATTAATAATACTCTTATCAAAAATAATGATTTAAGTGAAAATTATGAAAATGGAGTATTAAAAATTAGAAATAATACTAATTTAATTATTGAAAATAGTAGTTTTATTAATTTAAAAAAGGCTAAGAAAACAGGTTATTCTGGAGGAGCTATCATGGTTGATCATGCTAGTGGTATTAGGGGTGAAATTAATAATAGTTATTTTAAAAGTAATCTAGTAACAAGAAATGTCGGAGGAGCTATTGCTTTTTATCAAGTAAATAATACTATTTTTAAAATTCATGATTGTGTTTTTGAAGATAATAAAGCTAGTGGTGTAGATGGTATTAGTGATGGTGGCGCAATTGCCTTAAAAAACAATTTTCGTACTAATAATGGAGAATTTGAAATATATAATAATACTTTCTTATCAAACATTGCTTATGATAATGGTGGAGCGATGTTAATTGAAGCGATGAATGATGGTAATACTAAAGCTAGTGTATACAATAATACTTTTGTAAATAATAAAGCTTATGGTTTTGGTGATCTAAATGGGGTGGGTGGAGCTATTCAAACTTATGGTTCACCTGATACGATTATTTCTCATAATACTTTTTATAATAATATTAATAATGGAAGTGGTGGAGGAGGAGCTATTGGTTTAAGTGGAGAAAAAGGAAGTACTTCGGCCATAGTAGCCAATAATATTTTTATTGATAATACTGCACCTAAAGTAGATATAACTAAACAAAATATTGCGACTGATGTTAGTGTTGTTTCAAATGTCAATAACAATGGGAATGTTGGCTATGATAATGGTGAATTATTCATTAAAGATGATTCATATCGTAATAGTTTAGTAACTAAAGATAATGTTTTTACTTCATTTTATGATGCAAATGATAATATTCCTAGTTATGCTAGAGTTGGTGATGCTAAACCTATTTTAATTGATTATGTTGGTGCTAATAATGCGCAAGCTCAAAGATTTTCATATATTCCTAGTCCTGTTATCGATGAAATGCTTCGTACTAATAGTACTCGTACCATTACTGGTATTACTTTAGATAGTAGAGGATATCCTCGTGAAACTTTAAGTAGTTCTAATCCTTATTATCCTACAGCAGGAGCTGTTGAAATTTATTGGACAAAATTTGATGTTAATATTGGTGATTGGTCTAACTACTTTTTATTAAAAGATGAAGGTGGCATAAAATCTTTAATTAATAATAAAGTTTTTTATAAAGTGAATAATCCTCCACAATATCTTAATAATGCTTTTGTTTTTGAAAAAAATTATACTTTTACAAGAAATACTTTAATTGCTCCTGATAAGATGGGTTTTGTTGGTTGGCAAAATAAAGATAAAACTAGTGAAATTAAAGATGTAAATGAAGTTTATGAAGCACATAAACAAACATATGTTGCCTTATGGAAAAACAATGAATATCATTTAGATTTTGATTTAAGAGGGGGAATACCTAAAACTAATCATGAAAAAGATTTTAATGCTCAAACTATTATTAATGGTACAAATAATAATCTAGCTCATAAACCTAATTCTATTCCTATTAAAAATGGTTATGACTTTAAAGGTTGGTATTTATTTAATGATAATACTAATAATTATGAAGATTTTAGTAATGCGATACTTTTTGATTTTACCAATATGCCAATAAATAAAGATACCACTTTATATGCTCGATGGGAGTTATCCAGTGATAATCCTCAAGATAGGATAAAATATAATATTACTACTGAAATAATCAATGGTAAGATTAGTGATGGGGCATCAGTTGATGCTAATAGTTCTTTTAATGTTTATTTTAAAGGTAATAATAATTATGTGCTTGATAAAGTATTAATAAATAATAAAGAAATAGAATTAAATTTAGTTAGTTCTATTAAAGGAGGTAACTATGATTATCTATATAATTTTAGTCGCATTAATCAAGACTTTCATATAAAAGTTATCTTTAAAAAAATAAATAATTTACCTAGTAATGAAGATAATAATAAAATAAATAAAAAAAATAATAATAAACAATTAAATAATACTATCAGTACTAATATTAATAAAACTGGTAATAGTAATTTATATCTTGTTTTAATTATATTATTATTTAATATAGGATTTATTTTTATAACTAGAAAGAATAACTTGTAATCTTAGATTATAAGCAAATAATTTAGTTTTTATTTCATTATTTAGATATTTTGAACAAAACAGTACTATAATGGTGCTGTTTTAAACTTTTTATATCTTTTAAATAAAAACATTTGCATTAAACAATAAGGCTTGTTATAATGGTTGCACATATTAAATTATAAGTGAAAATAGTAAATAGATAATTTATTTAAAGAGAGAATCTGGTTGGTGAAAAGATTCATTAAATATTTATTGAATGCCTTCACTTGAGTTTTGATGAAGTAAGTAGTCAAAAACGTAATCATGCGTTAAATGAAAAAAGGTGAAGTGATTCAAGTAGAGTGGAACCGTGCTATTAAGCGCCTCTATATGAATTGCTTTTTATTTTAGAAGGAGGGTCATTATGAAAGTATATAATAGTATGACAAATAAAAAAGAGGAATTTAAATCAATAAAACCAAATGAGGTATCAATGTATATTTGTGGTCCAACAGTATATAATTACATTCATATTGGTAATGCACGTCCTATGATTGTATTTGATACTTTACGAAGATTATTTGAGTATATTGGTTATAAAGTAACATTTATCTCTAATTACACTGATGTTGATGACAAAATTATTAATGCGGCTAAAGAACTAGGGGTTAGTGAATTAGATGTGGCTAATAAATTTATTAAGGCTTATGAAGATGATCGTAAAAATCTAAATACCATTATGCCTGATTATCGTCCTAAAGCAACTGAGTATATCCCACAAATGATTGATTTTATTAGTAAATTAATTGAAAAAGATTATGCTTATGTTGTTGATGGAGATGTTTATTTTAGAGTTAAAAAAGATAAAGATTATGGAAAATTAAGTAATTTAAATTTAGATGATTTACGTGTTGGTGCTCGCATTGAAGAAAATGATTTAAAAGAAGATCCATTAGATTTTACTTTATGGAAGAAAACAGATGAAGGTATCAGTTGGCCTAGTCCATGGAATGATCATGGTCGTCCTGGATGGCATACTGAATGTGTTGTAATGATTGCGTCTATAAATGATAATCAAATGATTGATATTCATGGTGGAGGTATGGATTTAAAATTTCCTCATCATGAAAATGAAATAGCTCAAGCTGAAGGATGCTTTAATCATAGTATTGCTAATTATTGGATGCATAATGGATTCATTAATGTTGATGATGAAAAAATGTCTAAATCATTGGGAAATGTTAAGTGGGCTAAAGATGTTGTTGCGCAAATAGGTGCTAATGTTTTTAGACTAGCGATGTTATCGACTCATTATCGTGCTCCATTAAACTTTAGTGAAGAACTTATTGAAACAACAACTAAAGAAGTAGATAAAATAACTGCGGCTTTAAAACAAGCTCATTTACAAATAACATTAGCTAATTATCATAGTGGTAAAAAGAATGATATTTTAATTAAAAAATATTTAGATGCTTTAGAAGATGATTTAAATACTTCATTAGCTATCTCTGTTGTCTTTGATACAGTTAAAGAAATTAATCAATTACTTCGTGTTAAAGAAATTGATTTAGAAGCTTTAGCGCAAGATTTTAATGCTTTAATTGATATGTTACATATTTTAGGTATTTATATTGAACTTCATGATTTTAATAAAGATGATATTGCTTTATATAATGATTGGATGAATGCTAAAAATAATAAAGATTTTAATAAAGCAGATGAATTAAGAACTAAACTAATAGAATTGGATATTCTTTAATGAGAAATGGCAAAGTATTAGCTTTTATTGGTGATAGTGTTTGGGAATTAAAAATTAGAGAATATTTTGTATTAAATTCTAAGCTAAAAGTTAATGATTTACAAAGTATGACTTCTAAATTTGCTAGTGCTAAAGCACATTTAACTTTTATAAAGTATTTATTAGCCAATAACTTGTTAAATGAAGAAGAGATTAATATTTATAAAAAAGGTCGTAATACTAAGGTAAATGAGAAAAGAAAGAATTTTAATAGTGAAGCTTATCATGCTTCAACTGGATTTGAAGCATTAATCGGTTATTTATATCTTAGTGATAATAAAGCAAGAATTGATACTTTAATGGATATGATTATTAAGGAGTTTAACTAATGTACATATATGGAAAAAATACTATTATTGCTTATGTTAATGGTAAGAAAAAACTAGAAACTATTTATATTAGCGAAGATTTTAATGATCGTAAACTCTTAAGTTTATTAGATAAAAATAATTATCAATATATAAGAATTAGTAAAAGTAAATTAAATACTTTAAGTAATAATGCTAATCATCAAGGTATTGTCGCAAAAGTATTTGCTTTTGAATATAAAGATTTAAATTATTTAATAAATAAAACTTTAAATAAAGATAGTAATACGATATTAATATTAGATGGTTTAGAAGATCCTCAAAACTTTGGAAGTATTATTAGAACTAGTGAAGCCTTACAAATAGATGGTATTATTATTCCTAAAAATAGAAGTGTTAAAGTAACACCTACGGTTGTTAAAGTAAGTACAGGAGCAATTAATAATGTTGATATTATTCAAGTAACTAATTTAAATAATACAATTAAAGAATTAAAAAAGAATGGTTATTGGGTAATTGGAACTGAAATGAATGCTCAAATCAATTATGATAAATTAGATTATGATATGAAAGTTGCTTTAGTTATTGGTTCTGAAGGAAAAGGAATAAGTGAACAAGTAAAAAAACATTGTGATTATCTAATAAAAATACCAATGTATGGTCAAACTTCTAGTTTGAATGCAGCTGTTAGTGCTAGTGTTATTCTTTATCAAATAAATAGTATTAGAAATAAATAATAATAAAAGATGTTAAATATTAAGATAATTTATTTATATTAATAAGTAACATCTTTTTATTATGCAAGGGGAGGATTAAAATGTCAGAAAATGATTATGAATTATTATATTATTGTTATATGAATGATGAAAAAGCATTTGAAATGCTACAAAATAAATATCGTAAATTAATCTACTTTATTATTAATCGTTTTATTGAAAGATATAAATTATATAATTGTGATGTTGATGATATTTATAATGAATCATTACTCTTATTATATAAGAATATTTATTCTTTTAAAGATCAATATTCAACTAGTTTTAAAAGTTATTTTACAGCATGTTTGAATAAGTATTTAGCTAATATCTTAAGAAGTAATTTAGCTTTAAAAAGAAGTAATTATCATAATAAAAGTGATTATTCATTAGATTATTACAATAATGATAATCTATCTTTTGGTAATGTAATTGCGGATAATAGAAGTAGCTATATTAAAGATATGAATAATTATTTATATATAAAAAATGAAATAAGTAGTTTAACTAATCATATTACTTATTTAGAATTAACTGTATTTTATCTTTTTGTTAGTGGTTATTCTTATAAAGAAATTGCTCTTATCTTACAAGTAAACATAAAAAAAATAGAATATATTATTAGAAAATGTCGTAAGTATATTTTATATTAATTATGTTTCTTATATTTATATAAATATAAGAAATAAGATAATTTATTTAATAGAATTAAAAAAGTTATTAAACAATTAAATGAAGTTAATGGTAGACAAGATGGCATAGTTTTCTTAGATTTTCTTAGAAATGAAGCAACTAAGAATAGAAAACTAATAAAGAGATAATAAATGATATTATTGATTGAAATAGAAACTATAACTTTAATAATGTAATAGTTAGAATTGATAATAATGAATTGTTATGGCTATAACTGCAAGAAGGTAGTATAAGTATAAAATAAAAATAGGTTACTCACCCAAGCGCGATACCAAAGTATACAAAGTGCGCTCAGGTGTTAACCTATTTCTAAATTACATTATAAACATTATTAAGTAATAGTCAAGAAAGTAAATATGATATAATTTAAAAGGTGATTTTATGTTTGATTATTTTTTTACTTATATTAGTCATATACCTAAAGGAATTGGTTTTGAAAAATTTTCGATAATCCATTTTCTTGTTTTAATATTAGGTTTGTTTTTAATTTATTTAATTTCTAATTATTATATAAAGTTATCCATAGATAGAAGAAATAAATTTAAAAAAGTTTTAGCAATTATAATATTTTCACTAGAATGGATAAGACAATTATTTTTAATAATTTCTAATCAATATGAATATGCTCTTTTGCCATTACATTTATGTTCAATTACGGTATGGATTATTTTATTAGATGCTTTTAAAGCAAGTGATTTTAGTAAACAATACCTATATTTTTTAGGAATAACAGGTGCAATAGCAGCTTTACTTTTTCCAGATTGGTCTGATTATCCTATTTTTAATATTTTTTGTTGGCATAGTTTTATTATTCATTTTTTATTTGTTTTATATATTGTAAATCAATTATGTAGCAGTGAAATTATTCCTAGTTTTAATAAAATATGGCAAGTGGTATTGTTTTTAATTATTGTTGTTCCAATAATTTATTATATTAATATTAAACTTAATACTAATTTCTTTTTTATAAATCAAGCTACTACTGGTTCACCATTAGCTTTTCTAGCAAATATATTTGGATCATATTATTTACTTGGTTTTATATTGTTAATTGCATTAATTTGGTTTATCATATATTTACCATGGTTAATTAAAGCTAATAAGAGTTAGTGATTGACACAATACTATATAATTAGTATAATTATTAAAGGCAAAAGCCTTTTTTAGTATGGAGATGATAAAATGAGAGAAAAGGTAATTCTAGTATGTGAAAGATGTTTGTCTCGTAATTATTCAACATATAAAAACAAGGCAACTTATACTAAAAGACTTGAGTTAAAGAAATACTGTCCAAAATGTAAGATGCATACTTTACATAAAGAAAGCAAATAAGTGAAAGAAAGTTAATAGGGGTGTTTATAATGTCTAAAGTTAAAACTAAAGAAAAGAAATCAGGATATTTTAGAGAAGTAATAAATGAAGCTAAGCGTGTTGAATGGCCAACAGGTAGTAAATTATTTAACATGACAATAACAGTTATTATCGTATGTGGTCTTTTTGCATTAATATTTTGGATTATGGATTTAATAATTAATGCAATATTAGCAGGAATGGGGATTTAAAATGAATGAAGATGTAGTATTAAATGATAATTTAGAAGATGAAGAATTAGTTGATAATAATGAAAAAAAAGATAGAAAATGGTATGTAGTAACAACTTATTCAGGTTATGAAAATAAAGTTAAAGAATATTTAGAATTACGTACTGAATCAATGGGATTAACTGATTTAATAGAAAATATCATAGTTCCTGAAGTTGAAGAAAAAACAGCTGAGGGAAAAATAAAGATGAAAAAACTTTTTCCAGGTTATGTTTTAATTCAAATGGAAATTACTGATGAAGCATGGTTTATTGTTCGTAATACACCTAATGTAACTGGATTTGTTGGTTCTAGTGGTAAAGGTGCTAAACCTATTCCATTAAGTGATGAAGAAGTTAAAGATATTTTCTTCCAAATGGGATTGAGTGAAATAAGCGTTGATTTTGAAGTTGGCGATATGGTTCAAGTTACTAAAGGACCTTTTGAAAATGAAGTTGGTCCTGTTACTAGTATGGATTTGAAAGCTGGTAAGGTTGAAGTTATCATCAATATTTTAGGTCGTGAAACACCCATTGAAATTAATGCTAATGAATTAAGAAAAATGTAATAGAAGGAGAATAATATGGGAATGTTAATTGATTTTATAATTCATTTTGATAAACACTTAATTGAGTTAATTAATAATTATGGTTCGTTAACATATATCATATTATTTTTAATTATTTTTTGTGAAACTGGTTTAGTAGTTACTCCTATTCTTCCAGGTGATAGTTTATTATTTGTCTCAGGTGCTATTGCGGCCATGGGTGGTTTAAATATTGTCGTTCTTTATTTTGTTTTATTAATTGCGGCAGTACTTGGAGATGCATGTAATTATACTATTGGTAAGTTTTTAGGTCATAAAATAGGTGATAATAATCGTTTTATTAAAAAAGAGCATTTAGATAAAACAAGAGAATTTTTTAAAAAGCATGGTCCTAAAACAATTGTTCTTGCGAGATTTGTACCAATTGTTAGAACATTTGCGCCATTTTTAGCTGGCTCATCTGATATGAGTTATCATAAATTCTTTTCTTATAATGTACTTGGAGCAATAGGCTGGGTTACATTATTTGTTTTAGCAGGATATTTCTTTGGAAACATTCCAATTGTCAAAAATAATATTACATTATTAGGATTAGGAATAGTTGTAGTTTCATTACTACCTATAATATTTATTAAGATTAAAAGTATGTTAAGTAATAAGAAGTAGCATACTTTTTGTTTTATTATTGAATGTTTAATAAAATTAATATCAATATTAATTTTGATTTGTTATAATGTAGAGGTTAGAAAATATCTCTATTATATATGAGAGGATGGGAAATATGGATAACAAAGAATATCAAAAATGGATTGAATCATATTCGATTGATCCTGATATAAAAGAAAAATTATTTTTATTAGATCGTAAGGAATTAGATGATGCTTTTGCGAAAAGTGTTGAATTTGGTACAGCAGGAGTAAGAGCTAAAATTGGTCCTGGTAGCAATCGTTTAAATCACTATGTAATTGCCAAAATAACTTTAGGTTTTGTTAATTACTTGAAAGCTAATTCAACATCAATTTATGAAAAAGGTATTGTTATTGCTTATGATAATCGAAAGTTTTCACAAGAATTTGCGGCTTTAGCTGCTAATATAATTGCTCATAATAACATAAAAGTATATTTATTTGAAGAATTAAGACCTACGCCACAATTGTCTTTTTTTATCAAATATTTTAATGCTGGTGGTGGTATCAATATTACTGCAAGTCATAATCCTAAAGAATATAATGGTTATAAGATTTATGATAATGATGGTTGTCAAATATTAGATGAAGAAGCTAAACAAATTAAAACTTTTATTGATGATATTGATAATGAACTAGAACTTGATTTGGAAAGTTTTAAGAAAAATGATAATTTAATTCATTTATTAGGTGAAACTTATGATGATATTTTTATTAATGCGGCTTTATCAAAAATGATTAATAAAAATTTAGAGTATCGTGATACTTCTATTGTTTATACTGGATTGCATGGTACTGGTGGAACTATTATACCTAAACTATTAAATAAAGCAGGATTCTCGCATGTTTTTTCAGTTAATGAACAATTAATTCCTGATCCAGATTTTAATACTTGTAATAATCCTAATCCAGAAAGTATGGAAGCTTATGAGTTAGCTATCAAAAAAGCTAGAGAATTAAATGTTGATTATATTATCGCAAGTGATCCTGATGCGGATCGTATTGGTATTTGTGTTAGAAAAGATAATGAATTTAAATTGCTTAGTGGTAATGAAATAGGAGCATTGTTAATTAATTATATTTTAAAAGAAAGAAATAAACAGGGCTTATTACAAGAAAATTCATTATTAATTGATACCATAGTAACAAGCGATCTTGGGAAAAGAATAGCAGCTAAATATCAACTATATAATATTAGTGTTTTAACTGGATTTAAATATATAGGTTCTTTAATTAATGAATTTGTAAAAACTAAAGAATTTCATTTTGAATTTGGTTATGAAGAAAGTTTAGGTTTCTTATCTGATAGTTATATTGCGGATAAAGACGCTGTTTCTACTAGTTTAATCATTGCGGAAATGATTAATTATTATCAAATGAGTAATACTACTTTATTAGATGAATTAGAAAATATTTATCGTGAATTTGGTTATTATTTAAATAAACAAATTTCTATTAGTTTAGATAGTAAATATTCAAATAAGAGAATTAAAGATACTATGGCTTATTTTTCTAATCCTGATTTAGAAAAAATTAATAATAAAACAATAATTAGTTTAGAAGATTATGATAAACAAATGAAATATACAGCTAATGAACAAACTAAAATTATGTTGCCTCAAGCATTAGTTGTTAAATTAATGCTAGAAGATGATTCTTGGATAGCAATTCGTCCAAGTGGTACTGAACCAAAAATTAAAATATATATGCAGGTTCATCGTGATTCTTTACAAGAATGTAAAGATAGTATCATTGAACTTCAAAATAGTATTAACAATATTTTGGAGGAAATATATAAAAATTAAACATTAATGGAGAAAGGTCGTTGCTTATGTACAACGTTGTTTATGAATTTAATAATAAGGTTTTTTGTAAATCAATGACTAAGAATATGATGTTTAATACTAGTTTAACAAAATATATAGATTCTTTATGTTTATTAAGTGGAACTACTTATGAATCTAGTCTAAAATCTGGGAAAAGGATATTAAAAAATGTAAAGAAACTACCTATTTATTTATCAATTATTAATGATTATTTAATTCCTTTAGGTAATATAAATGAAGGTGGTAGTTTTTGGATAAGTGCAAAATGTTATCTTTCATGTTATGAAGAAAAAGGGATAACATATATTAAGTTTAAAGATAAAATGGTAATTCCTTGTCATTTTTCAATATTTACTATTAAAAAACAATATCAAAAATATTTGGCATTTGATAAATTAAGAAAAGAGAAGTTGAGTTCATATGGAATTAATCTATAATCTTAATGATAAATTAAGTGACTTAATATTTATGTTAGGTCAATTTGGTATTTTTGGTGCCATTATAATGCCTTTACTTGAAGCAGTATTTCCTAGTTTACCTATAATTGCTATTGCTGGTATTAATGTAAGAAATTTTGGATTATTAGGTTATTTATATACTTATATTGGATCAGTTTTAGGGACATTACTTGTTTTTTGGTGTATAAGAAAACTTTTTACTAAAAGGTTTTTAAATTCTAAGATATATAAAAAAAATAAAGTAATTCATAAGTTTATTGATTGGATGGAAAAAAGTGAACCAGCTAAATCTTTCATTTTATTTTGCATGCCTTTTTTGCCTACTTGCTTATTAAATTATGCTTGCGCTTTATCAAAGATGGAAATTAAGAAATTTGTGTATTTAATTATATTCTCTCGTATAGTAGCAATTATAATGTATTCTTATTTAGGAGAATCTATTCTAAGTATTGTAAATCATCCGATAAAAGGTTTAATTGCTTGTATAATGTTAGTAGTAGTTTATGTAATTTCTAAATTTGTAGAAAAAATAGTTACAAAGGAGCATGAAAATGAATGATAATTTATTAATTGTATTATTAGTTACTTGTTTAGTTTTATTATTAGTTTTAATAATTTTAATTGTTATGTTATTGACTAAGAAAAATAATAATAATAATAATGAAAACTATGAATTAAGAAAAGTAATTGATGATAATCTTTTGAAATTAAATAAGGAATTTTCTCATAGTTTAGAAAGAAATTTAGAATTTACTAAATCATCTTTATTAAAAGTAGCTGAAGGAATTAAAAAAATTGATGTTACTCAAGAACATATAGATAATGTTTCTAATGAAATTGTTTCATTACAAAAAATATTAGGTAATAAAAATACTAGAGGTATCTATGGAGAACATACTTTAGCTAATATTTTATTTAGTGTTTTTAATGAAAATAAGAATTTTTATGAATTACAAGCTACTTTAAGTAATGGAACAAAAGTTGATGCTTTATTAAAAGTGGCTTTACCCCTTGGTAATATTCCGATTGATTCTAAGTTTCCATTAGAATCATATCAAAAAATGATAAATAGTGAAGATGCTAACTATAAAATACAATATGAAAAACAATTTGCTTATGATTTAAAAAAGCATATTGATGATATTGCTAGTAAATATATTATTACTAATGAAACTTGGAATGGAGCTATTATGTTTATTCCAGCAGAAGCAATATTTGCATACATTAATGATAAATTACCATCTACTATTGAATATGCCTACAAGAAAAGAGTTTGGATTACTAGTCCAACTACGTTAATGGCTACTTTAAACTCAATATTAATGGTAATTAAAAATATTGAAATGAGTAAAAATACTAAATTACTTCAAAAACAATTGAATTTATTAGCTGAAGAGTTTGATCGCTATTTAATTAGATGGAATGGTTTAGTCAAACATGTTGATAGTGTTTTAAATGATGTTAAAGATGTTAGTATTACATCTAATAAAATTAAAAATAAATTTGAACAAATTGCTAATATAGATATGGAAGAGGAGAATTAATTTAATGAATGTAATTAAAAAAAAGAATACTAAAAAATGGATTAAAATTTGTACTTTTATTTTATTGTCAGCCTTACTACAAGCTTTTGCTTTAAATTGTTTCTATACAAGTGGTGGTTTATTATCTGGTGGTTTTACTGGTGTTGGTTTAATGATTTCCAAATTTACTAATGGACATTTTCCTTTATCTATTTTCTTATTAGTTATTAATATCCCCTTAGCTATTTTAGGATATTTTAATATTGGTAAGTTGTTTACGATATTAAGTTTTATTAATATTGTTTTATCATCATTTTTCTTAAATATTTTTCCAACTGATGTTTTAGTTCATGATGTTTTGTTAAATGCTATTTGTGGAGGAGTCTTCTTTGGTTTAGGAATTTCCTTAGCTTTAGAAGCAGGAGCCTGCACTGGCGGAACAGATTTTATTGCTTTATATATATCTGTAAAAAAACAAGTTAGTGCTGGTACTTATATGCTTATTCTTAATGGAATTGTTATCTTAATTTCAGCTTATTTCTTTGGAGTGGATATTGCTATTTATACTTTAATAGCAACTTTTATTTCAAGCCAAGTAGTTGATCGTATTCATGTTCGATATGAACGTGTAACAATGGCTATAATTACTGATAAAGGTCCATTAATTTCGCAAGCATTAATTAATAATGGCGTTCATGGAGTTACTATTATGCCTGCTAAAGGAGCTTATACTAATGATGATAAATCATTTATTTATACTGTTATTTCAACTTATGAAGTAGCTGGTAATAAAGAAATTATTTTTGATATTGATCCTCATGCTTTTGTGAATATTACTTCATCTCAAAAACTATTTGGAAATTTCATTGCGAATAAATATGAATAAATATTTATATTTAGTTAATGAAATATAATTATTAACTTATCTTTGATTAAACTATCTTTTTAAATAAGATAGTTTTAATTTAATTATTATCATTTTATGACTATTGTTAATATTTTATTACTTTTCTAACGTTTGTTAGAAAATTTATGTTATAATATATACGGAGCAATCTTATTAGATTGTTTTTCTATTTTGAAAGGAGCTAATTAAATGTCTATTGCTAAAAAAAGACCTGTTTTTACGATGTTAAGTATTGTTATGATTGGTATGATTATTATGTTAAGTAATAATTCAATTATTAACATGCTTATTCCAACTATTGTGCGTGATTTAAAAATTAATTTATCAACTGCTCAATGGCTATCTACTGGTTTTATTTTAGTTTGTGGAGTATTAGTTCCGTTAAGTGCTTATTTAGTCCGTCGTTTCACATATAAACAATTATTTCATTGTTCGTTAGTTATTTTTATTGTTGGCTCTTTTATATGTGGTCTTTCTACTTCATTTAGTTTTTTATTTATTGGTCGAATCATTCAATCAATTGGAACTGGTATTTCAATGCCTCTTGCTTTAAATATTATTACTGATGTTTTTCCAATATCTAAAAGAGGTACTGTAATGGGTATTTATGGTTTGGGATTAATTTTAGCTCCTGCAGTTGCCCCTAGTTTAGGTGGATTATTTATTTCTTTTTTAGATTGGCATATTTTATTTCTTATTATGGGAATATTTGAAGTATTAGTTTTAATAGGATCATTTGTTTTCTTTAAATATCGTAATGAAGTTATTAAATTAAAATTTGATACTTTAGGATTTATTTATTCTACTTTAGGATTTGGATTTCTATTATATGGTATCAGTACTGAAAATATTATTATATTAGTTTTATCTGCTTTAATATTAGCTATTTTTGTTAAACATTGTCTTAATCAAAAAGATAATGCTTTATTAAATGTTAATTGTTTTAAGGATTTTAATTTTAGCTATGCTTTAATAATTAATATTATCTTTACTATGGCAATGTATAGTGGAATGTTGTTAATGCCAATGTACTTACAAAATATTCGTGGTTTTTCACCAATGAATGCCGCCTTATTATTATTGCCTGGTTCATTAGTTATGGGATTATTGGGTGTTTTTACTGGTCGTATATATGATCGTTATGGTATTAAATATTTAGCTATTATTGGTTCTTTAATTATGTGTAGTGTTACTTTTATGTTTTCTCATTTAAGTATGAATACTTCACAGCATCATATTATGTTTATTTACTTAGTTAGATCTATTGGAGTAGCTTCTGTTATTTCTCCAATTGCTAGTGCTGGTTTAGTAACTATTAATCGTGATATGTTTCCAGATGCTAATGCTTTAACTAATACGATTAAACAAATATCTGGTTCTGTAGGTAGCTCTTTATCAGTAGTAGTTATGAGTATTGCAAGTTCTCATTCTACGATTAATAATATTAATCTAAGAAGTCTTCATGGAATAAATATTGCTTTTCTTTTTATGACTTTTTTAGCTCTAATTAGTGTTATCTTAGCTATCTTTTATAAAAAGAGAATAAAATAAAAAGAAGTATTTCTACTTCTTAAATCCAAGTTACTTTATTTTCGCTACCATTAATTATTCGTTTAATATTATCTTTGTGTTTATAAGTAAGAAAAACAAATAATATTAATACGATATATTTACAATTATCAAAGTAATCAAACATAAAACATATTAAAACTAAGATAAAAACAGTAATGATAACAGCTAATGACATAATATGATGTAATCTAAGATTAATTAATAATAAAATTAAAGCAATTATCAATAATAAAGGATTTAAAGCTAAAATAAAACCTGCAGCACAAGCAACTCCTTTTCCTCCTTTAAAATTAGCAAATATTGGATAACAATGACCAATTACACATGCTAGACCAATTAAATATGGATTAATATGTAATGATAAATAATGGTTTAATAACATTGCTAACATTACTAAGATAAAGGCTTTTAAAGCATCTAAAACCATTACGATTAATCCTGCTTTTTTACCTAATACTCTTCCAGTATTAGTTCCCCCTAAATTACCTGAGCCTGCTTTTCTAACATCAGTATTATAGAATTTTTCTCCAATAACTAAAGCAAAAGGAATACTACCAACTAAATAACCAATTATAATAAAAATAATATTTAAAAAGATATTCATTTAATCACCGTTAATATTATAACTTATGTTTAATTAAAGATAAAGAAGTAAAAATATTTAAACTACATTTCTATTAATAATTTACATTATTTTTGATTTCTATTACAAAAAATAGTTTGACAAAACTTATAGTTATATAGTATACTTATAAAGCGTGGAAAGAAGATACTTATCTCACCTGAAGGATTATGTTCTTAGGTAAAAGTCACTATTAGATTTAATAGTTAATTAAGTACTCTCTTTTACGTGAGTACTTTTATTTTAAAGGAGGGCTTATCATTAATAATAAGCAACTAAAAATTAAGAAAAATGATGATTTAGTAAATGAAGATATTCGTTTTAAAGAGTTGTTGTTGATCGATGATCAAGGGGAACAAGTTGGTGTTGTCAGTTCAAGTGAAGCTTTACAATTAGCTTATAGTAAGAATTTAGATTTAGTATGTGTTGCACCACAAGCTAAACCGCCTGTTTGTAAGATTATTGATTATGGAAAATATCGTTTTGAAGCTCAAAAGAAAGCTAAAGAAGCTAAGAAGAATCAAAAGGTACAAGATGTTAAAGAAATTAGATTAACACCAGTTATTGATGTTGGAGATATCAATACTAAACTTAAGAATGCTCGTAAGTTTCTTGAAAAAGGTGATAAGTTAAAAGTATCGATGCGTTTTAGAGGTCGTCAAATGACTCATACTGATTTAGGTATGGATATTATGAACAAGTTCTTCGAACAATTAGAAGACGTTGCTCAAATGGAAAAAGCGCCAAAATTAGAAGGTAATAACATTTTTATGTATGTTGCCCCTAAGAAAAATAAGTAGGAGGATATTATTATGCCAAAGATGAAATCGCACCGTGGTTTAGCAAAAAGAGTTAAAGCTACTGGTACTGGAAAATTAAAAAGAGGACGTGCTTATACTTCACATTTAGCTCCTCGTAAAACAACTAAACAAAAAAGACATTTAAGAAAGCAATCTCTTATTTCGACAAGTGATTATAAGAGAATCAAGTCTTTACTTGTTAAATAATTAGGAGGAAGAATAATATGGCTAGAGTAAAAGGTGGAAACGTCGCACGTAAAAGACGTAAGAAAATATTAAAACTTGCTAAAGGATATTTTGGTTCAAAGCATACTCTTTATCGTACTGCTAATGAACAAGTAATGAAATCATTACAATATTCTTTTAGAGATCGTAAACAAACAAAAAGAAACTTCAGAAAATTATGGATAGCAAGAATTAATGCTGCTTCAAGAATGTATGATATTTCTTATTCACGTTTAATGTATGGTTTAAAATGTGCTGGAATTGATTTAAATAGAAAGATGTTATCAGAAATTGCTATTCATGATATTAAAGGTTTTGAAGCAATCGTTAATAGTGCTAAAAAAGCATTAGAAAGTAATCAAAAACCTGCTGCTAAAGAAGTTGTAATTTCAAATGTTGAAAATAATAAAGAAAAAACTGCTGACTTTACTATCGTTTCAGAAACTAAAAAAACTACAACTACTAAAAAAGTAGAAGCTAAAGCTGAAACTAAAGAAGAAGTTAAAGAAGAAGTTAAAGAAACTAAAGATTTAAGTTCAATGACTTTAGCTGAATTAAAAGCAGAAGCTAAAGCACAAGGTAAAAAAGGTTATTCAACTTTGAAAAAAGATGAATTAATTGAATTATTAAAATAATTAAGATATTAAGTCAAGACTAATTGTTTTGGCTTTTTTATTATCTAATTACTTATTTTATTATATAATTAATTAGCGTATAATTGATTAATCATAAAGGAGGAACAATATGCATTATAATTTAGAGAGTTTAGTCCCATTACAAAAAAAATTAGATGAAACCATTAGAAACAATCATCATGTTACTAATGAAGATACTATTAATGAAAGAATATTAGCTTTTATTGTTGAATTAGGAGAATTTGCTAATGAAACAAGATGTTTTAAATATTGGTCATTAAAAAAAGCAAGTGAAGCTAGTGTTATTTTAGAAGAATATGTTGATGGAATTCATTTTCTTTTATCATTAGGTATTGATTATAATATTAATTTTAATTTTGATATTATTTGTGATAATGATAATTTAACATTATTAATTTTAGATGTAAGTGCTAAAGCAGCTCAATTAGTTAATAATATTAATAAAGATAATTTAGAAAATGTTTTTAAAACATATTTAAAAATTGCTGCTGCTAATAATATAGATGAACAAGCTATTATTAATGCTTACTTAAGAAAGAATGAAGTTAATTTTGAAAGACAGGAAAATAATTATTAATGTATTTAGAGTATCGTAATTATAAGTTTTGTATTATTAAAAAATCAAAAAATAAGAATATTTATTTTCGTAAACAAGTTGATGGTACGATTAATGTAACTTGTCCTTTTCATTTAAATGATAAAGAAATATATAAACAATTAGATTGGTTCATTGAAAAATTATTAAAATCAAATAATAAAGTTAGTATTAAAGTAGGTTACAAGAATAATAGTGAATTTATGTATTTAGGAAAGATTTATTTTATTAAATATAACTTTTCTAATGCTAAAGAGATTGCTTACCTTAAAGATAAATATTTAATAGTAAATATTAAAAAAGAAGAAAATGCTAGTAAGATAATTGATAAATTTATTATTGATGAAGCTAATAAAATTTTACCTAAATTATTTATGCATACTTTAGCTCAATTTGAACATATTGATTTTAAACCAATATTAAAAATAAGAAAAATGACTAGTAAATTTGGCGTTTGTTATCCTAAAAAACAAAGTATTACTCTAGCAAGTATGTTAATTCATTATGATATTGAATGTATTACTTATGTAATAGTTCATGAATTAGCTCATTTTATTCAACCTAATCATTCTAAAAAGTTCTATCATCTTATTGAGATGTATTTACCTAATTATAAAGAAATTCAAAAAAAGTTAAAACATAGTTAAAATAAATATATCTTTTAGTAACTTGAATAAATAATATGTCTATTATTTATTATAATAATTGTTATAGTGTATAATCATAAATGGAGTTGGTATTTTGAAGAATAATAAACGTAATTTTATCATTATCTTAGTTTTAGCTTTAGTGGTAATGATTTTCTCATTAAAAAATGATTATCACCATATTATTGAATCTTTTTCTAGTATTCAAGTATGGTGGCTAATAGTTGGAATTTTAACTAATATTATTATTTATCATTTAGCAGATGCGATTTATATTCGTTATTATTGTAAACGATTTAATAAAAAGTATAGTTTAATAGATGCTATTAAAGTAGAACAAACTGGAGTATTTTTTAGCAGTATTACGCCATCTAGTAGTGGAGGCCAATTTGCCCAAGTATATGTTTTTGGTAAACAAAATATTCCTACTAGTTATAGTGCAAGTATGTTAATGTTATCTTTTATTTCTTGGCAAATTATTCTAGTTTTATTCGGTTTGTTTGTTTTAATATTTAATTATAATGGCATGTTTAGATATTTCAATATTGGATTTAGTGTTGTCTTAATTGGTTTTTTAATAAATTTTATAGTTATTGTTGGTTTATTTTTATCAGCTTTTTCTAAAACGTTTCATCGCTTAATATTTGAAAAATTAATTCCTTTTTTAAGTAAGTTTAGAATTTTTAAAGGTCTAAAAAATAAAGAAGAAAAAGTTGAAAATTGGTTAAAGATGTTCCGTGTTGAATTTAGATATCTTTTAACAGAACCACGACTATTATGGCGTCGTTTATTAACAGATTTATTTAAAATAGTTGTTTTATATTTAGCACCATTTTTT
Organism: Bacilli bacterium; assembly: GCA_031272545.1. Classification (GTDB taxonomy): domain Bacteria; phylum Bacillota_I; class Bacilli_A; order JAJDGJ01; family JAJDGJ01; genus JAISTP01. Next base: position 17,738 of record JAISTP010000045.1, on the reverse strand, counting down.
GCGGCTAAAGCAATTGGCGTTGATATTGGATTTGATAAGATGCCTTTAGTAATTATTATGTCTACTTTTATATATATGATAACTTCTTTAATTCCTATTCCAGGTGCAGCTGGAGGATCAGAAGCTGTATTTGTCTTATTAATGAATATGATTTTTGGAGCAGCTACTACTTCAGTTATGTTAATGTGGCGTATTTTGACATATTATTTACCAATGTTAATATCATTCTTAGTTTTTTCAAATGTTAAAGAAATTTATAAAGAGGAGGAAGATTAATGAATGTTGGAATATTTACCGATACTTATACTCCAATAATTAATGGAGTAGTTACTTCTGTTGTGCAACTTGAAAAAGAATTAATAAAACATAATCATAATGTTTTTATTATTACTTCATCTTCTTATCATAAAGTAGTTAGAGTTAATAATGTTATTCGTATTCCAGGAATAAATTTAAAGAAATTATATAATAATAATGTTTCAGGTATTTATTCTTTAATTGGTGCTAAATATATTAGTGATTTAGAACTTGATGTTGTTCATGCTCAAACAGAATATGGCATTGGTATTTTTGCTCGAATTATTGCAGCACAATTTAATATTCCATTAATTTATACTTATCATACAATGATGGAAGACTATACTCATTATGTAACTAAATATTTAACTAGATATTCCACAAGACCAATAAAACATTTTATGAAAAGTGCTTCCCGTATTTATGCTAATCATTGTAGTGAATTAATTGTTCCCTCAAAAAAAACTGCCAAAGCTATGATTAAATATGGAGTAACTAAGGAAATAAATATTATTCCTTCTGGTATTGATTTATCTCGTTTTGATAAAAGTAATATTTGTTTAAATACGATTAATACCTTAAAAGAGAAATATGATATTAGTGATGATCATTATATTTTTATAAATGTTGGTCGTATTGCACCAGAAAAAAATATTGATATGATAATTAATGCGTTCAAATTAATTCATCAAGAATTTATTAATAATTATAAATTTTTAATTGTTGGGGCAGGACCTAGCATTGATGATTTAAAAGAAATGGTTAATGAATATCAACTTAATAATAATATTATTTTTATTGGTGAAGTAAAAAATGATTTAATACCTTTATACTATCATTTAGCTGATGTTTTTTTAGCTACATCGACTAGTGAAACACAAGGACTTACTTATATAGAAGCAATGGCTAGTGGTTTACCAGTTATTTGTAAATATGATGAAAATCTTAAAGATTTAGTAATTGATAATCATAATGGTTTTGTCATTAATGATGTTCAAGAATTAAGTGCTTGCATTAAAAAGTTTATTAATATGAAAGATGATGAATATAAGTTATTAAGTACTACTGCTATTAAAAGTGTTAATAAGTATTCAGCAGATATTTTTTATGAAAAGATAATTGCTGTTTATCAAAAAGCGATAAAGGAGAATAGTCAAAATGATAAAGATATTAAATATCCTGGAGGAATACGAACTTTATCGAGTTTTTTTAGATAATAATACATCATTATTAGTTGATGATGAAGATATAATTAAGTATCAAATACTTACTAAAAAAGAATTATCTTGTACTGCATTAAATGAAATACAAAATAAAAATAAAAAATATGAATGTATAAGTGATGCTTTTAAATTATTAAATAAAAAATTTTATACTACTAAAGAAATGAATGAAAAACTTAGTAATAAAAAATATGATAGTGAAATAATAAATAATACGATAGAATATTTAGTAGATAATAATTATTTGAATGATGAAGTATATATTAATGATTATGTAGAATTTAAAATAAATCAAGGATATGGTCCTTTATATATAAAAAATAAATTATATCAATTAGGACTAAATAATAATTTTAATTTTACTATTGAAATGCAAAAAGAAGCTTTAAGAAATTATTTTTTAAAAAGTAGTTATAAAATTAATGATGAGAAAACTTTAGAAAAAGTAATCGCAAAATTAAAAAAACAAGGCTTCTATTATGATATTATTAAAGAAATTTATGAAGAGATAACGAAAGGATGATGACATGTTTATCAATGAATTTAAGGAAACAATAAAGATAAAAGGAACTTATTTAATAAATCAAGTTATTAAAGGAAAAGCTAATAATGGTGATGATTATTTAACTATTAAATTACAAGATAAAACAGGAAGTATTGATGCTAAATTATGGCAAGCTAAACCAGAACAAATAAATACTTTAGTTAATGGTTGTTTTGTTAATGTAATTGGTAATGTTATAAAATATAAAGATAACTTACAATTAAAAATTGACGATATTGAAATTATTAATAAAGATAATGTTGATGTTGATAATTTTGTGAAGAGTGCTCCTGAAAGTATTGATAGTTTAAAAAATGAATTACAAGAATTTATTTTTGAAATTAGTGATCAAAAAGTTAATTTCATTGTTAGTCGTTTAGTTAGCTTATATAGTAAAGAACTTGAAGTATATCCAGCTGCATCTAATATCCATCATGCTTTTAAGACTGGTCTTTTATATCATTTAGTTTCAATGTTAAGAATAGCTAAAAGTTTATCTTTATTATATAAACAATTAAATGTTTCCTATCTTTATGCGGGAGTTATTCTTCATGATTTAGGTAAAATAGAAGAGTTATCTGGTGTGGTTGCCACTACTTATACAACTAGAGGTCGTTTAGTAGGTCATATTTCAATAATTCATGCCAAGTTAATGGAAATAGCTCATGAATTAAAATTAGAAGATAGTGAACAAGTAATGATATTAGAACATATTATTCTATCACATCATGGTAAATATGAATTTGGTTCTCCTGTTTTACCACAAATATTAGAAGCTGAAATTTTAACTTATATTGATAATATTGATGCTAAAACAAATGCTATTACGAATGCTTTAGATAATGTTAAAGAAGGTGAATTTACTTCTCGTATCTATGCTTTAGAAAATAGAAGTTTTTATAAACCAAAAACGGGAGGTAATTTAAATGAATAAATACTCGATAGCAGAATTTAATTTAATATTTGATAGACTTTCAGTTAATAGTAGAGAATGTAAAGACTTAATTTTTTATGATTTAATTTATGATTATGATGATAAGTTTTATCGTTGTATTATTATCTTTGATTTTGAAAATGAAAATATTATTATGAATAGTAATATTGGTAATTTTAATGGTGAATTAGAGGAATTAGATAATGATGATATTGAAGCTCAAATAATACTATTACAAACTAAATTTTTAATAAATAATTTATCTATGCCTAAAGTAAGTATGATGAATAATGTAAATGATCTTCAATTTGATATTATTGTTAGTGAACCTAATAATGAAGTAAATGAATTAATTAAAAAATATAAAAATATGGTTAAAGATTTAAAAGAACATTGTGATAGTGTGCCAGAGGAATTTTTTGATAAAAATCGAGAAGATTATGATGGTAATGATATAGCTATTTTTAAAGAATTAAGTGATAAAGATTATGCTCTTCAAGAAATATCAGCAATAATTGATTCATATTTTATTCAAGAAGATTTTCTAAATAAATTAGCTAAATTAGATTGTGATAATATAGAAGATTGTTTAATAGATAAAAACTAAGTAAAAAAATACATTTACTTAGTTTTTTATTTGCATGAATAATTAAATATTGTATGATATTTTATAGAAATATTATTTATATAAAAGGTATTAAATATGAAAACTATCACTATAACAAATTTAATTAAAGATATTTATTATATATTTGATGATGTTCTTAAAAATAATGATTTTATCAAAGTAATTAATACTAAAAATAATAAAAATGTAGTTATTTTAAGTGAAAAGAAATGGTTAGTATTAAAAAGACTTTATATTTATATAGTACAGGAGCTTTAAATGTAGTAAGTAATAGAAAAATGAAGCAACAATAAGAATTGAAGATATTAATTTTAAAGAACTATAATATTAATTAAAAAATATATAGAAAAATAATAATGAAATAAATAATATTGTAAATAATATAATATTTTATAATTATTTTATTAATTAAATATTTAATATAATCTTTTTATATGGAATAATTACTGATTTAATTAATTTCCAAAAATTTATACTTAATACCTTATCATAAGTTAATCATAATTTTTAATAAAAATTAATTTATTTTATTGTTTTGAATTATAAAAAATGTTAAACTATTAATACAACGTTGAAAGAGACCTTTTTATAAGTATAAATTTTAAGCGAATCTAGGATGGTGTAAGCTAGATGATTTATATAAAAAGTAACACTCTGGAGTTTAGTAGCAAAAAACTACTACGGTAAACCCGTTATCTTTAAAAAGAGCACTAATTTAGTGAATTAGGATGGTACCGCGATTTATTCGTTCCTAGACCATTCTTTTTTTGTTTGAAAGGAGTTTAATTATGCAAGCTATGTTAGTAACCGATCTATATGATCAATATTTAATTGATGAAAAAGAATTAATAACAGAAGAAGAATTATGTTTTGAAGGGTGGATTAAAACAAACCGCGATAATGGTTCAATTGGTTTTATTGAATTAACTGACGGTACTTGTTTTAAAACATTACAATTAGTTTATAATAAGGAAAATTTAACTGATTATGATACCGTTGCCAAATATTTAACTGGATGTGGTATTAAAGCAATTGGTAAACTAGTTTTAACACCTGATGCTAAACAACCATTTGAATTACAATGTACTGCTATTGAATTGTTAGCACCTTGTGATGAAACTTATCCACTACAAAAGAAAAGACATTCTTTAGAGTATTTAAGAGAGATTCCTCATTTAAGAGTTAGAACTAATACTTTCCAAGCTGTTATGCGTATTCGTTCTGTTTTATCAATGGCTATTCATGAATTTTATCAATCTCAAGGATTTGTTTATGTACATGCACCTATCATTACTGCTAATGATGCTGAAGGAGCTGGAGAAGCATTTATTGTCACTACTAGAGATGATGGAAATTATAAAGAAGATTTCTTTGGTAAGAAAACTTGTTTAACAGTATCAGGTCAATTACATGTTGAAGCATATGCTTTAGCTTTTAGAGATACTTATACATTTGGTCCTACTTTTAGAGCTGAACCATCTAATACCCCTCGTCATGGAAGTGAGTTTTGGATGATTGAACCAGAAATTGCTTTTGCGGATTTAGATGATAATATGGAATTAATTGAAGATATGGTTAGATATTGTATTCAATATGTATTAGAAAGATGTCCGCAAGAAATGGAATTCTGTAATGAATTTATTCAAAAAGGAATTATTGATCGTCTTCAAGCTGTTGTGGATTCAGATTTCAAACGTATGACTTATACAGAAGCTATTTCTATTTTAGAAAAAGCTAAAGAAGATGGAGTAGAATTTGAATATCCAGTTTATTGGGGATGTGATTTGCAATCAGAACATGAACGTTATATTTGTGAAAAAGTAATTAATGGTCCTGTCTTTTTAACAAATTATCCTAAAGAAATCAAAGCATTTTATATGCGTTTAGATGATGATGGTAAAACAGTTGCCGCATGTGATTTATTAGTTCCTGGTATTGGTGAACTTGTTGGTGGTTCTCAAAGGGAAGAAAGATATGATGAATTATTAAAGAGAATGGAAGATATGCATATTCCAGTTGAAGGTATGGAATGGTATTTAGAACTTAGAAAATATGGAGGAGTTAAACACTCTGGATTTGGTTTAGGTTTTGAAAGATTTCTAATGTATATTACTGGTGTTGCTAATATTAGAGATGTTCTTCCTTATCCTCGTACACCAAATAATTGTATGTTCTAAGATTATAGTAAAACCTTGTTTATCAAGGTTTTTCTTTTTTATTTGTTAAGTAAATGATAAAATAGTTAAGTAATGAAAAGTTGGTGAACAAATGAAAAAATTAGAAGTTATTATTGCTTCAATATTAGTTAAAATAACTTATTATTTAACTTATTTATTTCCAATAAATAATAAACAAATTAGTATTATTTCTTATTTTAATAATGATTTAGGTTTAGAATTTAGTAAGTTAGTTAATCAATTAAATAATAATTATAAATTTAAGTATGATTTAAGAAAATTTAATAATTCTTATTTAGGTAAATTTCAATATTTATTTAGTTTTATTCATCAAACTTATTTATTTAATACTTCTAAATTAATTATTTTAGATGGTAACAGTTTTGTTTATTCAAGAATAAATGCTAAAAATAAAGTACAAGTTATGCAATTGTGGCATGCGATTGGCGCAATAAAAGAATTTGGACAAGCAAGTGAAAGACGATATGAAATAAAAGGATATGATTACTTAATCACTAGTTCTGATTATTTTAGAGATATTTTTTCTTTAAGACTAAATACTAAAAAAGATCATACCTTTGATTTAGGTAATATAAAAAGTGATTATTTATTTGATAATAATTTTATTAATGAAAATAAAGTGGCTTTTTATCAAAAATATCCTCAATACAAAAATAAAAGAATTATTTTATATGCTCCTACTTTTCGGGGTAAAGGTATTGATGATATTAATTTTGAATTTAAACTTGATGAATTAAAAAATCAATTAAAAGATGATGAAGTATTAATCATTAAAAAACATCCTTTAACTAAAACTATTTTATTAGAAAATGATTTATCTAATGAAGATTTATATCAATTATTAATTGTTAGTGATATTATTATTAGTGATTATTCGGCTTTAATTTTTGAAGCTATATTACTAAAAAAGAAGCTTATTTTATATTGGTATGATTATGAAAAATATGTTAAAGAAAGAGGAATTTGTATTGATATTAAGCAACTCAATTTGCCAATTGTATATAATATATGTGATTTATGTGATATAATATGCAAGATAAAAAATAATGATTATCAAGACCAAAAATCATATTTTTTAAATAAATGTGATGGTCATTCTTTAGATAGAGTTATTGAATTAATTAAAAATATTATGGATGGTGAAATGAATGCTTAAAAATAAAAAGACAAAATATTTATTTATTGTTTTAACAATTATGGTTTGTTTTTTAGCTATTTATGAAGCAAAGAGCATGATTGAATTAAAAGAAAAAAGTAAATTAACAGTTAAAAAAGATAATAAAATAGGTCCTTATACGGTCTTTGAAGATAAAACAGCATATGAAAAGGAATTAACACCTTTATTAGAAGATGCTATAAGTAAAAAAGATGAAAAACAAATACAAACTTTAGTAAGTCAATATTTTGTGGCTGAATACTTTACATTAAGAGATAAAAGTAATTATTCACAAGTAGGTGGAGTTGGTTTTGTTTTGCCTGTATCACAAAGTGTTTTTAAAACTAATGCTATTGATAGTTATTATCGTGATATTAAAGAATTTATTGTGACTTATGGTCAAGATAATTTACCTTTAGTAACTGAAGTAAAAGTAAATACTATTAAAAAAGGTAAAGTTGATGATATTGTTTTACCTAAAACTAAAAAAGGTGAAAAAGAAACTAAAATTAGTTCCGTAGTTAAAGTTAATTGTTCTTGGACTTATGAAGCTAATGATAAATTAAGTACTACTGATGTTGTAGATAAAATGAATATTGTCTTAGTTAAAGCTAGTGATAATTGGTATGTATATGAATTGGAGAGTGTTGAATAATGAGGGATGAAAGAATAAGTAAACTTGCTAGTCAATTAGTTAATTATTCTATTGATGTTAAAGAAAATGAAGTTGTTAGAATTATTGCCCATGATTTTGAAACTAAACCTTTAGTTAAAGAGTTAATTAAAGAATTAACTAAACAAAAAGCTATTGCGATTGTAGAGTTTAATGATGATGAAGTAAGTGCTTTACAACAATTAAATACTAATGAAAAAAGATTACAATTAACTAGTAAATGGGAATTAGAAAAAACTATTGATATGGATGCAATGATTTTAATAAGAGGTAAAGCTAATGAATATGAGTTAGCTAAAGTACCTACAAAAATTACTAAACAAATTAGTCTAGCAAATAAAGAAGCTCAGAATATTAGAGTTAATGAAAGAAAATGGGTTTTATTAAATTATCCAACTAATATGTATGCTAATAAAGCTAAAATGGCTTATGATGATTATCAAGATTTTTTCTATGATGTAATGTTAGTAGATTATCCTCAAATGAAAAAAGATTGTATAGTATTAAAAGAATTAATGGATCGTACTGATAAAGTTAGAATAGTTGGTCCTAATACTGATTTATCTTTTTCTATAAAAGGTATTAATGCAGTTATATGTGCTGGTGAACATAATGTTCCTGATGGTGAAGTATATTCTGCTCCAGTAAAAGATAGTGTTAATGGACATATTCAATATAATACGATTTCATTTACTAATGGTCTAGAATTTAATAATGTTTATTTAGAAATAGAAGATGGTAAAATTATTAAAGCTACTAGTAGTATTAATAATGATAAAATAAATGATATCTTTGATGGTGATGAAGGATCACGTTATTTTGGAGAATTTTCTTTAGGTTTAAATCCTAAGATCAATCATCCAATGGGTGATATTCTTTTTGATGAAAAGATTTATGGCTCACTTCATTTAACACCTGGTCAAGCATATGAAGATGCGGATAATGGTAATCGTTCTATTTTACATTGGGATTTAGTTTGTATTCAAACTAAAGAATATGGTGGTGGAGAAATTTATTTTGATGATGTTTTAATTAGAAAAGATGGCGAATTTGTTATTGAAGAATTAAAAAAATTAAATAAATAGTTTAATTATTTGAATTACTTAATTAATTAAGTTATAATCTAAATGGTTCTGATGTGAAAACAACGTTGACACAAAAGAGAGATAATATTTAATATAAAGCTCTTTTTGTGTTAATAAAAAGAGCTTTTAATATTATGAAAGGGTGAAAGAAATGCAAAATAAACAAGTTAGATGGATTGTTCAAACAGCTTTATTTATTGCTTTATTAGTTGTTATTCAATTTGCGACTGCAAGCTTAGGTAATACTTTAATTACTGGTTCATTAGTTAATTTAATTTTGATTATTTCAGTTTTAAGTTGTGGCTTACAAACAGGTGCTTTTGTCGCAATACTATCACCAATACTAGCGAAATTAGTTGGTATTGGACCATTATGGACTATTATTCCATTTGTAATGTTAGGAAATTTAGTTTTAGTAATAATTTACAAATTAGTCTATGATAAAGTAGAGAAGAATATTGTTGGTCAAATAATTTTAATTGTAGGAGCAGCTCTAGTTAAAACATTAGTTTTATACTTAGGTATTGTTAAAATAATGGTTCCTTTAGTATTACAGTTACCTGCTAAACAAGCTACTATTATTAGTACCATGTTCTCATTTCCACAATTTATCACTGCTACGATTGGTGGAGTAATTGCTTTAATAGTATTTTCGCAATTAAAGAAAACTTTGAAATAAAGTAATGATATTGCAACTTATGTTAAAATAGTGTAAAATAATTGTGAGAATTATTTAAAAAGGGTGTTTTAATATGAGTAAGATTTTAATTGCGGATACAAGTGATGAATTAAAAAAAGGTTTAGAATATGACTTCAAGCAACAAGGTTATAAAGTTGTATTAACTAATGATGGGATAAATGCTCTTAATTTAATAAAAAATGAAACATTTGATATGATTGTCTTAGATATTGAATTACCTAATTTGAATGGTATTGAATTAATTGAAAGAATTAGAAGCATTGATCATCGTATTAGGATTATTGTTTTAACTACTAAAGATGATGAAATGGATATTGTGTTAGGTTTAGAAAATGGAGCTAATGATTATATTACTAAACCATTTTCGCCTCGTGTTCTGCTAGCTAGAGTAAAAGCTAATTTAAGAGATATTAGTAAAAAAGAATATCCTAAGCAAATTGTTATTAATGAAAATTTATCTTTAGATAATAATACTCGTAATGCGACTTTAGATGGTACTAATATAAGTCTAAGTAAATTAGAATTTGATTTGTTATCATATTTTATTAATAATTCTAATCGTGTTATTGGACGAGATGAATTAATGAAAAGTGTTTGGAAAAATGATTTTGATAGTAAAAATCGTATCATTGATGTTTATGTACATGCCTTAAGAAATAAATTAAATTTAATAGAACAACTCCAATCAAAAAGAGGAGTAGGCTATATTTTTAAAAATAACTTAAATAAATAACTATATCTGATAAAAAACTGAATTAAATTCAGTTTTTTTTTAAAAATAAAAAAATTTTTTAAAATAAGTATTTACAAAAATCTTAAGTCAGTCTATAATGATTGTCATGAAAGAGGTGTTGACAATGTTTTTAACTAATTTAAAATTAAATAACTTAATGGTTGTCCGCCGCGCTCGTAACTTTATATCATGAGATAGAGGTTACGCTTTTTAGCATTTCATTAAACAATTAATCACTATTTCATGAAAATTGAAGTAGTGATTTTTTTGTAAAAAAACTTAGAATAGGAGATTAGAAAGGTGAAAAAATTTTTAGGGTTAATGTTAGCGTTAGTAATGATGGTAGTTGTTACTGGTTGTGGTAGTTCTTCAGATAGTAAGGATAATTCACTTGAAAAGATTAAAGAAGCAGGTGTAATTAAAATTGGAACAAATTCTGGTTATCCTCCTTATGAATTTTATGATACTTCTAATAATCAAAAGAAATTAGTTGGTTATGATGTTGATTTAGGTAATGCGATCGCTGAAAAATTAGGAGTTAAAGTAGAATGGGTTGATATTGATTTTGATGCTTTAATAGGATCACTTCAAAGTGGTAAATTTGATATTATTTTAGCAGGTATGGTTGATACTCCTGAAAGAGAAAAATCTATTGATTTTTCTGATCCATATTATCAATCACAAACTGTTGCCGTTGTAAAAAAAGCTGATGTAGCTAATTATAAAGATGCTTCACAATATAAAGGTAAAACTATTGTTGTTCAATCTGGTACTACTCAAGATGATACAGCTAAAGCAGTAACTGGAGCTAAAGTTTTAGAATTACCTGGTGTAACTGATAGTATTGCTTCTTTAACAAGTGGTAAAGCTGATGCTTTATTTATTGCGGAAGTTAGTGCTAAAAATATTGTTGCTCAATATCCAGAATATACTTATACTACTATTAAAGGTATTGATGATGCTTTACTAAATGATGGTGCTAGTATTGGTCTTCCTAAAGGTGAAACAGCTTTAAAAGATGAATTAAATAGTATCATTAAAGAATTAAAAGATAGTGGTGAACTAGATAAAATGTTCAATGAAAATGTCGCACTATATGATAAGTTGAATTAAGATGCAGTTTTTAGATATTTCAAAATTATGGGATTTTTCCTTCTTCTTTAATAAAGCTGAAGTATTTGATTTAATGAGTGGTCTATTGACCACTCTTAGTATTGCACTATTAGGTATCTTTCTTGGTATTTTAGTAGGAATATTATTAGCTATTGGCAAGTTAGTTGGAAATAAATTTATTAGAGGAATAGTTACCATTTATATTAATTTTGTTAGAGGTACGCCACTATTATTACAATTATATATGATGTACTATGTTCCTGCTTTTATTGTTAATGAATTAACAGGTACTGGCTTAAATTGGTCAAGTTATGTTATTTCAGTTATTGCGATTGGTTTAAATAGTGCTGCTTATGTTGCGGAGATTTTTAGAGCGGGAATTACTTCTGTTGATAAAGGTCAATTTGAAGCTGCTAGCTCTTTAGGTTTTGATTATAAGGCTAGTTTAAGACTTATCATCTTACCACAAGCTATTAAGAATATTATGCCAGCATTAGGTAATGAGTTTATTGCTTTAACAAAAGAAACAGCTATTGTTTCAGTTATTGGTGCAAAAGATTTAATGTTCTTCTCTAAACAAGCCGCCAATATTACTTATAATCCATTCCCACCTTTATTTATGGCAGGTATCTTATATTTTCTAGTTGTATATTGCTTAACTAAATTAGTTGGTTTAATGGAGGCGAAGTTTGCTAATGATTAAGATTGAAGAATTAACTAAACAATTTAAAAAGAATGTTGTTTTAAAAGATATTAACTTACATATTAAAAAAGATGAAGTTGTTGTTATTATTGGTCCTAGTGGTGGAGGAAAATCAACATTATTACGTTGTATGAATGCTTTAGAAAAGCCAACATTTGGTCATGTTTTTTTTGAAGGATTAGATATTAATGATAAAGCTAATGATATTAATAAAATAAGAGAAAAAATAGCTATGGTCTTCCAACAATTTAATTTATTTCCTCATAAAACAGCATTAGAAAATATTACGCTTGCACCAATTAAATTAGGAATAATGAATGAAGCTGATGCCATAAATAGTGGTCTTAAACTTCTTAATATGGTTGGATTAGCTGATAAAGCTAATGAATATCCAAAGAATTTAAGTGGTGGACAAAAACAAAGAGTTGCTATTGCTCGTTCTTTAGCTATGAAACCTGATGTTATTCTTTTTGATGAGCCAACATCTGCTTTAGATCCAGAAATGATTAAAGAAGTATTAGATGTAATGAAAAGTATTGTTGGACAAGTAACAATGGTTGTTGTTACTCATGAAATGAACTTTGCTAAAGAAGTAGGAACAAGATTACTATTTCTTGATGCAGGTGAAATTTTAGAAGACACAACTCCTAAAGTATTTTTTAAAAATCCTAAAACTGATCGTGCTAAGGATTTTCTTTCAAAGATATTATAAAAATATTATTTTTAATAAGTTATGATTTATTAAACTAATTTAAGTAGATTATTAATATAATTTTGCTTAAGTTAGTTTTTATTTAATTTATGTGTTTATAATTCATGTTTTATTATTATTATTTATGATAAAATACTACTAACAATGGGTGGTGGATTAATGAATAATTATTTTATGAAAACTAAACGTTTAGGTTTTAAAAAATGGAATGATAATGATTTATATTTAGCTATTAAATTGTATTCCAATCCTCATGTTACTAAGTTTATTAGTGCAGAAGGTGTTTTTAGTGATGAAATGATTAGAGATCGTTTTAATTTAGAATTATCTTTACAAAAAAAATATGGTTATTGTTATTGGCCTGTTTTTTTATTAGATAATGATGCTTTTATTGGAGTATGTGGGTTAAGACCTATTTCTTTACCTGATAAGGGCTATGTCTTAGAAATTGGTATTCATTTACTTGATACTTATTGGCATTGTGGTTATGCTAGTGAAGCAATGTCTAAAGTAATTAAATATGCTTTTGATGATTTAAAAGTAGATAATCTTTTTGCCGGACATAATCCTAATAATGTTCGTAGTAAAACTATGTTACTTAGTTTAGGTTTTAAATTCTATCAAGAATGCTATTATGAACCAACTGGTTTAATGCATCCTTCGTATTTATATAATTATGATTAATGTACTTAAAAATGCCATTAAAATAGTCTATCATGGTGAATATCGTTGGATACCATCTAGTTTAGCTTTTTATTTTATCATTTCATTTATTCCCTTGTTATTTGGCCTTAGTTTATTTATTATTAGATATTTTATTAGTGATCTTAGCTTAATTAATCATATTCTTGTTATTAACAATATTGATTTTGATTTAGCTAGCTTTGTTCAATATGTTAAAGATGATTTTAAAGATGCTAGTCTTGTTATTAGTATTGCTGTCTTTGTGGTAAGCTTATTCTTTTCTTGTAATGGCTTTAGAGGTATTATGTATGCCATAGAGAGTATGTATGATTTAAAGAAAATTTCTTTTTTTAAGTCATATCTTTATGCTATTCTTTTAAATTTATCTTTGTTATTAGTTATTATTATTATGATTGTTTTAACTAATTTTTTACCACTTATTTTAGATTTTCTTCATATTGATCTTAAATTAAATTTGTATTTTCTTATTTTATTGATTGTTATTTTTGTAATTATTTATTTAAGTTATGGCTTAGTAAGTGATTTTAAACTTAAATTTAAAGATATAATTTTAGGAGTATTATTTTCTACTATTATGATTTTTTTAATGATAATTTTATCTAATTATATTTTTTCAATGACAAGATTCAATTTTTTATATGGTTCGTTAGCTTTTATCATTGTCTTAGCTCATTTCTTCTTTTATATGAGTTGGGCAATCTATTTTGGTTTAGTATTGAATGTAGCTTATTTACAATATAAAAATAGTAATAAAAAGAAATATATTTTATAATGACTATATAATAAACATAGCATTAGTTTTAAAATAAAGGTATAATATTAAAGTTGAAAAAATAGAAATGAGGAAGATATATGGCCTTAACAGCAGGTATTGTTGGCTTGCCAAATGTTGGTAAATCAACATTGTTTAATGCAATAACTAAATCACAAGTAGAAGCTGCTAATTATCCTTTTGCGACAATTAATCCTAATGTTGGAGTAGTGGAAGTTCCTGATTTGAGATTAGATAAAATAAGTGCATTAGTTAATCCTAATAAAATTATTCCAACTACTTTTGAATTTACTGATATTGCCGGACTAGTAAAAGGTGCAAGTAAAGGTGAAGGACTTGGTAATCAATTTCTAGCGAATATTCGTGAAGTAGATGCTATTGCCCATGTCGTACGTTGTTTTGATGATAGTGATATTACTCATGTTAGTGGCAAAGTTGATCCTATTGATGATATTAAAACAATTAATTTAGAATTAGTAATAGCTGATTTAGAACAAGTTGAAAAAAGATTAAATCGTATTGAAAAGAAAGCAGTTCAAACTAAAGATAAAGAAGCTTTATTTGAAGTTAATGTTTTAAAGAAAATACAGGCTGCTTTATTAGAAGATAAAAAAGCTAATACAGTTGAATTAAATAAAGAAGAATTAGAAATTATTAATCATTTTCGTTTATTAACAATGAAGCCGATGATTTATGTTGCAAATATGAATGAAGAAGATATTAAAGACTACAATAATAATCTTCATTATCAAAATGTTTTAGCATTTGCAAAAGAAGAACAAACATTAGTAATACCGATTTGTGCTAAAATTGAAGCAGAGATTGCGATGCTTGATGAAGAAGATCAACAATTATTTTTAAGTGAACTTGGTTTTGAAGAAAGTGGATTAGATCGTTTAATTAAAATATCATATGATATTTTAAATTTACAAACTTATTTTACTGCTGGAGTTCAAGAGGTACGTGCCTGGACTTTTCATAAAGGAATGAAAGCTCCAGAATGTGCTGGTATTATTCATACTGATTTTGAAAAAGGATTTATTAAAGCAGAAATTATATCTTATGATGACTTTATTGCTTATGGTGGCGAAGTAAAAGCTAAAGAACATGGTAAGTTACGTATTGAAGGTAAAGAATATATTATGAATGATGGTGATATCTGTCATTTTAGATTTAATGTATAAAGGTGATTTGAATGTCTAAATTTAAACCAACTAAATATTATAAAAGCATCTTTGATGTTAATTTTAATTTGCTTAAAAATGAAGGAATTAAATTAATTGCTTGTGATTTAGATAATACTTTAGTACCCCATGATGTTGCTTTGCCTGATAAAAGAGTTATTGAATTATTTAGATATATTAAATCATTAGGTTTTGAAGTAGTTATACTTTCTAATAATAAAGAAAAAAGAGTACAATTATTTAGTGATGAATTAAATATTCCCTATTATTATAGTGCTCGTAAACCATTAAAAAAAGCCTTTAAAAGACTATTACATGATTATCATTTACAAGCAAGTCAAATATGTCTTATAGGTGATCAAATTCTTACTGATGTTTATGGTGCGAATGGTATGCATATTATGAATATTTTAGTTGAACCTTTAGCTCATAAAGATATTTTTTATACTAAAATTAATCGTTTTTTTGAAAAGAAAGTTATTAAATCTCTTTCTAAAAGAGGTCTTTTTAAAGTAGGTAATTATTATGAGTAAGTATTGTTATGGTTGTGGAGCTTTATTACAAACTACGAATAAAGATCAAATAGGTTATGTACCTAGAATTAAAGATAATGAAGAAATGCTTTGTTTAAGATGTTATCGTAGTATTCATTACCATGAATTTAAAAAAATTAATATTGAACAAACATATTTTGATAAATTAATTAATGATAATATTACTAGAAAGAATTTAATTGTTTTAGTAGTAGATTTATTTGATTTAAGTTCTTCTTTAAATGAAAGTATTTTTAAATATATTAAACATAATCAAATATTATTGGTTGCTAATAAAAGAGATTTAATTTTAAAAAATGTTAATAATAATAAAATTAGAAATTATCTTAAAGAATATGTTAAACAATATAGTGATAATGTTATTGAAGTATTAATTACTAGTGCTAATAAGAAATATCATATTGATAAGTTATTATCATTGATTTTTGAATATCATAATAATTATCATGTTTATATGCTTGGACTAAGTAATGTTGGTAAATCTTCTTTAATTAATGCTATTTTAAAATCTAAAGATATTAATGAACAGTTAATAACGGTAAGTAATTATTTAAATACTACTTTAGATATGATTGAAATCCCTTTAAATAATAAAGTATCTTTAATTGATATGCCTGGTTTAAATTATTTAGGACAAATGATTAATTATGTTAAAGAAGATGATTTAAATTATTTAGATACTAAAAAAGAAATTAAAGCTCGTACTTATCAATTAGATAGTGATCAAAGTATTTATATTGGTGGTTTAGTTTGTTTTAGTTATGTTAATGGTGAAAGAAATGGTTTTACTTTCTTTGTTAATAATCCTTTAAAAATACATCGTACTAAATATGATTCATCATTTTCTTTATTTGATAATCACACCACTGATCATTTATTATCTCCAAAACCAATAAATGTTAATCAAGCTAGTGATTTTATTAAACATACTATTACTATTAAAGAAGATGATAAAATGGATATTGTTATAGCTGGACTTGGTTGGATTACTTTCTTTGGTTTTATTGGTGATGAAATTGAATTATTATTACCTCCAGGTGTTACTTACAATATTAGACCTGCTTTAATTTAAGATATTTATTCATTTTAAATGTAACTTAACAATTTATAATGTTGATGGTGATGATAATGAATGAAAGATTAATAAATCATGATTATAATATTGTTAAACCATTAATAAATAAATTAACATTAAAAGATTATCATTTAAGATATGCTCATGATTTATATAATGATTACAAATTAATTGATAATTATTTTAATATTAATGATAATTATTTTTATTTAAATATTTTAAATATGAGTTATAAAAAAATGTTAAAACATCCTCGTTTAAGAGTTAATTATTATAATTTAGAAATTGAATTATATAATCAAAGATACTATCAAGCAATATTAATTCATTCTTTTTTAATAAGAAGGTAATACTAAATTAAGAAATTTGTTTTATTATTTATTAAAATAAGCTATACTATAAAAAGGTGATAATATGGAAGAATTTCTAAAATTATTTAAAAATGAAAGATTTAAAACAATATTTGTTTTAGTTGTTTTTTTTATTCTTATTTATTTTTTTAAAAGTATAGCTAATATTTTATTATTAACTTTAATTTTTACTTTATTAGTTAATCGTTTATGTGATTTATTATATAAATTAGTAAGATTACCTTTAAAATATAGTGTTGTTGTAGTATATTTTGCATTTATTTTAATTTTATATTTAGTATCTAATTTTGCATTTGTGGAAATTAAAACGCAATTAAATAGTTTAGTTGATATGATAATTAAGTTCTATGATAATCCTCATTCTAATAATTGGCTCTT
>JAISTP010000007.1 GCA_031272545.1 Bacilli bacterium | reverse complement strand
AAATTTCATGCCAGCTATTTCAAAAAAAGCATTACTACCATGTAAAGAACCTAATAATTTAGCAACTATTGGCATAATAAATGAATCACTAAAGGAAGTAACTAAATCTTTAAAAGATGCTGCTATTAATAAACCAACAGCAATTTCTAAGAAATTACCTTGATTCATAAAATCAGTAAATTCTTTAATTAATTTCTTCATAATACTATTTAACTAAAGCAATAATTTGATCTTTAGTCATGAATCCCATCTTTTGATTTTTAATCTCACCATCCTGAAAAACAATTAATGTTGGAATAGACATAACATTATATTTTTGAGCAATATCTTGCGCTTCATCAACATTTAATTTTCCAACTTTAACATCACTAAGTTCATTAGCAACTTCTTCAATATATGGAGCAATCATCTTACATGGACCACACCAATCAGCATAAAAATCTACTAATACTACTCCTGATTTTATTTCATCATTAAAATTATTACTATCTAATTTAACTATAGACATTATTTATCACTCACTTTCTATAATTATTCTAACATATCAAATTTTATTTTAAAATATATTTACTTTATTATTTATATTTGATATTATTAAAGGGTATTAACAAGGTAATTAGGTGTAATTCCTAGACAGCCCCACTGCTACTGTAAAAGTCAGAAAACTTGATAATATTATTACAGTGTTTGCAGAGGGAAACAAGCTGATTATAAGCTATAACGCCTCTGAGGTGTTTTTTTTATGTGAGAAAAGGAGCAAGGTATGAGAAAAATTAAAACATTATTGTTAGCACTTATCATTATGGTAGGATGTATTGGATGTTCAATTCAAAGTAAAGAAGAATTTAAAAATGGTACTAATCCTGATATTAAGATTAATACTACAACTAAGGAAAATGATAAAGATATTGCTTTTACGTTAACTATTGATAATCATATGATTAATGAAGATGATAATTATGATAAGTTAGATAAAGCTATTCAAGAAAAATATCCTAAAGATAAAAATCTTGTCGAAGCATTACCAATCGTAGTCACAAAAGAAATGTCAGTTAAAGATGTAATTGATGATTTTGCGAAAGCTAATGATATTAATATCGTTTATGGTGATATGTCTGGAATGTCTTATATTATTTCAATCAATGGTTTAGGTTCTAAAACATTAGGTGCAAGTAGTGGTTGGCTATATACAATTAATGGTGAATTACCACTAAC
Source organism: Bacilli bacterium (assembly GCA_031272545.1). Lineage (GTDB taxonomy): Bacteria > Bacillota_I > Bacilli_A > JAJDGJ01 > JAJDGJ01 > JAISTP01. The sequence continues at coordinate 53,705 of JAISTP010000007.1, read as the reverse complement.
AAGTATTGATAAAACTATGGTTAAAGAAAATGATAAAATTAGTTTTGTTTATACAGTTGATGGTGGCAAAGACGTTGGATTTAGCTTTGAATAATAATTATATTTAAAAATAATTAAAAAGGAATGTATTTAAACATTCCTTTTTTATTCTATTATTTTACTTCTTCTTTCCATAATAATGGTATTTAACCATTGATGATATCTATTTTGTGCTATTTTTTCACGATAACCAACAATTCTAAACCCACATTTTAAATGTAAATTAATACTTGCTTTATTAAGATCAATAATTGAAGAATATAAAGTCCAAATACCTTTATTTTCACTTTCTTTAATTAAATAATTAAATAAAGCAGTTCCTAAACCCTTACCTTTAGCATCATTGGTAATATAAATACTAACTTCACAAACCCCACGATAAACATAACGTGATGAAGTTGGACTTAAAGCAATCCATCCTTTTACTTGATTATTAACTAAAATAACATATCTTAAATCTTTTAAATGAGCTTTGTCCCATTCATCATAAGTTGGTGCTTCAGTATTAAATGTCGCAATATCTGAAGCTAAACCTTCTTGATAAATATTTAAAACACTATCCCAATCATTTTTATTCATTTCTCTTATTTGATAATCCATAAATACACCTACTTAAAATTAGCTATGGTAGCTCCTTGACCACCTTCTTGATAAGTCGCAAACATAAAATCCTTGACATGTTTATTCTTTCTTAATTCTTCATGAACCATTTTACGTAAAGCTCCTGTCCCAAAACCGTGAATAATTCTAACTTTGTTTAATTTAGCTACAATAGCATCATCTAAAAACTTATTTAAAATTCTTCTAGCTTCTTCTACTTTTAAACCAATTAAATTAATTTCACTACTCATACTTTTAGATACTAATTTCTTAGTTTTAATTTCATTTTTACTTTGAATTGCTTGGTGTTGAATAAATGATATTTCATCATGTTTAACTTTCATTGAAATATTACCAGAAAGCACTTCGTATTGATTATTTTTTAAAACTTTCTTAATAGTTCCATTACTATTAATTTTTAATACTTTAACAACATCACCTACTTTAAATGTGATATTAGTATTATCAATTTTATAATTTTCATTAAAAATTAAATCATCTAATTCTTTATTATACTTATTAACTTGATGATTAATAAATTTATCTTCTTTTTTTAATTTATTAATTATTTCATGTGCCTTTTGTTTTTGTTCTTGAATAAGTTTATTAGCTTCTTCATGAGCTTGTAATAATATTTTTTCTTTTCTATCTTTAATACTATCTTTTTCTTTATTAAGATTAATCTTCTCTAAAGCTAAAGCATTTTCTTTATCTTTTAAATCTTGTTCTTTTAATTGATATTCTTGGCTTAAAGCTTGTAACTGTAATAATAACTCATCACTAGTTGCTAGATCTTCATGATATTTCGCAATAGCTTGTTTGACAATATCTTTATTTAAACCTAATGAACTAGCTATTTCAAAAGCATTAGAAGATGCAAAAGTATCAAAAACTAATTTATATTCAGGTAATTTAGATTGTTCATTAAAACTAACACTGGCACTTCTTACATAATCAGTAGTAATAGCATAATTTTTTAATTTACTATAATGCGTTGTAACAATAATAGAGGCATCTTTATAGTAAAGATATTCAAGAATAGCTAAAGCTAAATTTTCTCCTTCTCTTGGATCTGTACCTGAACCTAATTCATCTAATAAAACTAAAGAATATTCACTAACATTATTACATATATCAATAACATTACTTAAATGCGAAGAAAAAGTACTTAATGAAGAAACAATTGATTGTTCATCACCAATATCGACAAATATTTGAGAATATATAGGAAAATTAGATTTTTCATTAGCTGGAATACCAATACCACTTTGTACCATAATACTAAATAAACCTACCATTTTTAATGCGACTGATTTACCACCTGTATTAGAACCACTTATTAAAACAATACGATATTTACTATCATTATTACATAAAAAGAAATCATTACTTACAACTTTATCTTTATCGATTAAAGGATGTCTTCCTTGATATATTTCCAATTTGGCACTATCTTTATTTAATGAGGGAATAATATTATTATTATTAAGACAATATAATGCTTTAGCATTTACGACATCAAAATATTCTAAAATATCATAATTAGTTAATAGTATTTCTTTATTTTCATATAATTTAAGAGTTAATTCATTTAAAACAATTTTAATTTCTTCTAATTTTTCAAATTCTAAAGATTGTATTTTATTATTCATTTCTACTACATGAGTTGGCTCAATAAAAATAGTTTGTTTAGAACTAGATTCATCATGAATAATACCTTTAATAATATTCTTACTACTTAATTTAACCATGATAACATAACGATTATTTCTAGTAGTAATAATTGTATCCATTAAATGCTCACTATTATTATTAATAAAATTTCTTAAATAACTTTGAATTTGTTCATTTAATTCTCTAATACTTACATTAATTCTTTTTAAATTAGCCGTTGCATCTTCATAAACAAGACCAGTCTCATCTAATTTAGTCATAACTTCCTTTTCAATATTATTAATACTTTTTAAATTAGTAATCCAATCTTTTATTTGAGGATATCTTTCTTTATTATCTATTTCTTTAAAAAATTCCTTTAAAAAATTAATACTTTTATTTTGTTTGACGATATTAACAATCTTTAAACCATCGAGATTAATTTTATTATTTAATGAAATAATATCATCTTTTACATCTAAGAAATCATCAAAATATAATCTTTGATAATCATTACTAAGACGCATTACTTCATCAGTTTCATTTAATAATTGCTTAACTTCTTCATAGAAAATAGCATGTTGCATCTTTAAAATATAGCTTTTACTACTTTCATTACTAGCATATTTAGCTATATCTTCTAATATTAAATTGTATTCTAATTTTTGATATATTCTATTATTTATCATTAAAGAACACTCCATTTAAAATATTATATTTTTGATTAAATTCTTTTGATAATAAAAAACTACTATTAACTTCTTTATTATCTTTTAATAATTGTGGTAAATTATTATTAATAAAATTAACGCCACTATTTAAAATGCATACTAATAAAAAACCAATTATTAAACCAACGATTACTCCTACAAGACGATCGAATAGAGAAATAAAACTTTTTTTAATAAAATGTTTAAATAAAAATAGAATGATACCTAACAAGATAAGACCAATAATAATTATTATGATATATCCAACAAAGGTATTTTCTTGTAAATAAAATCTAGCATCATAAGGTAAATAATTTATTAAAAATTGATATAATTTATTACTAATTAAATAGTAAATAATAATAAAAATAATACTAATTATATTTTCAAAAACACCTTTTATTAAACCATTTAAAATAAAAAAAACAATAATAATTGCTAAAACAATATCTATAATCATCATATCACCTACTAAATTATAACATATTAATAAATCGATTATAATAACATCTAATGTTTATCAAGTGTTTAATTAATTAATTGTGATATAATAGTCTAAGGAGTGAAACAGATGAATATAGTAATTCAAGGTAATGATAAATTAATAAAAACATTAGAACAATATTATTATCATGAAATTGATCAAAACAATAAAATCCCTCATACTAAATTTGTAGTAACTAATAAAGATTTTAAAGTAATTGCTTATGATTCTAATAAAGTTATGTTTCAAGGTAAAAAAGCTAGTGAAGAAGCAGCCGTTTGGCAACAACAAGCCAGTATCATGATTGAAGAAGAATTAATAGCTTCTAATCTTACTAATGTTGTTTTACATGAATCTATAGGCAGTGATGAAGTTGGTACAGGAGATTTTTTTGGACCAGTAGTAGTTTGTGCTTGCTATATCAATGAGAATATTGTTAATCAAATTGCTCAATATAATATTACTGATTCTAAAATGTTAAGTGATGATTATATTTGTGATGTAGCTAATAAAATTGAAAAATATGTGCCTCATGTTATTTATATTTTAGATAATAAAACTTATAACAAAGTCCATCAAACTAATAATCTTAATCAAATTAAAGCCAAAATGCATAATTATGTTCTTGCGAAATTAATTAAAAAGATTAATAAAAAGCCAATGATTATTGTTGATCAATTTTGTTCAGAAAAGAATTATTATAACTATTTAAAAGACACCCCTAATACTGTTATTGATGGTATTAATTTTGAAACTAAAGCTGAATCAAAATACTTAGCTGTTGCTTTAGCCTCTATGTTCGCTAGAAATGCTTTTCTAGAAGAAATTGATAAACTATCTCATCGCCTTAACATTAATATTATTAAAGGTGCTAGTAATTTAGTAGATGAATTAGGAGTAAAAATAGTTAATCATTATGGTTTAGAAATTCTTGATGAAATAGCGAAAACTCATTTTAAAAATACAGCTAAAATAAAAGAAAAATTAAAACAGTAAAGGAAGGTATTATTATGAAAAAAGAATTAGCAGATTTATTAAATTCTCAAGTAAATTTTGAACTTTATTCAGCTCATATTTATTTAAATATGTCTTGTTATTGTCGAGCTGAAAGTTTAGATGGTTTTGGAAATTGGATGGATATTCAATACCAAGAAGAAATTACTCATGCCAAAAAATTAATTAATTATTTATTAGATTGTGGTTATACACCAATAATTACTAATTGGGAAGATAGTCCAGGAAGTGAATATAATTCTATTTTAGAAGTTGCACAAATTTCATTAATGCATGAAAAAGTAGTAACTGAAAGATTTAATTATATGATGAATAAAGCTAAAGAATTAGATGATTTTGCGACAATGAATTTCTTAAATTGGTTCATTAATGAACAAATTGAAGAAGAAGCAAACTTTGAAAAAATGATCTCACAAATTAATTTAGTTAAAGATGCTGGCTTATATTTATTAGATCAAGAATATGCATCACGTACTTTTGTCGACAATACTCAAGAATAATTATTATTAAGTAAAAGTAATAAAAATAGAGCAATTGCTCTATTTTTATTTTATTTATTTAACAGTTACATAGATTACTTTATTTTTACCATTATGAGCTTTTGCCCAAATATATGTTTTACCTTTTTTCTTTAATACTAATTTTCCATCTTTGGTTATTGATGCTATCTTACTATTATTTGAATACCATCTTACACTAGTATTATAAACTTGATATCCTTTACTTGTTTTTACACTTGCTTTCATTTTAATTGTCTTTCCTACCTTACCACTTATTTTTTGATGATTAGGTATAATAGTTGTAACATTATTTCTTGTCTTTGATTTTGTAACAGCACTTACATAGTAACTTAATTTACCTTTTTTATTATTTTTTAATATTGGTTGCACTTTATAATTATATAATTTATTATTTTTTAATTTAGTATCAACCCATAATGTATTATATTGTCCATTTACTCTTTTTACAAAATAATACTTCTTAGTTTGATAATTATATTTATAAATATTATATGCTTTAGCATTCTTCATCGGATTCCAACTTAATCTAATATTATTACTATCTTGGACATAAGCATGTAATCCTATTTGATTATGATCATATAATTTATTACTTACCAATTTAGCATTTTTTACTTTTATTTTTCCATTAAGATTAGTAAAAGTAACTGGTTGTTTATATGGTATAAATTTAAAAGTCTTTGGCTCATCATTATAATTTTTCATATAATCTAAAACTAAATTACTAACTCCTGATGTACCTTTGACAATTATCCCTTGTTTACTATCTTCTATACTAACAGTTCCATTACTTTTTTTACCAGTTATATTAACTCCAATATTATAATTATTATGAGCTGCTAAACCAATATCATAAGCCATATTCTTTCCATTAATTGATGTTTTGGTAACACCTTTAGCATTAGAGATAGTAACACTCTTAGCATTTGTTCCTCTTGCAATTGATGAATATCCTGGCCCTAATATTGAAATATCAGTATATTTATTATTACTTTTATAAGTAAAAGATGGACTATTAGTTACATCAAAGGCCATGAAAGGAATTGTTGATGGTCTATATCTTTCATTCTTAATATCTAAAGAGCCTGATGTATTACCGGTTGAAGTACTATATTTTACATATTTACCTTCATCATTTATAAATGTAAATGTTCCATTAAGTGTTACTCCAACTATTGCAGTTTTATTTTCTGCTTCAATTTTATTATTTATACTAAAGATACTTATAATAAATAATGCAAGTATAAATATCTTTTTAATCTTATTATTCATTTTATATCATCCTTTCCTAATCTATCTTTACATACTTATATTCACTAAAATTACTTAAAACATCAAACTTTGTAATATTCCAATTGTAATGTTGTACTTTAATAATTTTATAATCTGTTCTAATATATACATATGTTTTTTTCTTAGGATAATTAGGATCATATGTTAATAATCGATAATAATATTTCCCACTCATCTTTATTTTCTTGTCATATTTCTTTATTAATATAGAATGACCAGAACCATTACTCTTAAAAAAATCAAATAATTGTAATTTATTATTCTTTGCATTAGTAACTAAATTCTTGATATTACTAGTCCATTTTTTAACATCTTTATTATTTGAATATACACGATATTTATCAATATAATAAGGTGTGATTGCATAATAATAATTAATAGTACTTTTTACCTTATTACTATTTTTAGGATAACTTACTTTATTTAATTGATATCCTTTACCTTTTGAATTGGTATATTTCTTAACATTTATTTGTCCACTTCTATTTAAAGCAACTGTTAAACTCATACCAAAACATGAACCACCCCACTTACTATTAACAATTCCATTAATATATTTAATATCAACATTAGTAAATTTATTTTTATAATATAATGATAATTTTTTTATTAATTTTTTATAATCACTATTACTTATATAATAATATCTTTTCTGATTACCTTTAAAATATGATGAAGTATTATTACTAAAAGAGTAAACATAATTATTACTAATATTACTTCCTTTTACTTGTTGCGGAACAGTTATCTTGATACTAGCTTTTTTATTATTCTCTTTACTAGTAACTGTAATTGTTGCTTCACCATAATTTTTTGCAGTAATAACACCTTTACTACTTATACTTGCTACTTTATTATTACTACTTTTTAAAGTATATGACTTATTAGATGCTGTACTTGGTGAAACACTTACTTTTAAAGTATATTTTTTACCTTTATTTAAAGTTAAATTATATCTATTTAAAGTCATTTTTGATACATGAGTTTTTATCGTAATAGTACTTTTAGCTATTACTTTTTCTGGCACAACATTACCGAATCGATCTTTATTAGTAAAAGTAGCTGTTATGGTAACTGTTCCATTTTTCTTTCCTGTTATTAATCCAGTATTAGTATTAATACTCGCTATATTATTATTTGAACTACTCCATTTAATACCATCTTTTTTATCATCTACATTACTAGGATTTAATGTTGCTTTTAAAGTAAAAGGACTACCAATATAAACTGTAGCACTCATATTTAAAGATATTGATGTTGCTGGTTGCTTAACTTTAATGGTCGCTGAAGCAGTTCTACCATCACTATATGTAACAGTAATAATAGCAGTACCTGGTTTATGAGCTACTAAAATACCATAAACAATACCATCATTACTTCTTTCAATACTAACAATACTATCATCACTACTTGACCAAGTAAACCCTTCACTTTCTAAGCCACCATAGCCTTTATTATCTAAAACAACATCCCAATCCATTCGTTCATTAACATAAATAAAATCTTTTAATTTTGTAGATCTATTTGTATAATCTTGAACTATTGAAAAAGAATCATCTGCCTTAACTTGTCTACTAAATAAATTACTATTAATATTTATAATCGTAAACAATATAAAGGCAAATAAAATAAAAGTAAAAGACTTGCTAATAAATCTTTTCATATTTACCTCCCAAATTAAATTAATCAAATTCATTAAGTACTTAATTTAATTTATACTAACATAGAAGAAAACATATAGTCAATAATTTTTAATATTTTTATTTATATAATTATTACATAATATATAATTTTTATTAATAGTATAATTATATTATTATTAACTAGTTAAATAAGGAAAAAGCATAATCATTTTAGATTATGCTTTTATTTATATTTTTATAAAATACTAATATTAATTATTCTTCACTAATACTAGTTTTATTTTCTTTTATTCTTTACCTTTTATTATATACAAAAAATGACATATTAATGTGTCATTTTATATTTTATAAAGATGCTAAACTTTTTATTAAAATATTGGAAATTTCTGATATAGTTAAATTAAGTTTAGTGCTTTTATTTTTTTTATTAATATAATAAAAAGTATAAGTCTATTTCTAATGTGATTAACATAAAAAAGGAAACTTATTCTTATGATTAATAATACTTTTAAATTATCAGAGTTTTTATTTGAATATTAAAAAATAGAACTAAAACTAGCAATACTACTCTTTTTGAGTATGATTATAGTACTGTTATAACTATATTACCATCAAGAATAAAACACCTTTCTATTTAATTTTTTAGCAACTTAAGTAAAAATTCATTAAATAATTTAACAATTGTTACAATTACATACATTTGTCTTATATTAATTCAATTAAAGTTTTTTTTAAAACTAAAATTATCTTTGATAAATTACATATTTTTTTATATTAAGTATATGTTAATAAGATAAAAGCAAGTAAAGATAGGTTTTTAGACCTATCTTTACTTTGATAATTTTATTTAATTTAATGAAATAAATATATTATACTCTAAGATTTTAATTAGTGTCTTTTTATTTTATCTTCCTAATCAATATCAATAGCTTTATACTTAGAAAAATCAGATACAATTTTTATATTTTTTTGTAGACCATTATTATAAGCACTAGTACTAAAGACCATCTTGGTAAAACTACTATTGATATAAATATAAGTTAATTTTTTTGGATTATTAGGATCTAATAATAATAATACATAAGGATAATTCTTAACTGAACGTTTAGATAACCCTTTTACTATTAAAGCATGTCCTGCATCACTACGACCAATTTTAAAATTAAAACTTAATATTTGTAATTTATTATTAACTGCATTATTATAAAGTGTTCTTAATCCAGTACTATAAGATTTACTACAATTACTACAATATGAATCTCCTAAATAAATATACCCAGCAAATTGATAATAATTAATTAAACTTTTTAAATTAGTACTACTAGATGGATCATGAGTATATTTAATCATAAAACCATATTTACGATTAGTAGTATTAGCTGTATATTTTTTAATATTAATTTCTTTTTTATAATTAAGAATAGTAACTAATGAGATACCAAAACATGAACCACCCCATTTTTGATTTTGAAAATTTTCAACAAACTTCTTAGAATTACTATAACTTAACTTATATTGTTTTTGAAATGCTGCAATTAATTTATTCTTATCTTTAGTTGTAAGTGAATAATTACATTTACCACTTTTACAAAAACTAGTCATTGAATTATAAAAATTAAAAACATAATTTGAATGAATGTAATCATTAATAGTATCCCAATTACGAGTAACATATACTTTAACATAATATTTTTTACTTCCTAAATTAACTTTAACACTAGTTTTACTAATTTTCTTACCTCTAACATAACCACTACTACTTACTGAAGCTAATTTCCAATTAGTAGTTTTAAAAGTAACTTTTTTATTACTTGTGGCATATGAAGGTATTAAAGAATAAGAAATTTTAAATGTTTTATATAAAGGACTTGAATAACTATCATGTGAAAAACGAATACCAGTAGCTGGAATATTTAAACTACTTTTTAAAATATAATGATAACTACTTCCATATTTTACATAATAGAATGAACCAGCACTCATACAAATAGTAACTTTAGAATTTTTCTTAATCAATTTACCATTACTAGCATTGGCCATAGGATAAAGATAAGAATTATATTTTAAATAACCATTACTATTTTCAATATCTTTTAAACTATTAATATTCATTGTATCTTTAGCACTAATTTTGATAGTATTACTAACATTACTAGTAACATAAATACTTACACTAGTATTTCCTTCACCAGCGGCATGAATATATTTAGATGAAATTGATTTAATTACTTTACTATTATTACTTATTAGACTAATACTACTATTGCTATTGGCATATGAAGGATAAGTCTTATAATTTAAAGTATATGTCTTATTGTATATTGCTGAGATAGTATGGGTATTAAAAGTAACTTTAGTAATAGGAACAATTACTCTTGATTTTAAAATATAACCAATTTTATTATCACTTGTTTTTATTTTAAAATAATCTCCCGCTTCAGCTGTCACAGTAATTTTTTCAAAACTAGCTAACTTAGTAATTGAAGGAGCACTAACACTACCATAAGCATATACATTAGAAGTATATCTGGCATAACCAGTAGCATCTTCTAAATCTTTAATGATTGTTAAATTAATATTATATTCAACACTTCTATTTAATTTATTAAAACTTTTTACTTTAATACTTGAGTATCCTTCACGATGTGTACTAATCGTTCCATCATCACTAATAAATGCTATTGTATTGTTAGATAAAGTGTAAGTTAAATAATTATCTTTAGTATAATCATTAGGACTTAAATTCATATCAAGTTTAAAAACAGAATTTAAATTCAACTCAATATTATTATTAAGAGCACTTATCTTAGATATTGGAATAGTTACATCTTCTTTTTTAATGAAACCAGATTTATTATTTAAATCTTCATTAAAATAATCTCCTTTATCAAATAAAACTTGATAATAATCATTAGTTTCACCAATAATCTTAAAATTAGTATTAACATTAGAAATATTAACATATTTAATATTTTTTTCAGTATTAGCGGTAACTTTTACAATAGTTGCTTTATTAACATGAGCTATACTATTAGCATTAAGTGTTTTTACAACACTTACAAAAATACAATCACGATATGAAGTATTACCATCAGAAGCATCTAAAATAATAATACTAAATCCTTGTGACTTACTAGTTATTGATAATTTATTATTGACAATACTAGCACTAGCAACATGTTCATTTGTACTCATTGCACCTAAAGATTTAGCATTGCCATCAAATTTAATATCAATAATTTTATTTTGATTGTTTTCTGGAAGAACTAGATACTCGATATCTTTATTATTCAAAAAAAGATAACTATGATCAGATGATGATACATTTGCATTATCTTGCATAGTATCGGCAATAATCCATTTGTTATTAATAAAGATAAATGATAACAAAATGGCAAAAATGATACTTAAAAAATCTTTTGTTTTCATAATACTTCTCTTCCTTCTTCATAAATTTCTACTTTAATATTAAATATTAAAGATTAGTAATTTTTTGTCTTTAAAAAACAAAAAAGAATTATTATAAAAAATTCTTTTTAAATATCATATTCTAATTTTAATCTGTCAATATAGCTGTAATAATCAGGTTCAACTAAATTAAGGCCTAATTTCTTAGCTTGCTTCAAGGCTAATTTATACGCTTCATCATTAATCTGATATGGTGAATGTGCATCCGCATTAACCAATACTTTTCCCTTCATTTCTTTAACTAGCTTCCAGAATTCTAGTTTAGGGTACAAATAATCTTTTTGGCTTAGATTATTGTAATAACCATTCCTTACCCCACCTCCATTATATTCTAAATAGACATTATAGTCAATTGAAGCACTAATTAATTTACGACATTCTAGTTCCATTTCTTTAGTAAATTTATCAAAGCTCATTAAGACAATATCAGGATGAGCGATAAACCAAAAAAGCTTAGTTTTCATAGCTTCAATGCAATCATTAACATAACATCGTAATTGTTCTATTGTCGTGCTTCTTCCATAATAAGTGTATAAATTACTAACATCTTGATAGTGATGTCCTAGTACTAAATAATCTATTTTATGTTCTTTGAAAAGACTAATTAAATAATTTAAATGTCTTTTTTGATATTCTGCTTCATAACCTATATATAATTTAATTGAACTATTCTTATAGATGTTCTTAAGATAATTTGCTTCTTCTAAATAAGCATTTCTCTCAGAAAATTCCATTCGATACATAGTTTCTGCATCCTTATAAGGAACATGATCACTAATACCAATAACATCAAATTTTTGTTTGATAGCTTCATTTACCATATCTGTTACACTACCACTAGCGTGTTTACAAAGATAAGTATGATTATGTAGAGTATACTTCATTATCAATCATTCCTTTCTAATAAATAATTAAATGTATCTTGTAATATCTTAGAATTTAATAAATGAGCATTACTTAATTCTTGTTTTAAATTAAGTAACTCATCTTTATTAAGATTATTGTTCTTTACATATAATAATAAAGCATTTTTTTTAATAATATTAAAATTTAACCAACTTAAGCTCTTCTTACTAAAACAATTTTGATATTCTTGTTTATTCATTTTAATTAGTTTAAGTAAATCAAAATAACCAATATCATTAAAACATTGATGATTAATATTATTATTTTGATAGATACAGACATCATTACAAATATCACATCCATAAAAACTATCTTGCAATAAATCTAAATCAATCATCTTACTGGTTTGTGTTAAATAAGATAGACAAGTATGATATGATAGTTGATAATTAGCTAAAGAATTAGTAGGACATGCTTTTTCACATAAATTACAATCTAAACATTTACTAATAACTTGATGATTACTAATATTATTAATCTCTATATCACAAACTAAACTACCATAAACAACACTAGGACCAAATTCTTCATTAATAATCATACTATTTTTTCCATAAAAGCCATTACCACATAAATAAGAAATGTAACGATCATCTAAAATTCCTGTATCACAACAAGTATATATCTTAGCATTACCATTGCTTTGTAAGATATATTTTTTTAATAAAAGTAATTTCTCATTAACAATAACATGATAATCAATACCATGACTTATCTTAGAATAATATCCTATATTCTTATTATTATTTTTATTAATTTGGTTATTATAACAAATACCAATCGATATTAAAGTTTTAGCATTCTTTACTACTTTATTATAATTAGCATAATCATTAGTATTAACTTTTCTTGGATATAAATTATTGTTTATTTTTTTTTGATTTAAATGATTATAATATTCATCATGATTACCATTCAATAAATGAAATCCTACTATATCAACACCTTGAACTAATAAATATTCTTTTATTTTAACACTATCTAACATTTTTAAATAATTCAATTGTATGAGCATATTCTTGCATAGCATTATCAAAAACTTTACTATCTTTTAAATTAATATCTAAAGTAGCTATGGCATCAACTGGTAAAACACTATCTCCTAATTTTAAGAAATTAACATATTTTTCAATAATTTTATCTTCTTTATTTAAAATTCTATTTACTATATTTAAAGCAATACTAAAACTAGTCGCATATTGATAGACATAATAATTATAATAAAAATGAGGAATTCTTGTATATTCATATTTGATAATATCATCTATTATAATATTAGTTCCAAAATATTCTTTATTTATATTTAAGTATAATTCATTCAATACTTCATTAGATATTGGTTTATTATCTTCTACTAATTGATGGGAAACTAATTCAAAACGTGCAAACATTGTTTGTCTAATAAGTGTTGTTCTAAATTGTTCTAATAAATAATTTAATAAATATTTTTTTATTTTAACATCTTCTTCATTATTTAATAAATAATTAATTAAGATTAATTCATTTACAGTACTAGCTATTTCTGCTACAAATATCTTATAATTAGCATTTTGATAAGAATTGTTCTTATTTGAGAAATATGAATGAATAGAATGTCCTAATTCATGAGCTAATGTAAAAACATCATTAATATTATTATGATAATTTAATAACATATAAGGATAACTTTTATATGAACCTCCTGAATAAGCTCCACTTCTTTTACCATCATTTTCATAAACATCAATCCAACGATTATTAAATGCTTCATCAATTACCTCTTGATATTCTAAAGGCATTATCTTTAATGCTTCTTTGACAATACTCTTAGCTTGTTCAAAAGAATAATCAGTATCTACTTCATCTACCATAGGTACATAAACATCATAAAGATGTAATTGTGATAAATTTAATTCTTTTTTTCTTAAATCCATATATTGATGATTAATACTTATATTATTTTCAATACTATTTAATAAATTATGATAGATAATAATATCTATTTGATTAGGTTCTAAAGCTTGCTCTAATGTTGATGAAAAATGACGATTTCTCATATTAATTAAAGCATCTTTTAATTCAAGAATATAAGTAGTAGCTAATGTTTGATTGTATTTAGCATAACCTTTTAATAATTCATTAAAAGCATTCTTTCTTAATGTTTGATCATTACTTCTAATTAATAATGAATAAGTGCCTTCTGTTAATTCATGATTATTATTATTACTATCTAAAACATCATTAAATTTTAAGTCCGCATTAGAAAAAGCACTAAATACTTGATATGGACCTGAACTAGTCAAACTATAAGAAGCAATTATTTGTTCTTGTTCTTCACTTAAATAACGTTTTTTATTATGCATGATATCTTTTATTGATTTATGAAAATCACTTAGCTTAGTATCATTAATAATACTTTCTAAAATACTATTATCAACTTTAGAAATTTTAGGAATGATAAAAGATAATTTAATACTAATATCATTATAAACTTGTTTAATATAATTACTTTGAGCTATATATTCACTATTATTAAAATCAGTATCTAATTGATGAGAATAATATACATAAATATTCTCAATTTTAATTAATAAATCATAATATTTATTTAATACTTCTATAATAACATCTTTAGTAAAATTAATATCTTTGAAAGTTACTAAAGAATCAACTTCTTTATTTATTATTGCAATATCTTTATCTAAATTATCTGGATTATACATAGCATTTAAATCCCATGTATTTTTTAATTCTTGTTCTTCTCTTTTCATAGTTACCTCCTAAATAAAAATAGAATGTTATCATTCTATTTTTATATTAATATTATACACTAACATTTAATGGTTTTAATTATTTTAGAACCTTGATTACCATATTTTGTACCAGTTTGATAATAATATTTCATAGTAACTTTCTTTTTACTATATTCATATTTTTGGGCATATTTAATTGTTTTATCACTATTATAGAAGAAATCATAACGATAGACTAATTTAGAGCCATGATTTGCATAAGTAGTTCCACTTTGATAATGAAATTCACTTAATACTAAATTATTCTCAACTTTAGTTGCATACTTAATTGTTTTATTACTATTATAAATAAAACTATAATAGAATACTATTTTACTACCATGATTTGCATATGTAGTTCCACTCTTATAATAATACTCTCTTACTACTAAATTATTTTCTATCTTAGTCGCTTCTTTAATTGTCT
This sequence comes from Bacilli bacterium, assembly GCA_031272545.1. Lineage (GTDB taxonomy): Bacteria > Bacillota_I > Bacilli_A > JAJDGJ01 > JAJDGJ01 > JAISTP01. The sequence goes on along the minus strand of JAISTP010000007.1, from coordinate 38,176 downwards.
TATTACTATTATAAGTAAAATTATAATAATAAATTATTTTACTACCATGACTTCCATAAGTAGTTCCAGTTTGATAATAATACTCTCTTACTACTAAACTATTTTCTACCTTAGTCGCATATTTTATAGTTTTATTAGCATTATAATAGAATTTATAACTATATAATAAAACATCATCACTTGTAGAAGTAGTATTTTTAGTATTCCAAATTTTTTCTTCTACTACATTACCACTACTATCTTTAACAGTAGTAGTTGCAGTTTTAATAGTGCTTGTATTAGTTGTATTAGAAGAAGAAGTAGTTAATTTCTTACCAATAATAGCTTTAACATTACTTTTTAAAACATAAGCACTACCTTTGTTTGTGCCAGTATCATTTTGAATTTTATAAAAAGATCCACTAACACCTTGAATAATTACACTAGCATTATTTCTTTCATAATAAGCAATCTTTTTTGAAGTAACACTAGCGCTTTGATAAACATAAACATATTCATTACTTAAAGTATCATCAACAGCTCTTTTATTAGTACCTAATATACCTATCGTATATTTGTTTTTATCAACTTTACCACTTTTTTCATCTAATAAACGATAATTATAAGCATTTTTATAACCCCAATAAGGATCTGAAGCATATTTAGTACTAGCTCCTGATTGTTTATTACCTAAATTAGTACCATTACCACCTTGATAGTAGACACTAGCATAACTTGTGGCCATCGTAGCACTATATTTATCAAAAGCTGAAGTCATTGAACTCCAAATAGTCGCATTATTAGGTTCAGAATCTACGGCACCCCAACCAAAAGGATTATTATAATGGCGAGAGAAATTTGAAGTACCATTTCCTGATTCATTAAGCATAATTCCATATAATAAGCCACTATTTAATTGATATTTAGAGGTAGAAGTTTTAAAACTACTAGCTTTACCATATATAGCTGAATATTTACCTTTATAAGTATGAGTATAAGTTTTTGGATCAATAGTACGTAAAAAAGACATTGTTTGTGTAAAATTATCATCATATTTACTATTTTTACTTAACAAAAATTTATCAAAAGTTGTAGCACTAATACTAGAAGTAGTTCTTAAAGGAAGATAAATATAATAATCATAATATGGATATTTATAATTTGCGGAATGAATACGAGTATTGGCTTTATAATCATTAATCATTGTATTGTAATTAGTATAAAAATAAATACCATCATAAGAATAATAAATCGTTTTGTTTTTTAAGCCAGTAGGGACATCAGTATAGCCACTAGTTCCTGTCGTATAAGCATACTCACCTACATAAGTCGATACAAAATACATTTTATTATTAACTACTTGATAACGAGAAACATCTTTTCCATTAAGTTCAACTCCACCAGTTTTATAAGGATAATTATCCATATTATTATAAGAAATAGTATATGAAACACAACTTTTATCAATCCATCCAGTAACACCACTAATCATAATTTTATAACGGCTTCCCTTTTTATCTAAATATGCGGCATCACGACCGAAAGCTGGATTAATATATGTGATAACTTCTCCTTTAGTATATTTAGTATATATATTACAAGTTTTATTACTAGGCGATAGCATAACCATGCCATTAGTAGTCGCAAAAACATTGCTTGTTTGAGAAATAATAAATAAAAAAAATAAAACAAATAATAATGAAAAACTCTTCTTCATAATAATCACCTCTTTGGCGTATTATAACATTTAGCTACCTTAATGTCCCTTAAAGCATAAAACATTACATGATTAATGTAATGTTTTTCTATTATTCAATTTTAAATAACTTACAAGCATTACTATAAGTCGTATTAATAACTTCATCTATAGCTATGTTTTTTTGATTAGCAATCTCTTTAGCAACATAATAAGTATAATTAGGATAATTAGTCTTGCCACGATATGGTTCAGGTGTTAAATAAGGACAATCAGTTTCAATTAATAAATGATCTAAATCAATTTTTTTAACTACTTCCTTAGTTTTATGATTATTTTTAAAGGTAACAACTCCTGAAATAGATATCATCATATTTAATTTAATAAACTCACTAGCCATTTCAACACTAGATGAATAAGAATGCATAATCCCACCTATTGAAGAGATATCTTCTTTTTTTAGAATATCATAAGTATCTTTAGTAGCTTCACGATTATGAATGATAATAGGTTTCTTTTTTTGTTTTGCTAGCTTAATTTGTTTAATAAATATTTCTTTTTGTAATTTGGGTGTAGTGGTATCCCAATGATAATCTAAACCAATTTCACCTAATGCGACAACACAAGGCTCATCTAACATATTAGCTAATCTATTTAAGTCTTCTTCATTAATACCATTACACTCAGTTGGATGAATACCAACAGCCGCATAAATAATATTAGGAAAACGATAAGCTAAATCAATAGCTCTTAAACTAGAAGATATATCAAAACCAACAACAACCATCTTTTTTATACCATTATCTAAACACTTATTAACAACATTATCAATATCATTAATAAAAGGTTTATCATTTAAATGAGTATGAGTATCAAATAAATTCATTTTATCACCTCTAAATAATTATATTACAATAGATAATTAAAATAACAGCATATGCTGTTATTAATTAAACTATTTTTCTTCTTTATTATATTTTTGTTTGAAACGTTCAACTCTACCAGCAGCACTAGCGAATCTTTGTCTTCCAGTATAGAAAGGATGACAATTACTACAAGTATCTACTTTAATTTCTTGTTGGGTTGATCCTGTTTCAAAAGTATTACCACATGTTGAACAAGTGACAGTTGCTCGATAATATTGTGGATGAATATCTTTTTTCATATTTATTACTCCTTCCGCCATAATAAAAATATCATGGTAAGTTTCTGCTAAGCTATTATATCAAATAATTTAAAATCTGACAATAGCTAAAGCTATAAAAAGTAGAGCTATCATCACAAAACCAAGAATAATTACATTAAAAATAATTTCTTTAGTACTTAATTTAACTTTTTCTATATCTTCTTCATTTAGATTAGATAATTCTTTTAATTGATTAATATTATCTTTTTTATTTTTATTAAACATTTTTACCACATATTATTACGAGTAATTGTTTGTTTACGATCAGGTCCTACTGAAATAATACTAACTTGCACACCAGTTAATTCTTGAATACGATTGATATAATTTTTAGCATTAATAGGTAAATCATTAAAATCAGTACATTGAGTTATATCTTCTTGCCAACCAGGTAATACTTCATAAACAGGTTGACATCTTTCTAAATCATTAATTAAAGCTGGAAAATAATCAATTTCATTACCATCTAACAAATACTTAGTACAAATTTTAATTTCATCTAATCCACTTAAAACATCTAATAACATAATAGAAAGATCAGTTAAGCCACTAACACGACGGGTATGATTAATAACAACTGCATCAAACCAACCAATACGACGAGCTCTTCCAGTAGTAACGCCGTATTCATGTCCTTTTTCTCTAATATAATGAGCAATATCTCCATCAATTTCAGATACGAACATTCCTGAACCTACTCTAGTCGAATAAGCTTTAACAATACCTAAAACTTTTTCAATATTATTAGGACCAAAGCCACTTCCTGTTGCAACTCCAGCTGCTGTAGGTGTAGAACTAGTTACAAAAGGATAAGTACCTTGTTCAATATCTAATAATGCTCCTTGAGCCCCTTCAAATAGTATTTTCTTGTTATTGTTTTTTAAATCATCTAATAACTTAGTTGTATCTGTAACATAAGGTTTTAAATATTCTTGATATTCTTTCATTTCTTTAAACAACTTTGTAGCATCAAACAATTCTTTATTATAAGCTTTAAAAATATTATTATGCCATGCAATAACAAATTTTAATTTTTCTAGAAAAATATCATCATTAATAAAATCACATACTCTAATACCAATACGAGAATACTTATCAGTATAAGTAGGTCCAATTCCTTTAAATGTAGTACCTACATTATTATCTTTTTTTAATTCTTCTTGAAGTTTATCTAATTCAATATGATAAGGAAGCGTAATATGAGCACGATCAGATACAAATAAATTACTTGCATTAACACCTTGTTTAATTAAAGCTTCTAATTCTTCTTTAAATGCAATTGGGTTAATAACCATCCCATTACCCATAATATTAATTTTCTTATCATGAAAAATCCCTGATGGTATTAAATGTAAAGCATATTTTTTATTATCAAAAACAATCGTATGTCCAGCATTATTACCACCTTGAAATCTTACGACAACATCAGCATCTTGACCTAAATAATCAGTAATTTTACCTTTACCTTCATCGCCCCACTGTGTACCTACTACAACAATATTATTTGCCATATTATTTTTCCCTCACTTTTTTATTGATATCTCGAGCAATCCAAACACCATTAGCTCCTGCTTGAGCTAAACCTCGAGTTAAACCAGCACCATCACCAGCAAAATATAAATTTTTTATTTGTTCACTTTCAAAATTAGCATTAACTTTCGGACGTGATGAATAAAATTTAGCTTCAACACCATAAAATAAAGTATGTTCGTTAGCAATACCAGGAGTAACATGATCTAAAGCTTCCATCATTTCCATTAATGATTTCATGGTATTGTAAGGTAAAACTAAACTTAAATCACCAGGAACAGCCTCTTTTAAAGTAGGCACAATATATCCTTCTTTTAAACGTTTTTCTGTTGTTCTTCTGCCTCGTAAAATATCACCATATTTTTGAACAATAATACTTCCATTAGAAAGTTTATTTGCTAGATCACTAATTTGCATGGCAAATTGATTAGGTTGATTAAATGGTTCTTCAAAAATATGAGAAACTAATAAAGCAAAATTAGTATTTTTACTAGCTAACTCTTTATCTTTATAAGCATGACCATTAGCTAACATTGTACCACTATGATTTTCTATGACAACATGACCAGAAGGATTACTACAAAATGTTCTAACACTTGTCCCAACACTAGTATGAAAAATAAATTTACCTTCATATAAATGTTCGTTAATCTCTTCCATAATGATATCACTAGTTTCAACACGTACACCAATATCAACTTGATTATTATGCATTGGAATATTAAATTGTGATAATACTTCACTCAACCATTTTGAACCATCACGACCAGGAGCTAATACTACAAAATTAGCTTTAATAATACTATCATCATTTAGCTTAACTCCAACAATATTATTATTTTCAACTACAATATCCACAACCATAGTTTTAAAAGCATAATCGACTTTATCACTTAAATATTCATTAATATTAGTTAAAATTTTTAAATTTTGTTCAGTTCCTAAATGGCGAACTTTAGCACGTAATAACTTTAAGCCAACCGCCCATCCTTTTTTTTCTATTTCTTTCACTTCAGGAGTATTAGGATCAGTAATATCACAAGTTGCTCCATGTTTAATATTTATATCATCGACATATTTTATTAAATCTTCAACGACATCTAATGGTAAATAATCACCTAACCAACCACCAAATTCACTAGTAATATTAAATTTTCCATCACTATAAGCTCCAGCACCGCCAAAACCAGAAGTTATGGAACAAGATGGTAAACAACCAACATGCATTTGTCCATTATCATTAAATTGAGGACATTTATCTATTTTCTTTTTTAGTATCGGGCAATTACGTTCTTTGATATCTAATCCCTTATCAATTAATAAAATATTTAATTCAGGATTTAAATTAGTTAATTCATAACACGCAAAAATGCCAGCTGGACCAGCACCGACAACAATTACATCATAATTACTTTTCATTGATTCACATCCATCCAATAAAGATTATAATAAATTAATATTTAGTAGTCAATTATCAATTTGATAAAACAAAAATAAAACACTCTAATGAGTGTTTTAGATTTAATTTAATGCATCTTTTAAAGTTTTGCTTGGTTTAAATCCAGCACTTTTAGAAGCTTTAATTTTAATTTTTTCTTTTGTTAGAGGATTAATTCCATCTCTAGCAGCTCTTTCTTTTACTGAGAATACTCCAAATCCAGGAATAGTAACTTTATCACCTTTCTTTAAAGTTGATACTACTCCTTCAATAAAAGCATCAACAGCAGCAGTAGCTTGTACTTTAGTAAGGTTAGCTTCGTTCATTAAATAAGCGATTAATTCAGTTTTATTCATTATATTTTTTCCTCCTTGAAATTTTATAATACTATAATAATTAATGCACAAAATATAATTTGTACTATTACAATATATATTTTTTTACATTAGTTAGCTATTATATACACATTTTGTTAATAAGAAAAGGCACTTTTTTAGCTTAAACAGCTACTTTTCCAGCAATATGAGGATGAAATTGATAATTTTCAAGTTTAAAATCATTAATACTAAATTTAGTTATATCTTTAATATTAGGATTAATATTCATTTGTGGTAAAGGATATGGTTTTCTTTTTAATTGTTCTTTACATTGTTCAATATGATTAGAATAAATATGAGCATCTCCTAAAGTATGAACAAAATCACCTAATTTTAAATCACATACTTGTGCTATCATCATCGTAAATAAAGAATAAGAAGCAATATTAAAAGGAACTCCTAAGAAAATATCGGCACTTCTTTGATATAATTGACAACTTAAACGATTATCATCACTTACATAAAATTGCATAAAGCAATGACATGGTGGTAAAGCCATATCTTTAATAAGTGGTGGATTCCAAGCACTAATAATTAGACGACGTGAAGATTTATTAGTCTTAATTTCATTAATAAGCCAAAGTAATTGATCTACGCCATTAAAATCACGCCATTGTTTACCATAAACAGGACCTAAATCACCATATTTTAAGGCAAAATCATTATCTTCTTTTATTTTTAAAGCGAATTCTTCTATAGTTTCATTTTGATAATCACTACTCTTTTGATATTTTTCAAAAGGCCAATCATTCCAAATACGAACATTATTATCAACTAAATATTTAATATTAGTATCACCACTAATAAACCATAATAATTCATGAATAATTGATTTTAAATGAGTTTTTTTCGTTGTTAATAAAGGAAAACCATCATTTAAATTAAAACGCATTTGATATCCAAAAACCGAATAAGTACCTGTTCCAGTACGATCTTCTTTATATTCTCCATGTTCTAAAACATGATTCATTAAATCTAAATATTGTTTCATTTCATTAATCCTTTCTAATGTACCCAAACAGCTGTACCAGCATCTACATGTTTATAAACAAAAGCTACATCTTTTAATTTCATATTTACACAACCATGTGAACCAGAAGTTAAATAATATTTACCACCAAAAGTTCCAGGAGTACGCCATGGTGCATCATGCAATCCAACTCCACTAGTAAATGGCATCCAATAACTTACTTTTAAAACATAGTCATAGCCATAGTCTTCACCACGCATCGTAAAATTAGTTGTTTTATAAATAATATTAAAACTACCTTTAGGTGTGTTCTTATCACCATCAGGTAACCCAGTTACAACATCGGCGGTATAAATAAGTTTACCATTTTGATAAAGATATAATTTTTGAGCACTAATACTTACTTCCACAAAACTATTATCACTTGATGGATGTCCTTCATATTCAATTTTAGGATCAACAATAGCAACAGTATTATCAGTTGTATCTAAAGCTACATTATTTTGCATAGCATTATAAATTTGAGCAAGTCCAACATAAACATCAATTCCTTGTGTTGGTGTTCCCTTTTTTACTAAACTTATTGAACCATTAGCTGCTTTATAAACATCAGCACTGCCACTATTTTTCGCAATAATATTATTATTAATATTATCTAAGTAAGCTATAATTTTTTCTTTATCAATATCTATCTTCTTATTTTTATAATCAATTGTTAACCACTTAATCTTATCAGCCTTACTAGGATTAATTATCGTCTTTGTTCCTTTTAAAGTAATACTAATTGGAATATTTAATTTACTATCAATAATATTAGACATTTCTTCAAGCATCGTTTTAGTTACATTAGGACGAATAATAGCACTACTTAAATCTATATCAATATTACCATTTAATAAATTCTTACTAATACTTTCGACTACTTTATCTTTATCTAATTGTTGTCCAACAACTTCACTCTTAATTTTAACAACGCCATCACTACTAATGCTTAATGAAGCATCAACTGATTTAGTTAAACCATCATTTTGAATAACTTTATATTTACTAACTAATGAAGCAATATCGTTTTGTTTAATATTAATTTGTGCAACATCATAGTTTTGTCCTTTAATAATAGTAATTGGCCATAAGAAGATATTTTGTTCTGATATTATTTTATCCTTAATACTAGCAGGATCTATTATCGTATAATCTAAATCTTTTAAGGCAATACTAATATTTTTTCTTTTATCAGGAACATTTAAAACTATTTTTTCATCATCTAATACCTTCTTTATATTAGCTTCACTATATTCACTAACTTGATGATGATAAATAGTAGTATTAAAAATAACATTATTTTTAAAATATAAACAACCTATACCATAAATAATAGCTAATAAAACTATTATAATTGTAATAATTTTAACCCCTTTTTTCATTATATTGCTCCTCTCATTAGAATACTTTACCATACTCTTGCTAATTATAAGTGTAATTTTAATGTTTTGTCTATATTTTTACAACAAAATTTCTCTTTTCTTTAAAATCTATTAAATAATAAACTTTTTTATTTATTTGTTCAATATTGCTATATCGATATAAATTTTCTTGCTTAATAATATTTAAATCATTAATTTTCTTTAATATCTCTTTTTTATTACTTATTTTAGTTAATGCTTTAAGTCTTATCTTAGAATTTACATAATAATTATTAAATAACATAATATAGTCATTATCATCTTTTAAATAAATAAATAATCTTTGATATAAAACATCTAATTGTTTTACTTTTACTAAATCTTTACCTAATTCATAAAATAAATCAAAAGCATTTAATTGATATTTATTAATTAAATAATAAATAATATTCTTAGCTTTATCACTATTATAATAACGATTCAACCCTTTTTCAGCTTGCTCAATAATTATTAAATCATCTTTACTTAAAAAAGCATTACTTATTAATTGATAAGGACTATCTTTAGAAAATTGATAATTATACTCACTAATCATCTCATTTAATTTAGTACCTTTTAATAACTTAAGAATACCTAATTGTAATTCAGCACCTTTTAAATTAAAAACAAAATTAAAAGTGTTTTTAAATTCACGTAAATCTTCTTTAGGTAAGCCAGCTATTAAATCTAAATGAAGAATAACACGATTAGCTTTTATTAAACTATTAATATTAGTAACTAATTTATTATTATCTTGATAACGATAAATAGCTTTATTAGCTTCTTTATTAATACTTTGAATGCCTATTTCTAATCTAAATAAACCTTGACGTGATGTATTTAATAAATTAATCGTACTTTCTTTTAATAACTCTCCTGTTATCTCAAATTGAAATATAGAAATCATATTATCATTATTAATAATATATTCTATTATTTTATTTGTTCTTAATTCATTAAAATTAAAAGTACGATCTAATAATTTAATAGTTTTAGCTTTATTATTAAGAAGATAATTTATTTTATTAAAGATAATATCTAAATTTATTTCTCTTATTTCATTATCTAACGAAGCTAAACAATAAGCACAATGATATGGACAACCACGAGATGTTTCTAAATAACAAAGTTGATTATTTAAATCAATATCATTAAAATTATTAGTATATTTACTAAAATAATTAACATCTACTTTATTAATATCTTGATTCATTATTTTATTATTAATATCAATAAGATATTTTGTATTAATATTAGTCTTATTTAATAAAGATATTATTAATTCTTTAAATACTTTTTCTCCTTCACCACAGATAATATAATCACATTTAAAGTCATTAATATCTTCTTTACTTAAGTATGATACTTCTGGACCACCTAAGATAATTATTTTATTAGTAGCTATTTTCTTTATTTCATTAATGATTATTTTAATTAAACTAATATTCCAAATATAACAAGAAAAAGCAATGATATCATAAATTAATAAATCATTAATAATCATTGTTATATCTTGTTTAATATTATATTCTTTTATCGTACATGTAATATTATTATCATTTAATTCATTCTTTAAAATACGTAGTGCCATATTAGGATGAATATATTTACTATTTAAACTAGTTAAAACTATTTCCATTGTTTTTTCTTTGCTTTCTTTGTTTTTTGATACGTTCTTTAATTTTAGCTTGTCTTTCTTTTTTCATTATTTTTTCAATTTGTTCTTTTCTTTTCTTTTTATAACCAGGTTTTACTTTTTTAATTTTTTTACTAGTTATTTTCTTTAAAGCTTGATTATCATTATTATCATTTTTAAATTGATATTTATTTCTTACTATTGCTTTAGAACTAACTAATTCATTATTATCATTAAAAGTTAAGTAATTAAAGTTAATACCACTTTTTACTAAATAACCTATCTTTTTAGCATCATTATTATCATATATTACATAACTAATACCAGTATACTTAGCGCGTCCTGTTCTTCCAGCACGATGAGTATAATAGATTAATTCATAAGGTAAATCATAAGATATAACATGAGATACTCCTTCAATATCAATACCACGACTAGCAATATCACTACATATAACAATATTATATTCCAAATTATTAATTCTTTTTAACATTTTAGTTCTTTCTCTATTATCTAAATCTCCATGTAATAGACCACATTTTATACCTTCATCATTTAATTTATGATAGATTTCATTAACTAATTCTTTTGTGGAAGCAAATACCAAGCAAAGATAAGGATTTATGTTACTAAGTAATAATTGTAATGTTAAGTAACGATCATCTTCTTTAACAAAGACTAAATCATGTTCAATATTACTTAAATCAGCTTTTATTTCAACAACTTTAATACCATTAAAGTATTTTCTAAAAAATGGTTGCATGTTTTTAGATATTGTTGCAGAAAAAACTCCAAAACAACTATTTTTGATAAAAGACATAATTTTATCTATTTCTTTAATAAAATTATCATCAAAAATCATATCTGCTTCATCTAAAATAGTATATTTAATATAATCTAATTTTAAAACATGACGATTACTTATGGCATCTAAAATACGTCCAGCACTTCCTACTATTATTTGCGATGTTAACTCTTGAGTTTCATCTAAATCAGTACCACCAATTAATAAAGATACTTTTAAATCATCAATTTCATTAGTAAAATATGTTAAATTATTAGCTATTTGAATTGCTAATTCTCTAGTAGGAGTTAAGATTAAAGCTTGTGGTTTATTAATATTTAAATTTATATTTTCAATAATTGGTAATAAAAAAGCATGAGTTTTCCCACTACCTGTTTGTGAAATACCAACAACATTAATATTTTTTCTTAAAAGAGGAATTACTTCTTTTTGAATCATGGTTGGTTTGGTAAAATTAATATTATCTAAAACATTATTAATTTTATTATTAAAATTGTAATCTTTAAAACTATTCAAACGATATTCCTCCTTCTTTTAAGATAGTATCTTGATAATTAAAGAAATGAGCACTAGCATTTTGTAATTGAATAATAGATTTAGTCGCATGAATAATAATTTCTCTTTTATTATTAGCACTTGCTACAATATTATTTTCTTTAAGTTTTTCAAAACATAATTGTTTCATTTGTTCACGAGCATCAAATATTTTTAAATGAGGATATAATTTTTTAAAATAATCTTTTATAATTGGATAATGAGTACAACCAAGAATGATACCATCCACTTTATCTTGATATGCATCAACATATTTTTTAATAGTTACATTATATAATTCTGGTTTGTTAGCTTCAATATAGTCAACTAATTCAGGAGTAGCTACATCATAAACATTAATCTCAGGCCCAAGCTCATTTAAAAAATCAACGTAACGATGCGAATTAATCGTTGCTCTAGTCGCAATTAAAAGAATTGATTTAATATCATTATCATTTAACATTCCTTTAATCGTAGGTCTAACAATACCATAAATAGGTATATCAACGTGCATACGCATTGCATGTATCGCATTTAAACTAAGGGTATTACAAGCAATTAGTATCATTTTGGTATTATTATTTTTTAGGTATTTTGCTAAAGTAATACCATAATGTTCTAATTGTTCTTTACTTTTAGCTCCGTAAGGAAGATTTAAATTATCTCCAATATAATAAAAATTTTCATTAGGAAAAGCTTTGACTAAAACATTTAAAATATCAAGTCCACCAACTCCACTATCGACAACACCAATATATCCATTATTCATTATTTGAGCCCTCCTCTTCAACAAGCTTTTGATTATTAATCTTATTATTAAATTTAGTAGCTGCACTACTACCTAAATAACGAAAATGATTATAATAATATTTATAATAAGTTGTATTTAAATAACGAGCTACAAAACCATATTTTGCTCCATTATTTAATAACCATAAATAATTATTACTTTTTATAAAATCTTTACTAGTTTTAAAGATGATAGTCATTCCTAATTGCATTTCACTATATCCTGGTTTTAATACAATATTTTTACTATTTATTTTAGCTAATTGTTCATAAGATAAATAACCATATTCAATAGTTAAACCTCCACAATATTTAGTTGTATCTTCTTGCATTGCTTTACACATTTGATCTAGTTGTTGGGCTGTCTCTTTTCTTAAATAAATATCTTTATAATTAGTAAGTTCATTATGTATCTTAACTAAATCATTAGGCTTATAAGTCCCAATATATTTAGTTCCATCTAATAAAGTAGTAATTTTATTAGGATAATATTCAATATTAGTCCCATCTGCATCATTAGAATATTTAGCTAATGCTATTAATTGATTAATGCTATATACTTTATTTTCAAAGATATACTTTAATCCATTAAGCGTATATTCTTCTTCAACTAAAGTATTAGTCTTATTAACTAAATCACTATTTTTAAGACTAGGAAAATATTTTTTAACTAGATTATAATATTGATAATTTTGTAATTTAAAATTCTTTACTTTAATATATTGATAAAACACTTTAACGTTTAAATTATTATCTACTAAAAATTGTTGTTCATCTTCATCTAAATAACGAAGGATAACCTTTTTATTAATATTATTAATTGATGGATTTCTTGCAAATTTATCATAAGATTGAAATACAACAAAAAGAGCTAAGATACTTAGCACTAACAAATATAATAAAACATATCTTCTTCTAAGTTTCATCTTATCCCTCATTTATATTTTTATAACAATTTATTTAATTCTTCACTTATTTTTTCACTAGCCATTCCAAAAATAAAAGTATAACCATTACTTTTTTCAATAACACCACTAGCTCCTAATTTTTTAATACTATCTATTTCTACTAAACTAGTATCTTTAACTTCAACATTTAATTTAGATAATTTAGCACTAACATTATTAATATTTTCTATTTTACCTAGAGCATTAACTAAGATATCAATTTCAAAAGGTAATTTAAAATCAGACAATGGTACAGGTTTAGAATTAACTTTAATCATAATTATTATTCCAATAATGATTAAAATAATTAAGACTATTATACCAATAATAAAAAATGGACTATTTAACATACTATCAACTCTTTTCAATAACTAATTCTACCATATCATCATTATATTTACTAATTAAACATCATGATTAATCACGATCATCATTTATAAAATTTTGTTTAACCCTATCCATAAAGGCAAAGCGACGATAACGAACAAACTTAACTTTTTTATCACTTAATTGAAAAGTTAAACTCTTAAGCTTAGGAAATTCTCTTTCTAAATGTATAGAAAAATTATCATAACCTAAAATAACACCATCTATTCTTTTTAAAACTATTTTCACAGGATGATTTTTAGTTAAGATTAAAGGTGAACCCAAAGCACGATAAGCTATATTATTAATAGAAGCTATCTCACTCATTTGCATAGCTTCGGTTTTAGGATGCATTATCGCCCCACCTAAAGATTTATTATAACCAGTGCTACCAGTAGGTGTTGAAAAACAAAGTCCATTACCACGAAAAGTTTCAAAATAATTATTAGAAACAAAAACATCCATTACTTGAGTATGTACACTATTTTCTACTCTAATTTCATTTAATCCATATAAAATAGTATTTCTATCTTCACATTCAACTTCACAACTTACCATATTAAAGGCAATTTCTTGATATTCATTATTTAAGATACGAGCAATCAAATCATCTACTTCCATAACTAAATAATCTGTATAAAAGCCAAGGGTACCAGTATGAATACCACAAAAATAAGTATTATCTAATTGATTAATATATTTATGAATAACTTTTAACATTGTGCCATCGCCACCAACAGAAATAACTAAATTAGGATTAGTTTCATCATAAAATAATCCATTTTCACTTAAATCATTTTTTAATTTAGTAGCGACACGAAATGATAAATCATCTTCTTTATAAAAAACATAAAAAGATTTCATCTAATCATCCTTTCAAAAAAAGAAGATTAATCATCTTCTTTTTCAAATTTAGAACAAGGTATAACATGTTCTCCATTAGGAATTTCTCCATCTTCAAACCCACAACCTTGTTTTAAATAGCAATTCCTTAATTCTTTAGGTACAAAGACTCTAATTTCCTCATCGTTATATCCAATTTGTAAACGACGATCATCAATGATAATAGGTCTTTTTAAAACAGAAGGATTCTCTTCAATAAAATCTAATAATTCATTCATACTCATCGAATCTAAATCAACATTTTTTTCTTTAAAAACTTTTGAACGAGTTGAAATAATATCTTCAAAACCATTTTCTGTTTTCTCTAAAATAGCTTTAATTTCATCTTTACTTAATTTAGAAACAAAAATATTTTTTTCTACATAGTCAATACCAAAGTCATTAAGCCACTTCTTAGCTTTACGACAACTAGCGCATGATGGTGATGTATAAACTTTAACAGCCATAAATATAACCTCCTTCATTTGACTTTACCATAATTATTGTATATTATTATGGTTAAATTGTAAATGAACATTTAAAGGAGATGTTAATGTGGAACGGGCATTAAGTGGAATTACCCCTTCAGGTAAATTAACTTTAGGAAATTATTTAGGCGCAATTAAAGAATTTGTGAAAATGCAAGATGAGTTTGAAATGTATATTTTTGTTTCAAATTTACATTCTTTAACCATCGAACAAGAACGAAATTCAAGAAAGAAAAATACTCGTGATTTAGTTGCTTTCTATCTTGCAAGTGGTTTAGATTTATCAAAAACAACTATTTTCTTACAATCAGATGTCTTAATGCATGCTCAACTAGGATGGATAATGCAATGCCATACTTATATGGGAGAATTATCAAGAATGACACAATTTAAAGATAAAGCTCAAAAACATAGTGATAATATTAATGTTGGATTATTTACTTATCCTCCTTTAATGGTAGCAGATATCCTTTTATATGATCCAAAATACGTTCCAGTTGGTGAAGATCAAAGACAACATGTGGAACTAACTAGAGATTTAGCTCAAAGATTTAATAAAAAATATGGTGATACTTTTGTCGTTCCTGAATTACACTTAACTAAAAGTGGTGCAAAAATTATGTCATTAGCTAATCCAACTAAAAAAATGTCTAAATCAGATGATGAATCAGAAAAAGGATGTATTTATTTATTGGATGATGCTAAAACTATAACTAAGAAGATTAAATCTGCTACAACTGATAGTATTGGTAAAATAAATTATGATGAAGTTAATCAACCAGGAATATCTAATTTATTAACTATATATGCGGCAATTACACAAGAAGATATTAAAAGTGTTACCAATAAATTTAAAGATTATAACTATGGTGATTTTAAGGAAGAAGTAGCTAAAGTAGTTGTCAAAGAATTAAGTCAATTACAAGAAAGATATCATCATATTATCGATAATAATGAAGTAGAAAAAGCTTTAGAATTAGGAAAAGAAAAAGCTTTAAAAGTAGCATATAAGAAATTAATGAAAGTACATAAAAAATTAGGATTAGGAATATAAAAAAAGATAGAATTAACTATCTTTTTTTTGTGAATGTTTTGTGTACTAAGATTGTTACCAATATATAATAATTAAAATATAATATTTTATAATAATTAAATGTTCTTAAAATAAGAATTTCGTATCTAAATTAAATAAAATATATTTTAATATAAAATGAAATATAAATAGAGTGCGATTGGGGGTGATAAGCCCTCTTTTTTAAATGCTATAATAAGTTTATCCATATTATTATATAGAAAAGGAGAATTTAACTTATGGAAAATGTAAAAGTATTAATTTGGGGATTTGGAGCCATGGGAAGTGGTATGGCTAACATGTTACTTAAAAAACAAGGTGTAGAAATTGTTGGTATTTGTGATATGCATCCAGATCGAGTTGGAAAGAATTTTAAAGAAGTATTAGATAAAAAAGATGCTAATCATCCTGATGTAATTATTAATAATGATATTGATGCATTATTAAAGGATACTAAAGCAGATATTTGTATTCTAGCAACTGATTCATTTACAAAAAAAGCTTATGATAAAATAATAAAACTATTAGAAGCTAAATTAAATGTTGTTACTACTGCTGAAGAAATGTCTTATCCTAAAGCTGGAGATCCTGACTTAGCTATAAAAATTGATGAATGTGCTAAGAAAAATGGTGTATCAGTTTTAGGAACTGGTGTTAATCCTGGTTTAATTATGGACTTATTAGTAATTGTCTTAACTGGTGGAATGGAAGAAGTAGATCATATTACAGCTCGTCGTGTTAATTCATTATCACCTTTTGGTCCTGCTGTTATGGAAGAACAAGGAGTTGGACTACCTGTTGATAAATTTAATTCCTTAGTAGAAAAAGGTGAAATGGCAGGACATGTTGGTTTTAAAGAATCTGTTGGTATGATGTGTGAAGCTTTAGGATGGAATTTAGAAAAATTTGAGCAACAAATGTCTCCTATTGTAACTGATGTTGATCGTAAATCACCTTATGGTTTTGCGGCTAAAGGTGATGTAGCAGGTGTAAATATGACTGGTCAAGGTTGGGTTGATGGTGAAGTTAAATTAGATATGCAACATCCGCAACAAATTGAACCACAATTAGCTGGTCAAGATACAGGTGATTACATTATTATCAAAGGAAATCCTGAAGTTAATATGGCTATTACACCAGAAGTTGATGGTGGAATTGGAACTATTGCTATGTGTGTAAATATGATTCCTCATGTTATTAATGCAAGTGCTGGTTTAAAAACAATGATTGATTTACCAGTACCAAGATGTATTATGGGAGACATGAGAAAAATGATTAATAAATAATCATTAAGAAAGGATAAGATAAAATGATTAAAAAAGGTAGTTTTGTAAGAATAGAAAAAACAATCCTTAAAGCTAGTGAACGTACTGCAAAGATACCTGAAGATACAAAATCTACAGATTTTAAAATGTGGACTAAAGGTGTGCTTTTAGAAAATTGTGAAATGAATGAATTAGCTAAAATTAAAACAATGGCTAATCGTGAAGATGAAGGAATTTTAGTTGAAGTAAATCCTTTTTATGAATTAAATTATGGTGAATTTTTACCTGAAATGGTAGAAATAGATTTGGGGTTAAAAAATGAAAGATAGTATGAGTAATTATGATAAAGTAATGTCTAGACGTCAAGAAATTCTTGATAAAGCTTTAGGAATTGATTTTGATGCTTATGAATTAGAAGGTATTGCTTTTGATTATGAAAAAATGATGGAAGAATGTGCTTATCCTCTAGAAGAAGCGATTAAAGTACAAACTGAAAATGGTGTTGGTAATACTCCTTTAGTAGAATTAAAAAATATTACTTCTTTAGCAAGAAAATATGCCCCTAAAGGTAAAGGAGCGCGTATTTTTGTCAAAGATGAGTCTTGTAATGTATCTGGTTCTTTTAAAGAAAGAAGAGCTAGTATGAGTGCTTATCATGCGAAAAAGAAAGGTTATAAAGGTTTAATTGCGGCAACTAGTGGTAATTTTGGTGCTGCAGTAGCAGCTCAAGCAACTAAACAAGGATTAAATTGTATTGTCGTTCAAGAATGTTATGATTCAAAACAAGTTGGTCAACCAGAAATAATTGAAAAAGCACGTAAATGTGAAGCATTAGGAGCTGAAGTTATTCAAACAACTGTAGGTCCTGAATTATTCTTTGAATCATTAAGCGTTTTAGATGAAACAGGATATTTTAATGCTTCATTATATACACCATTTAGTATTGCTGGTGTTGAAACATTAGGATATGAAATAGCAAGAGAATGTCAAGAAAGATTTAATAAATATCCTGAAGCTGTAATTTGTACTAATGCTGGTGGTGGTAATTTAACTGGTACGGCTCGTGGTTTAAAGAAAACTGGAGCTAAAGAAACAAGAATAATAGGTGCTAGTGTTAACTTAAATGGTCTACATATGGCTAGTGATCATGATTTTAATCGTAAATCATTTACTACTGGTCATACTGGATTTGGGATTCCTTTTGCGACTTATCCAGATCGTTCTGATGTTTTACGTTCAGCTGCTCGCCCATTACGTTATGTTGATGAATATTATTTAGTAGAACAAGGTGAAGTTTTTTATATCACTGAAATGTTAGCACAATTAGAAGGATATGAAAGAGGACCAGCTGGTAATACTTCTTTAGCTGTTGCTTTTAAATTGGCACAAACAATGAATGAAGATGAAATTATTGTCGTTAATGAAATGGAATATACCGGAGCTGGAAAACATATTAATCCACAATTATCTTTTGCAAGAAAAAATGGTATTGAAATTAAATTTGGTAATCCTAAAAAAGAATCAATAAATGGTAAAAATATTATTTTACCAAGAAGTCCTAAAGATATTGATATTGATGCAGTTGATTTAAACCATTTAAGAAATTCATATATTAAAACAATGTTAAATACTTATAGTCGTAAAGCAAGTGAATTAAGCATTGTCGAAAAAGAATATTTAGTTAATGAATTAAATATTGATATGGATAAAGTAGAAGAATTGTTAAAAAACTTTGAATAGTGAGGTAATAGAATGGCTATAAATAAAAAAATTGATACTTTTGAACAAGATCGTCAACATCTTATTAACTTAAGTGATCAAGAAATACATGATAAATTTTGGGCTTTAACAGAAGAAATAGTTGCGCCATTATTAGCTTTAGCACAAAAAAACACTACTCCTTCAGTAGAAAGATCTGTCTTAATTAGATTAGGTTTCTCTTCAATTGAAGCTAAAGCAATTGTTGAAAAAGTTATGGATCATAACTTAATGTCTAAAGGTGCTGGACATGTCGTTTATGTTGCTAGTAAAGAAAATAATATTAGTATTAAAGAAGCAGGATTAGGTCTAATTGAAGATAAATACTGGGATAGTGTAATTAAATATTTTAAAGGAGATAAATAAGATGGATATTAATAAAAAAATTGATGTTAAAGAAATCCTAAAAGATTTAGATAAATATATCTCAAAAAATAATGGTCGTGGATGGGTTTGGCGTGATGCTGGAGCTCATCAATATGGAGAATTTACTTATTATCAAAGTGGTAGTCCATTAAAAAATTCTGTACCTTTACCTTCAGCTCGTTCAGTAAATAATATTGATCCTCAACCAGATTGTAGTATCACTACTGAAATAGCTTCAGGACGTTTTGAAGATGATATTCGTCGTATGCGTATGGCTGCATGGCATGGTGCTGATCATATTATGGTTATTAGAACTGCAGGACAATCACATTTTGATGGTTTAATTGAAGGTACTACCCAAGGTATTGGTGGAATTCCGGTAACTAGAAAAGTAGTTAGAGCACAAAGACGTGCTTTAGATATGATTGAGGAGGAAGTTGGTCGTCCAATTAATTATCATTCATATGTTTCTGGGGTTGCTGGTCCTGAAATAGCTGTAATGTTTGCGGAAGAAGGTGTATCTGGTGTTCATCAAGATCCGCAATATAATGTTATTTATCGTAATATTAATATGGTTAGATCTTTTGTGGATGCAGCTGAATCTAAAAAAATTATTGCTTATTCTAATATGATGCAACTTGATGGTGCTCATAATGCAAATGCAACTGCTAAAGATGCATGGAATGTAATGCCAGAATTATTTGTGCAACATGCTATTAATTCATTATTTTCTGAAAAAATTGGAATTAAACCAGAACTTATCTTATTAAGTACTGTTCCACCTGCTGCTTCACCTACTCCTGATTTAAGACTTAACTTACCATATGCAGTTGCTTTAAGAGATTTATTTAATAAATATAAAATGAGAGCTCAAATGAATACTAAATATATGGATTCATCTACTCGTGAAGCAACAGTAACACATGTTCTTAACTTAGTATTATCTCGTTTAACAAGTGCTGATATCCAATCAACAATAACTCCAGATGAAGGAAGAAATGTTCCTTGGCATATTTATAATATAGAAGCATGTGATACAGCTAAACAAGCATTAGTGGGAATGGATAATCTAAAAGAATTAGTTAATCTTAATTTAGATGGAACTTTAGGAAAAGATGCGAGAGCATTAAAAGAAAGAGCTATTCTTTATATGGAAGATATCATCAAACAAGGTGGATATTTTGAAGCAGTTGGTAATGGTTCATTTGTCGATAGTGGTTTCTTCCCTGAAAGAAATGGTGATGGTATTCCTCGTGATCCTAAAGGTGGTATTGGCGCTGAAGATATTTTTGTAAGAGATAAAGATTATTTAGCTCCAGTAGCTGCTCATTATGGTTATAATAACTATGAACAATATGGAGTAAAAGATCACTTAGAATTAATTGGTAAATGTTCATTAGAAGATCCAACAATGATTACATGGATTGATGAATTAGATGAAAATGATAATGTTTATAATAGATTAGAAGAAACTAAAAAATATCGTGAATCTAATTTAATAAAACCTGAAGTTGAATGGCTTGGTGATGGTGTTATCGCTGTTGATTTATGCTTCCCTACTTCTAAAAATATTGCTCAAGCAGCTGCTTTAGAATTAGGTAAAAAAATGAATTTAGAAGATGTGGAAGTTATTCATACTGAAATATTACATCCAGTTGAAGGAACAAGAATCCAATTTAAAGGTAAAGTGGCTTTTGATATTAATATTGATGAACTAGAAATACCAGAAGAACCAGAAGTTATGAGCGTTGAAGAAATTAGTGCTTATATTGATGAACACCCTATTAAAGTTGTTGCAGGAACAATTGGTGAAGATGAACATTCAGTTGGTTTAAGAGAAATTATTGATATTAAACATGGTGGAATTGAAAAGTATGGTGTTACTTATGAATATTTAGGAACTAGTGTACCAATTGAAAAAATGGTTGATGCTGCTATTGAATTAAATGCTCAAGCAATCCTTATTTCTACAATTATTTCTCATGATGATATTCATTATAAAAATATGAAAAAATTAGTTGATTATGCTATTGAAAAAGGTGTTAGAGACGATTTAGTAATTGTCGTTGGAGGAACACAAGTAACACCTGATACAGCAATTAAAAATGGTGTAGATGCTGGATTTGGTCGTGGTACTAAAGGTATTCATGTTATAACAGCAATCATTAAGGCATTACAAGAAAAAGAAGGTAAATAAATTGAAAGTAGATGTCTTAGTTGCGGAAATTGGTTCTACTACTACTATTGTTAATGCTTTTAATAATTTAGATACTAATCCTCAACTAATCGCTCAAGGACAATATCGTACTACTGTCGATTTAGATGATGTTAATATTGGTTTAGATAAGGCCATTGAAAATCTAAAAAATAATCTTAATGTTACTGAATTAGAATATAATGATTTTCTTGCGACTTCTTCTGCGGCTGGTGGTTTAAAAATGAGCGTTCATGGTTTAGTCTATGAAATGACTGCTAAAGCCGCTAAAGAAGCAGCCTTAGGAGCTGGATCAAATATTCAGAATATTACTGTTGGAATTCTTAGTGACTTTGACTTAGAAAAATTACAAACTAATCCCCCTAATATTATTTTAATTGCTGGTGGTGTTGATTATGGTGAAAAACAAACAGCTTTAACTAATATGCAAAAAGTTCTAGAACTTAATTTAAATATTCCTATTATTTATTGTGGTAATATTGCTAATCATGATGATATAAAATATTTAGTAAATAAGTATCATGTCCAAGATTTAGTTAGCATTACTGAAAATGTCTATCCTTCTATTGATGTTTTAAATGTTGAACCAGTACGTAAAATAATTCATGATACTTTTGAAAAGCATATTACTAAAGCTAAAGGAATGGCTAAAATTAAAGAAAAAGTTAAAACACATATTATTCCTACTCCTGGTGCTGTTATGGAAGCCGCAAAATTATTAAAAGATAATCTTGGTGATTTAGTAGCTATTGATGTTGGTGGTGCAACTACTGATGTTCATTCAGTAACAAGTGGTTCTGAAGAAATATCACGTATTTTAATTAATCCAGAACCAGAAGCTAAAAGAACAGTTGAAGGTGATTTAGGATTATATGTCAATGCTAAAAATATTTTTGATAATTTAGATCTTAATAAGGTATCACAAAAATTAAATATTAGTATTGATGAAGTTAATGAACTTTTTAATAATATTAAACCAATACCAACTAATGATTTAGAAAAAAAATTTGCCTTAATATTATGTGAATATGCTACTGAGACATCTCTTTTAAGACATGTTGGTGATTATAAAAATCTTTATACCATATCTGGTGCTAAGAAAATGGCTGAAGGTAAAGACTTAACTAATATTGACTATGTTATTTTAACAGGTGGTGCTTTAACTAGATTACCTAATACAGAAAATTTAATTAAAGATATTATCATGCGCAATAAAAACAAGAAGCTTTTACCAATAAATAATGTTACAATACTAAAAGACAACGATTATATAATGGCAAGTGCTGGAATAATTTCAAAGATTAATCCTGAAGCAGCTTTAAAGTTATTAAGGAGGTCATTTAATGTATCCTAGATTAAATATTAACATAAAACATTTATTGGCAAATGTTGATTTTATGTATCAAGAATTTGATTACTTAGATGAATTATATGTTGTAACAAAAGCATATTGTGCTAATATTGATATCATTGATGAATTATATCATCATAATGTAAGATATTTTGCAGATTCTAGAATTGCTAATATCAAAAAAATAAAAGAAAAATATCCTGATACGCATACCCTTCATTTACGTTTGCCAATGCACAGTGAAGTGGATGAAATTGTTAAATATGCGAATCGTAGTTTAAATTCAGAATTAAGTACTATTAAATTATTAAATGATGCCGCTATCAAACAAAATAAAACTCATGAAATTATCTTAATGATTGATGTTGGTGATTTAAGAGAAGGAATCATGTATGATAGTGATTATATTTCTTTTTGTCAAAAAATATTAGAATTTAGTAATATTAAATTAGTAGGTATTGGTACAAATGTTACATGTTATGGTTCAGTAATTCCTACTAAAGAAACTTTAAATCTTTTAATTGATATTAAAAAAGATATTGAAAATACATTAAATATTGAATTACCTATTATTTCTGGCGGTAATTCAAGTAGTGTTTACTTACATTTTGAAAATGAAATGCCAGCTGAAATTAATAATCTAAGATGTGGTGATATCTTTATAACTGGAACTGAAGCAGCTTATTTAAAACAGATTAAGGGTATGTATTATGATATATTTCAATTAGAAGCTGAAATAATTGAATTAAAAAATAAGCCTTCCTACCCAATTGGAAAATTAGGGGTTAATGCTTTTGGAGAAACAGTAGAATATGAAGATGTTGGTATCCATACAAGAGCTATATTAGCAATTGGTAGACAAGATGTTCACTTTGATAATATCCAACCTTTAGAAAAAGATATTAAAGTACTAGGTTCTAGTTCAGATCATTTAATTCTAGAAGTACCTAGCAATAAATATCAAGTTGGTGATACAATTAAATTTAGCCTATCTTATGGTGGTATTCTTAGTTTATCAACTTCAGAATATGTTAAAAAAAATATAATAAAATAAGGATGATTTGATGAAGAAAAATTTAGTTTACTATAACGAACAACATGTTCCAATATTAATAAAAGATAATCGTATTAAAATAGGTACTAAAATAATTGATATTAATAAGCTTTATGATATCCATTTTGACTATGTTACTAATTATAATCCTATCTTTACTGTTGCAACTACTGTTGCACCAGCTATAATCTTAGGATTAATCTATATTTTAATTTTTAGAGAATTATCAATGGCTGCCTTTGTTTTAGGAGCAATTATTGGTATTATTATTGCTTATATTATTCATCCAAGATTATTAAGAAATAAAGCAATCAATGAATATAATAAAATAATTGATTTTATTCATTTAGATACTCATGAATCTATTTTAGTAAAAAGTAATGAGTTAATGGAATTAAATGAAATTAAATTTCCTAAAAAGAATTGGTGGCAAAAAAGAACATTAGGAAGATATATTAATAGAATTAAAAAATCTCGTAAATATTTAGCTCGTCAAATGGAATTAAAAAATGAATTAACTCCCTTTCATCTATATGAGAAATATCATACAGTTGCAGAGGCCCAATACCAATTAAAAAATAATTTTAGTATCAAACAAATTGAAGTAATAAAAGATATTCATCAAAGAATTATTTCTAAATCGGCTAAATTAGGCTATTATTTAGCCCGTTTATCAATATTATTAGTAATACTAATATTTATCTATATGGCAATAAATCATCAATTAACATATAAAGCATTTTTTTAAAAGGAGAAGATTATGAATATTAAAATTAACATGAGTGATTTAGGACATGGAGCAAACCGTATTGGTGTACTACATGGGTATAATAATATTAAATTAAAAAATAAAGAATTAGCAAATAAAATTAATTATGTTCCCTATACTCTTCAAGAAGAAAATTTTAAAGAAACAAATAAGAAATTTTATAATACTATATATCAAGCTTGTTTAAATTTATATCAAGAACATTTAAAAGCTTACCAAAATAATGAATTCCCTATTTTATTAGGTGGCGATCATTCATTATCTTTAGCTAGTGTCAAAGCCACATTACAACATTATCAAGAAGATATTGGTTTAATATGGATTGATGCCCATACTGATATTAATACTTTTGATGTAAGTAATACTGGTCATATTCATGGAATGCCAGTAGCTGGACTATTAGGAATAAATGATGATAAATATAATAATCTTGGTAATGAATTAAGAATTAAACCAGAAAATATTATTTATTTTGCGACAAGAGATATTGATTATCATGAACAAGTATTAGTAGATAAATATAATATTCTAAACTTAACTGATATGAAAATTAAAGCTACTTCATTGAATGAAAGAATTACAGAAGCAATTAATTATTTAAAAGATAAAGTTTCTAAAATACATATATCTTTAGATTTAGATAGTATGAATCCTGAAGATATTAAAGGGGTTTCAACACCAGTAGCTCATGGATTAAATATTGATGAACCACTTAAAATAATTAAAGCTTTTAATAAAGAATTTGATTTAGTAGCATTAGATATTGTAGAATATAATCCATTAGAAGATATTGATGAAAATACTTTAAATTATTTAGATAATTTAATAAAAGAAATTGAAATCTTATAAGTAAAAAGAGTACTTTATAAAAGTACTCTTTTTTATGAAAATTAGTAAATTATATAAATTATATAAATAAATATTTATTATTTATGTAGATTAATGTACTTTATCAATTATTTTTAGTATAATAATCAAAGAGAAAAAGAAAGGAAGATTATATTATGAAATTATTCAAATGTACAGTATGTAACTACATGGTTGAAGCTGAAAGTATTGATGAAGCTTGTTTAAAATGTGGAGCTGCTCCTAGTGCTTTTAGAGAATTAACTGAAGAAGAAGCTGAAAAAGTATATAATTCAGAAAGAACAAATGATTTATTAATGGAATTAGATAAACTTTGTATGAAATTAGTTGATATTGCATATGAAGGTGTCGATATTAATTTAGATCCTGCTTGTAAAAAACTATTTACTTATACTAATGATAAAGCTTGGGAAATTAAGCAATTAGTTAAAGCTGAAATTGAAAATCATATTGGAAAAGGTAAATGGTAAAATAATTTATCTCATATAAAAAACATATCAAATAATTGATATGTTTTTTTATATAAACATTAATATAGAAAAAATAAAAACGTTGATAATAATAAATAAAGAAATTAACTTTATAGGACTTAATTTAAATTTATAAATAGCTATCATTGCTAGAATAAATAATATAATTTGCCAATAATTAATACCATTATAATTAAAGTTATCTTTAATAGTAATTGAATTAAATAAAAATATTAAACCAATACCACTAATCATCGCCACAACTACTGGTCTAATCCCTTTAAAAATTAATTCTACTATAGATAAATTATTATATTTAAAATAAAGAATACTGACAATACTCATAATAATTAATGATGGTAAGACAAAGCCTAATGTCGCAAATATTGCTCCTACTAAACCACTTAATTGATAACCAGTAAAAGTTGCAATATTAATACCGATTGGACCTGGTGTCATTTGAGAAATAGTTATCATATGAATAAAAGTATTATAATCAATCCAATGTTGATGATTAACCACTTCTTGTTGGATTAAAGGTATAGCAGCTAATCCACCAAAACTAAATAAACCAACCTTAATATATACCCATAATAATACTAATAATATCATTTTAAAACACCTTTAATCTTATAAATTATCAATGTTAACACAATAGAAAAAATAATAATGTAAATGATATTAATCTTAAAGACTAAGTATAAAATTAAATAAAAAATAAATAATATTATATTAATTGCAGTATTTTCTTTAATAACAATTTGAAACAATGAAATTCCAGCACTAATGATTAAAGCAGCTACAACAGCTTGCATTGCAGTTAATACATTAAAAAAAAGTGAGTTTTTTATTAAAGTATCATAAAACAAAGAGATAAGACCAATAATGATAAAAGGTGGTAATATTGTAGCAATCATCGTAATAAGACTACCTTTAAAACCAGCTATTTTTTTACCAATCATTATTGCGGCATTAATCGCAAAAACACCAGGACAAGATTGTGAAATAGCAATAATATCAAGCATCTCTTTTTCATTAACCCAACCTAATTCATCAACAAACTTATTCTTCATTAAGGGAACCATAACTAAGCCCCCACCTATAGTAAAAGCACTTAAGAAAAAAGTACTTTTAAAAAGTACCAAATTTCTTTTAGATAAGATCATTTTCTTTAATTTTCATTTGTTCGTAATATCTTTCACGAGCATCTCTTAAAAAATGACGTGCTTCTTCTATACCAAGATAATCACCAGTTTTTACAACTTTATTATTAAGTAATTTATAAGTATCAAAGAAATTTCTTAATTCTACTAAATAATGTGGTGGTAAATCTTCTAAACAATTATATGAAGCATAACGTGGATCATTTTGTGAAACAGCTATTAATTTAACATCTTCATCACCATCATCAGTCATTTCTAAAACACCAATTACTCTAGCTCTCATTAAGCAACCAGGAAAAGTTGGAAATGATGCAAAAACAACAATATCAATAGGATCTCCATCTTTTGCCAGTGTATTTTCTATATAACCATATTCACCAGGATATAACATAGCCGAATATAAAGTACGATCTAGTTTAACACGACCAGTTTTTTTATCTACTTCATATTTATTTTGACATCCTTGTGGTATTTCAATTAAAGCTTCAACGACTAATTCTTCCATTAAAATCATCCTTTCTAATTAACAAATAATCTAATTACTAAAATATGTAAAGGGTAATATACATAAAAAAAGTATTTTAGATTATACCCCTTCTCATTATTATAGAAATATAATAATATTATTCCTAAACAAGAGAATAATTGAATATTTATCATTATACCAAAATATATATTTATTACAACTAATATAAAATTAGTAATTAATAATTTACTAATATCATTATGAAAAATATAAGAAAATAAAATTATAAGAAGTCCATATAATCCATAATCAAGTGGTAAAAATAATACTAATAATAAAATAAGTAAGCATATTAAATATTTCTTTTTATCATAAGCCATTATTAAAAAATAACCTAATCCTAAAGTTACAAAAATATTAGAGTTAATATAATTATTAGTTAATAATAAAACAATATCAATCAAAATACCAAATAATAAAATAATAAGTCCATGCTTAATTTTATTACTAGTATATAAATAACCATTACCAATCATATAAGCAAAAATAACAAAAGATAAACGACCTATTATTCTTAAAATAGTTATATCAGGAAAAATAAAATAACCAATATGATCAATAGTCATTGTTATTAAGGCAATAAGTTTTAAATAAAATGCATTCAAATTAATTATCTTCATCTACTTCAATTGTTGGATACATTTTCCAATTATTTTCACTAGCTAATTTTTTAGCATAGCTTTCAGCTAAAGAACAGATAACATAATCTTTCGTATATTTAATTACAGGTATAGTATTTAATACTTGTTGGATCATTTTATCATCACCAATAAAAATATATTTATTATTTTCATCACCATAAGTTAGTTCTTTTTTATTTCTAGGTAAAACAATATCACGTCCATTACAATGATATTTCATATTACTAGCTACTTCCAGTAAGTCAGCTAATATTGCAACAGCATTGTTATTAGCCCCTACACTAGCTCCATAAAGCATTAAATTACCAATACTTCTACCTTTAACGTATACTGAATTCATATCATATTTAACATCATCTAAAGGATGCAATTTAGAAACAAAACATGGTTCAACATTTAATAACAACTTCCCATCTTCATAATGAGAATGACCAATTAATTTAATGTTATAACCTAATTCTTGAGCAATTTCAATATCATTAATACTAACATTTTCAATTCCTTTATAAGTTACATCTCTTAATGTGACATTGACATGATAACATAGCATAGCTAAAATAGCTGTTTTTCTAGCAGTATCAATCCCACTAATATCATCACTTATATGAGTTTCTGTCATTTCCAATTCTTTTGCTTCTTTACATGCACTAGCAAAATCCATTCCATCATTAGACATTTTAGTTAAAATATAATTAGTTGTACCATTAAAAATACCAGTTATATCATAAATATAATCACTAGCTAGACCTTTAGTTAAGCTACGTACTATAGGTACCCCGCCAGCAATACTAGCCTCAAAATAAAAATCAACATTATTTTGTTTTGCTAACTTCATTAATTCAACACCATATAAAGCAATTAAGTTTTTATTAGCTGAAACAATATGAACTCCATTACTAATTGCTTTTTTAATTGCAGGATAAGAGAATTTAACATTACTAAAAGCATCAATAATACAATCTAGTTCTTTATCTTCTAATATTTTAACTACATCAGTAGTTAACTCTGTATGTTCAAATTTTTTTTCTAATGAGGGATTAATCATGGCTACAAGACCATACTTAATATTAATAGTATCTTCTATTTCACTCTCAATTTTTTCTTTATTTGAAATAATTTGATTATAAACACTAGTTCCAACATTACCCATATTTAATATTGCTATATTCATCTTTTCATCTCCTTAGTTAATTATTATACCTTAATTAAAATACTTAGTAAATTATCTATATAAGCTTTAATCTTTTTATGATAAAATAAAATCAGGAGTGAAATTATGAGCTTACTATTACTTTTAATTATTTTTCTTATAATTGTATTTACTATTTTTATCTTTAAAAAATCATTAGCAGTTGCTATGATTGTAGGTATAATAGCAACAATTATTTTATACCGATTTAATTTTAACAAAATCATTGATACTAGTCTTTTAGCTCTATCTAATCCATCATCTTTACAAGTAGTCGCAATTACTTATATTGTAACTGTATTACAACGATTATTAGAAGGTCAAGATGTTTTTAAAAAGGCTCAAAATCATATCTTTAATATTTTTTCAAGTAATCGTAAAGCAACAATGATTGCACCAATATTAATGGGACCACTACCTGCTATATCTGCAATTTATATGGCGGCTGCAATGGTAGAAGATAGTGTTAAAGATAAATTAAATAATGTTGATAAGACCTATATAACTGCTTATTATCGCCATTGTTTTGAAGGAATTTTACCAGTATATGGATCTGTTATTATCGCAATTACTCTTGCGAAAATAAGTGCTACATCTTTTGTAATAACAATGTTACCATTAAGTATTTTATTTTGTATAGTTGGATATTTTTACGTTATAAAAAAGTTGCCTTTAGAAAAAACAAATAAAGTTGATAAATTAAATGATATAGTACATTTAATAAAAAATCTCTATCCAATTATTATTATCATTTTTTTAGCTTTATTTTTACATATAAATATTATTTTATCTAGTATAATTAGTATTTTATTATATTGTATTATTGAAAGAATTACTATTAAAAATTTATTAGCTAAAATAAAAGATGGTTTTGAATTTAAAATTCTTATTACAACATTCTTATTATTAATTTTTAAAGATTTTATAAATGCGACAAATATCAATGAAGTATTACCCCAACTAATAAATAACAGTTTTATTCCACCAATTATCTTTTTTATAATATTAACTATTATTTTAACTTTTTTATTAGGAAACTCCGCAAGTCATGCTTTATTGATTCCTTTAGCAATTATTCAATTAAAAGAAAATCCTATCGCAATAGCGATACTAATTAATGGAATATCTTTCTTTACCATGCAAATTGCTCCATCACACTTATGTCTATATTTAGCTAGTGAATATTTTGATATAAAACTAATTCAATTATTAAAAAAATCAGCTATTCCTGCATTATTCTTAATTGTATGTGCGATACTATATTACTTTTTATTAATAAGAATCATTTAATTATCTAAAAACGATATAACTAAATATAGTTACATCGTTTTTATTATAAAATTACTACCTATTCTACAATAATAGCATCACTATTAGTATAGGTATCTAAAGAATTTTCTTTAACTTGAATACATACATAAGTAATAGTTGATTCATCAGAAGCAAATATTTGTCGTTTAGCAGCTGGTTTTACTTTAAACCAATCTCCACCTTTTAGGATAATTTCTTCATTATCAATGATAATTTTTCCCTTGCCAAAAATAATAGTATATATTTCTTCATTATTCTTATGATAATGAGCAAATGGTACTTCTTATTTACTGTGTTTTGATTTAAATCTAACAATTCAGCAAGTTCAGTTTGAGATAAATTTAATCTTTTTCTAAATTTTCTTAACATTTCTACACCTCTTTTAAGTACAATTTGTTTAATAATAGTAATTATACTATAAATTTTATAGTTGTAAATACATTCTGATTAAAAATATTGATTTATTTTGTATTTAAGTACAAAATGGAATAAATTAACAATATTTTTATAGAGAAGGTGTAGAAATGTTTGGAAGTAGGATGAAAAAACTAAGAGAATCAAAAAAAATAAATCAAAAAACTTTAGCTAATGAGTTAGGTATTTCTCAACATAGATATTCAAATTATGAAAGAGAAAAAAGACAACCAGAATATGATATCTTATTAAAAATTGCAAAATATTTTAATGTTACAGTTGATTACTTATTAGGATATGAAATAGACATTAATAAAATTAAAATTTCTAAAGAAAAAGATATTGTCTATATTCCTTTTTTAAAAATTGATAAAAATGTTTTAGTAGAAAATCAAAATAATAATTTTGCTATACCAAAAAAATGGATTGTAAATAATATAAGTGATTATTTTATAACAAAATCAATAGACAATAGTATGATTGATGAAAATATTGTAGAAAATTCATTATTATTATTTATTAAACAATCAGAACTTAATCAAAAAGCAATTGGTATTTTTAAATTAAATAACAAAATTATTATTAAAAGATTTTCAAAAATTAATAACTCAATAATTTTGGAGAGTGCTAATTCATCATATGATCCAATAATCATTACTAAAAATGATGATTTTACTATAATTGGCAAATTGCTAAAAATTATTATTAGCTATGAAGAATGAAAAGTAGAAAATATTATTATGAATGGGGTAATTATTTATGTACGGTCAAAGAATGAAAGAATTAAGAGGCAAATTAAATCTATCACAATATCAAATAGCTGAAAAACTGGGATATTCACAAAGTAGGTATTCAAAATATGAGATAGAAGAAAGAAAACCAGATTTTCAAACATTAATAGAAATAGCTAATTTTTTTAATGTTACAGTTGATTATCTACTTGGTTATGAGATAGAAATAAATAAAAGCATTATAGCTAATGAAGAAGAAACAGCTTATATTCCTATAAAACTTTTAGGTTTTGGATCTTGTGGTGAAGGATATAATAATGACCAATTTAAAGAAGAATTATTTGCTATACCTAAATCATGGATAATTGGCAATGGTGATGATTATTTTTTATCATATGCAAGTGGAGATAGCATGATTGATGATAATATAGTCAATAACTCACTATTGTTATTTAAAGCTCAATCTGAAATAGAATTAGATACAATAGGTTGTTTTTATTACAATGGAGAGAATTATGTAAAGAAATTTACAAAAATAAATGATACTATCGTTTTAAAAAGTTCTAATTCAAAATATGATCCAATAATTGTTACTGAAGATGATGATTTTAGAGTTATTGGTAAATTAGTTAAAGTTATCATTAGCAAATAATATAGTATTATAAAATATACAATTAGTAAATATCACTAGACACCGTGTCCAGTGAGAAAAAAGGATGATAGAAATGGCTTATAAAAGTTCAAGAAGTAAGTGTTGGGTTGCTGATTATACTATAGAAAAGGTTGATGGAACAAAGGAAAGAAAAAGAAAATTTGGATTTAAAACAAAAAGAGATGCTCAAGATTATGAAGTTAAGCATAGTGATATTGAAGTATTTATAGATGCTCCCCTTTTTGGTGATTTATTTGATGAGTTTCTTGAAAATAAAAAAAATGTAGTTAGAAATTCTACATTAAGGAGAAATAAAAGTGTTATTGAAAATCATTTAAGACCAGCATTAAATGATTTTGAAGTTGATAAATTAAATAATAGACTTGTAATAAAATTTAGAAATGAACTATTAGATAAAGGACTATCTAATAGTAGAATTAATAATTGCATTGCTTTATTAAAAGAAACTTATAATTATGCTAAGCCTATTTATGGATTAACTGCAGATCCTTTTATAAATATTAAAAAATTAAGAGTAAAAACTAGTAATATAGATTTTTTTACCTTAGAAGAATTTAAAAAATTTATTAGTAAAGTGGATGATATAGTTTATAATGCATTCTTTAAAGTTTTATATTATTGTGGGCTAAGAAAAGGAGAAGCACTAACATTAAATTGGCAAGATATTGATTTTAGAAATAGAAAAATAAGCATTAATAAATCTGTCACACAAAAAGTTAAAGGTTTAAGATATTTTATAGACGAACCAAAAAATGCTTCAAGTAATAGAACAGTTTCAATGGATAAAAACACCATCGAATCTTTGAAAGAATTAAAGACTTTGCAAAAAGAAAATTATCCTAATTTTAGTAATACATTCTTTGTTTTTTCAGTTGACAATCCTTTGTCAGAAACTACAATTACAAATAAATTTGAAAAATATTGCAAAGAAGCTGGTGTTAAACGAATTAGAATACATGATCTAAGACACAGTCATGCAAGTTTGTTGATTAATAATGGTGCTAGTCCTGTATTAGTTGCTAAAAGACTAGGACATAATGATATAAGAATGACTTTAAATACTTATTCTCATTTATATCAAGAAAAAGAAGATACAATTATAGATATAATAAATGAATTAGAATAAAAAATAGTGTATAATAAACACTTAAATAGCACTTAGTGTGTAAGAAAACTCATGACAATTAAAATCATGAGCTTTTTATATACTTAATTATCTTAATTTAATATGCTGTGATAAAGTTCAAAACTAACCATTTCAAATATTGTTTTTGTTTTTAACAAAATCTTTAAATTGACTATAATTTATTACTTCTTCTATACCATTCTCATACTTAAAAATATGCCAGTTATCTTCTTTTTTTATAGGCAAATAAAATATTTGTTTAGTTAAAAATGAAGAATACTTATACATCTTTTTAAATTCATTAACTTTATTTTCATATAAATCTGAATCAATACTGTTGTTTAATTGATTTGAAAAATTAATACTTTTAACTTCAAAAATATGAATACGATTATAACAATCTTTCATTACAAAATCAGGATATGAAAAATTAGAATTACTACCACCAAGATAATATTCAAATTTAATATCAGAATTAGGCATATAATTTTTTGCTAATAAATAAATTTTTTCTTTATTTTCATCTTCTACAAATTTTCCAATTCTTTTATTGTTATTAACATCATCACTAATTAAATCTAGTAATTTCATTGCCCATTCTTTTTCAGCTTCGCTATCAAATGAAAACTTATTAGAATTATCTTTTCTTTTCCATACCCATTTTTCAATATCAATATAGTGTTCATTATCTAAAAAATAGGACTCAATAGGTAATGAAAATTCAATATCATAATTGTAATTATCTTTTACTATTTCCATACATTTATCATATTCACATTTAAAATTTTTACTTTGTTTAGATATTTCATCTAAATTATTTGTATATTCAAAATATTTATCATATGAATCAACAAAATTATTAAATATTTTTCTTACATCATTGCTTGATGTTTTTAATTTTCTATATGATTCAAAGATATTTTTATTAACTACTCTTTGGTTACAAGTTTTTAAAAAAGCAACAAAATCAAAGTTTTCTTCTTCCCCTAAATTTTTTAGTCTTGTGGTTTTAACTTTAAATTCATTAGTTATTTTATTATCTAAATTTTTCAATTCAACATAATAACTCTTATGGAGTGATTCTGGGACAACTCCCCAAATCCATGATGTCATAGCAAGGTTTTGAGCTTCAGATGTTAAATCTTCAAAATCTTTTAATCTAGGATTTCTTCTAACTCTTCCCATTACTTGCTCATCTAACTGTTTACTTCTACTTTGTCTCATTTGATATAACATACATGCTCTAGGAATATCCCAACCTTCACTTATAGCCAACTTAAAAATAATAATATCAATTGTAGAGGAATTGTTTTTTGCTAAATCTTTCCACTTTTCAACTTTTGAATTTTTAAATTTGACTTGATCGTTAGTATCACATTCTTTTTCTTTTTCAACAATATACATCCATTTCAAATCAACATGTTCACTTTTGTTTAAAACTCTTTTAATTTCTTCTAATTCATCATCTGATTTATTTTTGTTTGATATTTGAATTATTAAGCATGGATTAATATTTAATAAATTACGATATTGACTTTTAATTTCTTCAAATTTATTAACAACATCATCAACAGATGCATTTTCATCACCTATTTCAACATGTTTAATTAGTTTAACTTGTTCTGCTTGTTCATTAGTAATTTCAACATCTGGAACTTGTCTTTTTGATAATTTTGGAGTTGCAGAAAAATTAAAACATCTATCAAAATATTTATCTATCAAATTATCTATTCTTTTAATTGATATATGGCATTCATCCTTTATTAGAAATATTCTCTTACCTTTAGCACCAAAAATATTATCTTTAGTTATATTAGATAAAAAAGCTTCAAATATTCCTCTAAATAAAATACTTTTCTTTTTAAATAAGTCTTTTGGTAAGATATAAACATTATGATTATCATCTATATGTGGTGTTTCCTCATTAGCAAATTCACTAGAAATAAGAAAAGGATCTATTTTTGTAAAATCACCATCATTTGAATATTCTGTGAATTTATCATAATTTTGTTTTGCTAAACCACCTTTAGACAAACAAGTAACAAGGAAAATAACTTCATCATTTTCTGATAAAACTTGGTTCATAAAATTAGCCATCATATAAGTTTTCCCACTACCAGTAGGTGCTTTAAATGTAATCTCTTTTTTATCTGACTTACTTAATTCAATTAATTTTTTTACTGCTTCATTTTGTAAATCTATAGCATCTTGTAGCATAATTTCACTCCTCTACAATTAATTTTTTTTATCAATATATTTTTGGGTTATTTCAAAATTCTCACAAACCCATTCAATTTTATCTTTTTTATCATTAAAAGTCTCACATCCATAAAGAGTTTCATCTATAACATCAAAAGGTGTTTTATTTTTAGTTCCTTCACTATTAAATACACTATCTATTTCATAGACATCTAGATTACCACCTAATGGTTCATTTTTTTCTAACCATTTAAAATCATTGCTACCATCATAACATTCACCAGTCATGACTCTTTTTAAACGTTTAGAAGTTACATCTTTAACTATTCCATTTGGAGTTTTATCAGTAATTTCATTAGATGTTACAAGAATAAACTGTCTATTTCCATTGTCTTCTTTATTTAATTCTAATACTGCTTGACCTGTTGTACCAGATCCAGCAAAAAAATCAAGAATGATAGCATTGTTTTTGTCAATGAAACTTAGTAGTTTTGAAATAAAGGAAACAGGTTTTGGATTATCAAATAAATCATCATCAAACAAATTATCATTTTTTGTAGCTACTTGATTTAAGAATTTATTATCTATAAAAGTTAATGAATTCACAATCATATTATTACTTTTTATATCCTTTAAATATTGTTTTTTTATAAATCCTCTTTCATTATCATTATATGACTTTTTAAAAATTATTGTTCCATTATCAATATATTCCTTTAATTTATTTTTATTAAAAGCCCAACCTCGCCCTTTAGGTGGAAAATCTTCTTTTTTTGTGTATGGATTTACGATTCCAAATTTATTTTTTGAACCCTTCATACTTGGATCCCCAGAAGTCCAAGATCCATTTCTATCATTATCAGGATTTTGGTAATCACTAATATCTTTTTTTTCTCCAATTAATTTACCATATTCGTTTTTTCGATATATTAATAGATATTCATGCAATAAATTAAAATCTTTTGCCATTGCTCTGTTAGTTGCTGTTTTTCTTATACAATTTCCTATAAAATTACTTTCTCCAAAAACATCATCAAATAAACATTTTACATAGGCTTGATTTCTATCATCTATACTACAAAATATTACTCCTTCATCTGAAAACAATTGTTTAGCTAAAAATAATCTAGGTCTTAACATAGACAATAAATTATCTCTAGTTAGAGAATTATCATAATTTGTTTTAGCAAATTCTCCCATACTATCTTTCCCATAAGGTGGATCAATATAAATAACATCAACTTTATTTTTATATTGAACTAATAAATTTAATAATGCATCATAATTATCACCCATAATCAATTTATGAGTTAAGTTATTATCAGAAGTTTTAAATGATAGTTCATCATTCTTTTTAAAATATTTAATGGCATCGCCCATTTTTTCTAATTTAAAATTAAAAAAAAGGCCAGTGTTACGATACATTGTTCCTAAATTAGCAATTTGCATTGCTTCATTAAAATCATCAGCATTAGTTATTAATTTTATTAATAAATCAGCATTAGTCTTCTCAATAATATTTTTTTCGACTCTATACTTTATTTCTTCAATTAATTGTACTCTTGCATCATTTCTAATAGTTGTTTGTTTGTTTGTTTGTTTGTTTGTTTGTTGTTCATATTGACACTTATCTCCTTTATTCAAACATAAAATTAAACTAATTATACCATATAAATATTATTTTATATCCTGTTCAGTGGCAACACAAAACACCCGATTTTCTTATATTTAAAAGATATATAAAAATTTTTTGCAATTTTTTTGGCAACAAATTGGCAATTTATACATATATGAAACAAAAAAGTACCGTAGTTACGGCACTTTTCAGCTACCTGGTGCTGCATGCAGGAATTGAACCTGCGTTAAAGCCTTACCATGGCCTCGTAATACCATTATACTAATGCAGCAAGAATAAGGACTGTAAATAGTCCCTATTAAATATTAATAATAT
>JAISTP010000006.1 GCA_031272545.1 Bacilli bacterium | reverse complement strand
TTCAGTTATGGTTGCTTATTTAAATGCTCTTTCTGGTGATGGAGTTCATATCATTACCGTTAATGAATACTTATCTAAACGTGACTTTGAAGAAATGGGACCTGTTTTTGAATGGTTAGGGTTAGAAGTTGGATTAAATCGTTCACAAGTTCCTAACCATGTCAAAAAAGAAGCTTTTGCGGCTGATATAACTTACACAACTAATTCAGAAATTGGTTTTGATTACTTACGTGATAATATGGTGCAAAATTTAGAACAACGAGTTTTACGTGGTTTAAATTTTGCAATTGTGGATGAATGTGACTCTATCTTAATTGATGAATCAAGAACACCATTAATTATTTCTGGTGGTAATATGCAATCACGTAAATTATATTTAACTGCTAATACATTCGCGAGAACTTTAAAAGAAGAAGACTACCAAATTGATAAAAAAACTAAAGGTATCTTTTTAACAAGTGAAGGTATTAAAAAAGCAGAAAAGATGTTTAAAATTAAGAATATTTATAATTTGGAACATAATGCTTTAGTACACCGTATTAATAACGCTTTAAAAGCTAATTTTACTATGTTTAATGATGTTGATTATTTAGTAAGAAATGGTGAAGTACTTATTATTGATCAATTTACAGGACGTATTATGGAAGGCCGTCAATATTCAGATGGGCTACACCAAGCTTTAGAAGCAAAAGAAGGTGTCAAGATTAATGAAGAAACTAAAACAATGGCGACAATAACTTATCAAAATTTCTTTAGATTATATACTAAACTTGCTGGTATGACAGGTACAGCAAAAACTGAAGAAGAAGAATTCTCATCAACTTATAATATGTATGTTATTGAGGTTCCTACTAATGAACCTGTTATTAGGGAAGATTATCCAGATAAAATATTTGTAACTAAAAAAGCTAAGTTTGAAGCACTAGCAAAAGAAGTTAATGAACATTATCAAGTTGGACGTCCAGTATTGATTGGAACTGTTGCAGTAGAAACTTCAGAAGAAATTTCTAAATATTTGAAAAAATATAAGATTCCTCATGAAATATTAAATGCTAAAAACCATGAACGTGAAGCTGAAATTATCGCAAAGGCTGGACAATTTAAATCAGTAACGTTAGCTACTAATATGGCTGGTCGTGGTACAGATATTAAATTAAGTGATCAAACTAGAGCACTTGGTGGATTAGCTGTAATTGGTAGTGAACGTCATGAATCACGTAGAATTGATAATCAGTTACGTGGACGTTCTGGTCGTCAAGGTGATCCTGGTAGTTCAGTATTTTATTTATCTTTTGAAGATGAATTAATGCAACGTTTTGGAAAAAATAATTGGATTTTAGATAAAGTAAGTGAACTTCAAGGCGAAGAAGCTTTAAGTAGTAATATGCTCGCAAAATCTATTGAAACTGCTCAAAAATCAGGTGAAGGTTATAACTTTGATGCTCGTAAGCATTTACTTGAATATGATAATGTTATTAGTATTCAAAGAAATATGATGTATGCCGAAAGAGATAAAGTATTACATGCCGAATCAATGAAAGAAACTATTCTTTCAAGTATTGAAGATACGATATCTGATTTAGTTGATCAAAATGTTGATGGTAATACTATTAATTATAATGATGTAATTACTTC
The DNA here is from genome assembly GCA_031272545.1 of Bacilli bacterium. Taxonomy (GTDB): domain Bacteria; phylum Bacillota_I; class Bacilli_A; order JAJDGJ01; family JAJDGJ01; genus JAISTP01. Next base: position 23,174 of record JAISTP010000006.1, on the reverse strand, counting down.
TTTAGAAGGACGTATGATTATGGATAATAGTGTTAATGTTAGTGAGATTGAAGGTAAGGGTGTAAATGAAGTAAAAGCTTTCTTCCATCAGAAATGTTTAGATGATTATTTAAAATTTAGAAGTGCTGATTCTGATCGCGTTAAAGAAATAGAAAAATTAATATTAATTTCAGTAATTGACCATTATTGGATGAATCATATTGATACTATGTCTCATTTAAGAGATAGTGTTCAATTACGAGGTTATGCTCAAAAACAACCTATTCAAGAATATCGTGAAGAAGGAAGTAAATTATTTGATGAATTATTTCCAGCTATTATGCATGACACAGCTTATTCTTGTATGAATCTAATGTATGGAGATACTGTTAAGTAATGGATATTTTTGAATTAAAAAATAATATTCAAAAAATTGAAGATGAATTAACTAATATTATAAACATTGATAATATACATAATCTAAGTGAGAATAAAGTAAATTTAGAAAAAGTAATGTTAGAAGATGGATTTTATAATAATCAAAAGAAAGTTAATGAAGTAACAAATAAATTAAGTAGTATTAATAAAATTCTTGATTTATATGAAGTTGTTACTAAACAAATTAAAGATTTTAATGAGTTATTAGAACTTAATATTGATGATTTATTACAATTAAAAGATGATATTAATAATGATTACTCACTTTTAGAAGATAATGTAAATCAATTAAAAATATTATCTTTATTAAATGATAAATATGATGATTGTGATGCTTTAGTTGAAATTCATATGGGAGCAGGCGGAACTGAATCACAAGATTGGGTTGATATGCTTTATAAAATGTATATTAATTATGCGAAGAAAAAAGGTTTTGGTATTAGTATTGTCGATGCTTCTTATGCTAGTGATGTAGGTATTAAAAGTATTATGTTTAAACTAAAGGGAAGCTATGCTTATGGCTTATTGAAGAATGAAAGAGGTGTTCATCGTTTAATAAGAATATCTCCTTTCGACAGTAATAAAAGAAGACATACAACTTTTGCTTTAGTTAGTGTTAGTCCTATCTTAGAAGAAGTAAAAGATATTGAGATTAATGATAAAGATTTAGTAATTGATACTTATCGTTCTACTGGAGCTGGTGGCCAATCAGTCAATACAACTGATAGTGCTGTAAGAATTACACATGTTCCAACTAAAATAGTTGTAACTTGTCAAAACGAAAGGTCACAATTACAAAATAAAGAAGAAGCTCTAAGAGTATTAAAAAGTAAATTATTACAATTAGAATTAGATAAACAAAATGAATTAAAGAGAAATTTAAGAGGGGAAAATATAGATATTAATTTTGGTTCACAAATAAGAAGTTATATCTTTCATCCCTATCAAATGGTTAAGGATCATCGCTCTAAATATGAGAGTAGTAATCCTCAATCATTATTAGATGGTAATCTTGAAGATGTTATTGCTTCAGTATTACAATACAGTAAGGAAAGGTGATTATTAAAATGATAAAATTTACAAATGTCACAAAGATGTATCGTAAGGGAAGAGTTCATGCTTTAAATAATGTATCATTATTTATTGGTAAGGGAGAATTTGTTTATATTATTGGCCCTACAGGTGCAGGAAAATCTACTTTTATTAAGTTATTATATCGTGAAGAAAAAGCAACGAGTGGTGAAGTAGAAGTTAATGGTACAAATTTAAGTAAAATAAGAAATAGTAGAGTACCTTATTATCGTCGTAAGATAGGAGTTGTTTTTCAAGATTATAAATTACTTCCTAAAAAAACTGTTTTTGAAAATATTGCCTTTGCCTTAGAAGTAATTGGGAAGTCACCTCGTGTTATTAGAAAACAAGTTTTAACAATCTTACAATTAGTTGGGTTAGAAGATAAAGCTAAAGCATTTCCCCATGAATTATCTGGTGGTCAACAACAACGTGTTGCCATAGCTCGTGCTTTAATTAATAATCCTGGTGTTATGATAGCGGATGAACCAACAGGAAACTTAGATCCAGAATCAAGTAAAGAAATTATGAAGTTATTAGAAGAAATATCAAAAAGAGGAACTACCATAGTAATGGTAACGCATGATCGCCAAATGGTTAATACGTATAAACATCGAACTATTACTATTGAAAGTGGTTTTATTAGTAATGATACTATGGGAGGTGGATATAATGATAATCTACAGACTTGGTAGACATATTAAATCTGCAATCACAGGTATCTTTAGAAATTTCTGGATGTCATTTTCTTCAGCTACTGCTGTGGCAGTTACTTTATTATTAGTAGCGCTATTTAGTGTATTATCACTAAATGTTAGTAGTTTTATGAATAATATTGAGAAAAATATTTCAATAAGAGTTATGATTGATAATAGTTATGATATTAATCAATTATATAATGCCAAAACTAAAAAAGATCCATTTGGAGATCGATTACGTTCAATTGAGGGTGTTGCATCAGTAGAATTTAGTAGTAAAGATGAAGAATTTAAAAAATATGTTAAATTAACTGGTGAAGATACTTCATTATATGAAAGATTTAAAGATGAAAATCCGATGCTTAATGTATATAAAGTTACATTAAAACAAGGTTACAATGATTATGAAAAAATTAGTAAAGAAATTAAAGCTTTAGATGGTGTTAAAGATGTAGATTATGGTACTGGTGGTATTCATAAGCTAATTACATTATTTAATCAAATTACTCGTGTGCTTGTTTTCTTTATGGTTGCTTTAGTATTACTTGCTATTTTCTTAATTTCAAATACTATTAAATTAACTATTTATAATCGTAAGACTGAAATTCAAATTATGCGTCTTGTAGGTGCAAGTAATGGTTATATTAGAACACCATTTATTTTAGAGGGAATTATTATAGGAATGCTAGGAGCTATTATTCCTGGTGCTTTAATCCTTGTTATTTATGGAAAAATATTGGAGAAATACAGTGATGGCTTTATGATAAGTTCATCATTACAATTAGTAAGTATGCATGAAATTCAACTTGTAGTACTAGGATTATTTGTTATAGGAGGAGTAGTAGGAATGCTAGGAAGTATTCTTTCAGTTACTAGATATTTAAAATCCTAAAAAAGGAGGTACACAATGCTAAAAAAGAAGAAAGCGATATTATTTTATTGTGCTATATTATTCTTTGTAGTATTAATGTTTATTCACCTTAATACTTTTGCGGCTATTGATTATGCCAGTAATGAATCTTATTATCAAAAATTGTGTAATAAACGTTCAAGCTATAATGCTAATAAAAGTGTTTGTGTAGGATATGAGAATTATTTAAAAAATAAGAAATCTGCTAGTAAAAAAGCTCAAAGTGATTTAAAAACGCAAATTGAGGAAACTAAAGGTGATATTGCGGATTTAACTGGTTTAATTCAAAAACAAACTAAGTTAATTGAAGATAAAAAAGCAGATATTGCAGAAACAGAATCTGAAATAAAGCAAACTGAAGAAGATATCAAGAATTTAGAAGATGACATTCTTCAAAGACTTGCTTTGATGCAACAAATGGATAGTGAGAATTTTGTCATTGATTTCTTAATGAGTTCGCAAAGTATTGATGATTTTCTAACTAAAGTTGATGGTGTCAATGCGATTAATGATGCTAATAAAGAAGTTATTAACGATTTAGATTATGCTAAAAAACAATTAAAAACTAAAAAAACTGAATTAGTTAAATCTAAGAAAGATTTAGAATCAGCGCAAGCCGAACAAAAAACAATGCTAAAAGAGTATTATTCTAAGGAAAGTGAATTATTTCAAAAATTACAAGCTGAACAAAAGAATAATGCTGTTTATAATAAAATGTTAAATAATATCAATGTTAATGATATTACAGGACAAGCTAGTAGTAAAGGTTTTATTTTACCAGTAAAACATGCTGTTGTTACAGCTGCCGCATGGTATTATCCAATTGATTTTGGTGGAGGATGGCATCCAGGAGTTGACTTAGCTAATAATTGGGGAACACCAATTTATGCTTCTGCTAATGGTGTTATTCTAGCAACAGGATCTGGTTATGGATATGGTAATTATATGGTTGCGGCATACCAAGTTGGTGGTAGTACTTATACTATGCTATATGGTCATTTACAAAAATATGCTAATTATGGCAGTACCATTAAGCAAGGTCAAGTAATTGCCTATATGGGAAGTACAGGAAATAGTACTGGACCACATGTTCATGTGGAAGTTATCAAACATACTAATCAATCTTTAAAAACAGTGATTAATCAATTTAAAAGTACTGGCGATTTCTATTTTGGTTTAGGATATACTGGAATTGGTTCTTGTAGTAGTGTTTGTCGTTTAAAACCTCATGTATTCTTTGGTTTATCGTATGGACAATCATTTTAATACTAAAAAACCTATATTGTTATATACAATATAGGTTTTTAATTAAGTTAATTGATATAAATTTCCATCATTAATTTCATATACGTTATCAGCCAAATATGAAATATCATTTTCATTATGAGAAGTTATAATTATTAATTTATTATTTTTTAAAGATAGTAATAAATCTAATAATTTTTTTATTGATTTTTTATCTAAGGCATTTGTTGGTTCATCAAGAATTAATATTTTACTTGGTTCCATTAAAGCTTGAATTATTCTTGCCTTTTGTTTCATTCCTTGCGAAGCATCTTTAAATTTAGTATCTTTCTTATCATAAATATCAAAATATTTTAATAGTTTATCGATAGCTATTTTAGTATTAGGTAAATTTTTAATAGTGCTAATAAGCATTAAATTATCGTATAATGAAAGATGTTCTACCATATTAGGATTATTAATAATAATACCTGCATTTGGTATAAAATCTAAATTTTTTCCAAGAACAAGATCATTAATTTCAATATAACCTGAATCAGGTTTGATAATACCACAAATAATATTTAATAAAACTGATTTTCCTGAGCCATTAGCACCAACTATTGCTATACATCCACGATCTTCTAAAGTTAAATTAATATCATTTAAGATATAATTGTTTTTAAATTTCTTATGTAAGTTTTTAATTTTAATCATTGATTATAAATTCCTTTCTTTTAATAAGATTAATAATACTCAGAAGTATTATTATAATTGTTATATAAAAACTAAAATAATCTAAAACTAATATTATAAAAATAATAATTAAGTTTATTAATAAGATATTTAGCTTAGTAATAGGATATATAATTATAGTTATAAGATTAGTTGCTAGAACTATGCATATTAAATGCAAAAATACTAAAATATTATTAGTTAAATAATAATTGTACTTATGAAATAAAATAGATAATAAAATAATAAATAATATTACTATCATTTGAATAATTAATTTATTAAATAAATTCTTAAAAAATATAATTTTAATTTTATTAATACTTTTTAAGCGATAACAATAATAATTTAAGATTCCACTTACTAAGGATATTAAATAATTAGTAAAAGGAAAAGTTAAAACAAAATAAATAATAAAATTATAAAGTAAATATTCAAAGAAATTGTTGTATTGTTCATAATTATATAACATAAGAAAATTATTACTTGTTTTAACATGTTTAATATTTATTAATAGCATAATAATAGCTAATATGTATAAAATAAGATTAAAATTAAGAATATTAATTTTCTTATTATTATTTAGATATTTAAAAAAGTAATAAATTAATATAGCAATAATTACAAAAACAATAAAATAATAAACGAAGATAAATGATACTTTCATTATAAGTAAATGGTAGTATTGTTAGTAATATCTTACAAATAATATTATTTCTAATAATAAAATTATTTATTATTAAAGCTAATACTAAAGTAACAATTAGAATAATAGTACTTCTTTTAGAATTAAAGTAATAGCTTAAAATAGTTCTAAATATAATTAATCCTAGATTAATTTCAAAGAAATATATCATTACCTTAATAATTAGTATTTGTTTATTTATTAATATTAAATATAATGAATGAGTTAAGATAATAATAATTAAGTAAGATATTAATTTTTTAAAAACAAATAATAATGTAATGAAGAAAAGTTTCATTTTAGAAGTAGTGCGATAATTAATATATGATTTTATATCAATAAATTTTTCACTAATTATTATAATAAAAATAGCATAGATAATTGATGAAATAAATATACTTATATTTAAATTATATAAATCTAAAGAAGTATTAATATCATTAAAGTACTTACTAAATAAACTAATAACAATTATTATTAAAGAGATAATAAAATAGTTATTTTTAAGATATTTCATATTTTATTAATACCTTTATTTATCTTAATAATAATTAAAATTATTATTAATTGGATGATAATTGAAATCCAAGATATAATTTGTGATGTAGAAAATGTAATATTCATCATTGGGAAAATTGGAATAAACATTTCAATATTACTATTAAATGATACCGCAATAATAATTGATGCAATATATAAGATTAAAGCAAATAGTACAGTATAAATTTTATTATTAGATAATTTGTAGAAAATAATTAGATAGAAAAATAATAATAATTGTGATATTAGTGCAGGAATAAAAACTAAAACAAAAGAATATAAACTAGGTGATATGTTATAAATATTTAAATCAATATAGTTATAGTACATCGTATAATCACTATTAATTAAACAAAAAGTATGATACTTAAATAAAGTAATTAATGTTTGTAATAAAATAATAGCTAGAAAAGCAATATATATAGTTAAAGAATAAACTAAGATCATTTTAAAAGATAGAATTAAATAATCTTTATTAAAATTATCATTACGACCAATATTATATATTAATAAATTATTTTTAAGCTTTATAACTTTAAAGAAAACATATAGTGAAATAATAAGAAAATAGAAGATAAAATAACTACTAATAAAAGTCTTAAAATGATAGGGATTAAAGATATTTTCTTTAAAAATATCATCAATTAAACTACTAGAATATAATCCTTTATTAAATAAGATGTTAAATAAATCCATAAATACTAAAAAAAGAAATATCATAGAAATAAAAGATAGTAAGAATATAATAATAATATTCTTACCATAGATTTGAGATTTTAAATATTTTTGATAATTATATTTACTTAAGTCTATCATCAGCAGACCAACTACCTTTTATTGTAAATACTCCATCCCACCAATTTTGTCGCGATGCTTCAAATTGATATTTTCTTCCACTAGGAGCATCATTAGTAAATGCTTCTCTTTGATTTGCATGAGAAAATTTTTGACCAGCATAACGTAAATTACCATAAATTAAATACATATAGAAATTAATGTTTGAATTGTTATTAATAATATAAGCACTCTTATCATATTTTTTAGTTCCTTTATAGTATTTATAAGAATACGTATTAGAGCGATTATATTTACCTTCCTCTATTTTAAAACTATAATTCTGAACACTTGCATTAGCGGCATTTATATAAGAGTTATTAAGAAGTACTAAAGAAAAAATTAAAACTAAAAAGATAATATTTTTTGACTTCATATAAATTTCTCCTTTTATATTAAATTATTTAAGATAAATATTTATCTATAATACAATATATTGTTAGCTGAATGTTATCATATCATATATATATAGTCAATAAATGCTGATAAATTGCCTAAAAAACGACAAACTTTGTCTGTATTTTGGCTAAACATCTTTATCCTTATGATTAATATATGTTATTAAATAATTATTAATAAACTAAATATTAAACTAAATATAAATTTAAGAATCTATTCTATATATAAAAAACAATATCAAGAAATATTTAAAAATTAAATAAATAATAAGCTTATTATTGTTAGAAATATGCTTTTTTTGTTCATTGTATTGTATTATCAAAAATGCTATTATATTTTAGGTGATAAAAAATGGCATTTGATAATCTATCGGAACGCATACAAGCGAGTATAAAGAAAATAAAAGGACAACATAAATTAACTCCTGAAAATATGGAGGATATGTTTAGAGAAATAAGATTAGCTTTATTAGAGGCTGATGTTAACTTTAAAGTAGTAAAAGATTTTATTAAAAATATTAAAGAAAAAGCTGAAGGACAAGATGTAATTAATCAATTAAATCCTTCACAAATGGTTGTTAAAATTGTTAATGATGAATTAGTTCATTTATTTGGTGATTCATTAAATGAAATTAAATTTAATACTAATAAACCTACTGTTATTATGATGGTTGGATTACAAGGCGCTGGTAAAACAACAACTGCAGGTAAATTAGCTAATTTATTAAGAAAAGAATATCATAAAAAACCATTGCTAGTTGCGGCAGATATTTATCGTCCAGCCGCTATTGATCAATTAATAACTGTAGGCAAACAACTAGATGTACCTGTTTTTGAAAAAGGTAAAGAAAATCCTCGTATCATAGTTCAAGAAGCAATAGAACATGCTAAAGAAAATGACAATGATTTAATTATTGTCGATACTGCTGGTCGTTTACATTTAGATACTGAGTTAATGCAAGAATTAATTGATATTAAAGGTTTAATTAATCCTGATGAAATACTTTTAGTAGTTGATTCATTAACAGGACAAGATGCTATTAATGTAGCTCAATCATACCATGAACAATTAGGTATTACAGGAGCAGTATTAACTAAATTAGATGGTGATTCACGTGGTGGAGCTGCTTTATCTATTAAATATATTACTGGAGTACCTATTAAATTTATTGGTACTGGTGAAAAGTTAGACGCTATTGATTTATTCTATCCTGATCGTATGGTATCAAGAATGCTTGGTATGGGTGATGTAATTTCATTAATAGAAAAAGCTACTAATGTTATCGATGAAGAAAAAGCTGGTAAATTAACTGATCGCTTAATGAGTGGGAAATTTGATTTAGAAGATATGTTAGAACAAATGGAACAAGTAAAAAAATTAGGTTCACTTGGTGGTATTGCAAAAATGTTACCTGGGATGCCAAAGTTAAGTGATGAAGATGAAATTAAAGCTAATGAAAAGCTAAAGAAAACTAAAGCTATTATTCAATCAATTACTCCTAAAGAAAGAAGAAATCCTCAATTAATCAAAGCTAAACGTAAAGATCGTATCGCCAAAGGTTGTGGCTTAAATAGTGTTGAAATTAATAAAGTATTAAGAGAATATGATAATATGAAGAAAATGATGAAACAAATGGGTGGCATGATGTCTAAAGGTAAGATGCCTTCAAATATGAATGATATGATGAGCATGTTTAAGGGCGGAAACAAGTTTAGATAGTTGGTGAAATAATGAGTAATGATATTGAGATTGAAACTAAGCAACTATTAAATAAAGAACAATATCTTATCATAAAAAAAGAAATATTAAATCATAAACATACTAAGATTAATCAAGTTAATTATTATTTTGAAACAGATGACTACTATTTTAAAAACAATAATCAAGCGTTAAGAATAAGGGTTTATGATGATAAATATGAGATATGTTTAAAGACAAGAGCTAATATTATTAATTATGAAAGTAATTATCTTATTAGTAAAGATGAATTTGAAAGTATAAAAAAAGATACATCATTATTTAGTAAATATTTTAATGATATACCTAGGAATATTAAATTACTTGGTTCATTAAATACAATAAGAATAGAATATAAAATTAATAAAGGTTTAATTTGTTTAGATTATTCAACGTATTTTAATAAAGAAGATTATGAAATTGAATTTGAAGCTAATAATTTAAAAGATAAGTATTATTTAAAAGAATATTTAAATAGTTTAAATATTGAATTTATTGAAAATAAAATTACTAAAATTGAAAGATTTAGTAATGAATTAAAATTAATAAGTAATAGAGCATACTAATGTATGCTTTTAATATGATATAATTAGTAAGATTGAGGTGGTTTAATGATTGAAGTATCAAATTTAACATTAAGTTTTGGAGAAGACAAATTATTTGAAAATGTAACAATAAAATTTACTAAAGGAAATTGTTATGGAATTATTGGAGCTAATGGGGCTGGTAAATCAACTTTCTTAAGAATATTACATGGTGATTTAGATCCTAGCAAAGGTGATGTTTTTTATGATAAGAATCAAAGAATATCATATTTAGAACAAGATCAGTTTAAATATGATGATTATTCTATTTTAGATGTTGTTATTATGGGCCATGAAGAATTATATAAAACAATGATTGAAAAAAACAATATTTATATGAAGGAAGATTTTAGTGAAGCTGATGGTTTTAAAGCAGCTGAACTAGAAGAAAAATTTGCATCTTTAGGTGGATGGGAAGCTGAGAGTAATGCGGAAATATTATTAAATGGTTTACGCTTAAAAGAAAATGATTATTCTAAATTAATGAGTGAAGTTATTGGTGAAGATAAAGTAAAGATTCTTCTAGCAAAAGCTTTATTTGGTAATCCTGATATCTTATTATTAGATGAACCAACTAACCATTTAGATTTTTATGCGATTAAGTGGTTAGAACAATTTATTGAAGATTTTGATAAAACTGTTATTGTCGTATCGCATGATCGTCATTTTATTAATAATGTATGTACCCATATTGTAGATATTGATTATCAAAAAGCTACTTTATATGTTGGTAATTATGATTTTTGGAAAGAATCAAGTGCATTAGCTAGTAAGATGATGCAAGATACTAATAAAAGAAAAGAAGATAAAATTAAAGAATTACAAGAATTTATTGCTCGTTTTAGTGCCAATGCTTCAAAGTCTAAACAAGCTACTTCTCGTAAGAAATTACTAGATAAGATTACTTTAGATGATATTAGACCAACATCAAGAAGATATCCTTATATTGGATTAATGTGTCAAAGAAACTTAGGCGATGATGTTATTGAAGTAAATGATTTAAGTTTAGATAATGAAAATGAAACATTATTTAAAAATATCTCATTTAATATTTATGGTCATGAAAAAGTATACTTCTTTTCTAGAGATGATGCTTTAATAACTAATTTATTTGAAGTACTAGCGGATAAAAAGCAAGCTAGTTCTGGTACTATTAAATGGGGTATTACTGTAGAAAAAGCTTATTTTCCTAAAGATAATAGTGATTTTTTCAAAACTAAGAATATTAACTTAGTTGATTGGTTAAGACAATTTTCTGGGGAAGAACAAGGAGAAGCTTTTTGTCGTTCTTATTTAGGCAAAGTGTTATTCTCTCATGATGAACCATTAAAAAAAGTAAGTGTTCTTTCTGGAGGAGAAAAAATGCGTTTAATGTTCGCAAGATTAATGTTACAAGAAGCTAATACTATTATTTTAGATCAGCCAACTAACCACTTAGATTTAGAATCTATTTCATCAGTAAATGATGGTTTAAGAAATTTTAAAGGATCATTAATATTTTCATCACATGACTTTGAATTTATTGAAACATTAGCTAATAAAGTTATTGAAATTACTCCTAATGGATGTGTCGTTTTTGAAGGTAGTTTTGATGAATTTCTTGATAATGAATTAATCCAACAACGAATTGAAGAATTATATAATAAATAATGGAGTAATAAAATGAGAAAAGTTGCAGTAGGAATAATTAAAAAGAATAATAAGTATTTAGCATGTCAAAGAAGTCCCTATAAGAAATTAGCTAATATGTGGGAATTTCCTGGTGGTAAATTAGAAGAGCATGAAACAAGTGAAGAAGCTTTAATTAGAGAATTAAGAGAAGAATTGAATGTAGAAGTAATAAATATTAGATTATATAAAAATATAACTCATACTTATGAACATGGTACTTTTAATTTAGATTTTTATTTTTGTGATATTTTTGATGATAGTACTATTATGTTAAATGAAGAGAATCAAGCCTATAATTGGTTTACTAAAGATGAATTATTAAAATTAAATTTTGTATCTAGTGCTATTGATATAATAAAAAGTTTTAAAGATTAGTTTACTAATCTTTTTATTTATACATAAATAATGTAATATTTTATCCTAATATAAAAATATATCATTTGAAAGGAAATGGATAGAATATGAAAAAGATAGTATTATTATTAATTTTAACAATTTCATTTATTGGATGTTCTACAAATACTAAAGATAACATTACATTATATAATGAAGCTTCAAAGACAGGTAAAGTTACTATTAGTGATAATATTTTTGGTAGTGAAACCAGCAAAGAAGATGTTAATAAAGGTTTTAGAAGCAATTTTTGTTTAAGCGACACTGCTGTATTAAATGAAAGAATTAATGCGACTCTAGAAGCTGGTATTGATACACCAATAATATTAAGATTCACTGATGAAACAAAGAATCTGCTTATTCAATATAATGATAGTTATGATCCAACTAATTTAGATGAAGTAGAAGCAAACAAAGTAACTACTTTACCAAGTAAAAATGAATGTATTGAAGCTCAAGTATTATATAAAGAAACTTACAAAGGTAAAAATGCTCTTGGTGTTAATAATACTTGGCCAGTATTTGAAGTTGTTGCTTACGAAAAAATAGATAAAGCAGTCGCAAAAATGAGTGTTGATACGACTACATATAATTTAAATCAAAAAGTAGATTTAGGGAAAAATATAACTTTAATTATTAATAAAGCATATGTTGATAATACTGATTTAGTATTAAATGTTACGATAGATAATCAAAATAATCATAAGATTAGTGGTATTGGAGATTACTCACAAAAAATACTGGTAAATGGAGTACAATTAAAAAATGGATCTGATACTATTTATGATACTGATTCAGTATATGAATTAGCTGGGAAATCAAAAGCTACTCAAAACTATGTATTTTCAGGAAGTGATTTACTTGAAAAACTTAAGAATGCTAGTAATAAATTTACTTTAAAGTTTGAATTCTATATTGATGATGATAGTTACACAACAATAGATAAAAGTATTAATATTACTTTAAAATAAATTACTTGATAATAGATAGGACAATTAATGTTTTATGTTATTATTAATGTAATTTATAAGATAATCAATATAGTTAATAGAAATTAGTTAATTTAAGATAAAATGATATTAATTTTAAATTAAAAAATAAAATATAACATAAAATTGATAAATTAGTAACAAAATTTTAACTAAATCTTGTACCTTGTAAAACTGTTAAGATATAATCAAGGTAATAGAGGAGCATTACATTTGGTAGCTATGTAGGTTGGCTCGCACAAAATACTAGATAGTAAAGGAAATGAATGCCGAAAAACTAATATTGACGAGAATACTAGTTTTGGTTAATAAACATACAGTTTATTAACTCTCATATTTTATAGGTATGGGGCGCTATTGAATTTTATTCAATGCGTCCTTTTATTGTCGCATGAAAGGAGAAGAATTTTAATGGAAAAAATTGAATCTTTAATTAGATTAAGAATGTCAGCACATGATGCGCATTATGGTGGAAATTTAGTAGATGGTGCACGAATGGTTGGACTATTTGGTGATGTTGCTACTGAATTGTTAATTAAAAGAGATGGTGATGAAGGGTTGTTTGTCGCTTATAGTGATATCCAATTTAAAGCACCTGTCTTTGCTGGTGATTACATTGAAGCTTATGGTTATATTGAAAAAGAAGGTAACACTTCTCGTACAATGAAATTTGAAGCTAGAAAAGTAATTAGACCTCGTACTGATATTAATGAAAGTGCTGCTGAGTTTTTAGAAGAACCTATTATCGTTGCTGTAGCAACTGGTACTTGTTTAGTTACTAAGGAGAAGAAAAGATATGAGTAATAAGTTAATAATTACCGCATGTATTAGTGGTGCTGAAGTTACTAAAGAACATAATCCTGCAGTACCTTATACAGTAGATGAATTTGTAAAAGAAGCTAAAGCTGCCTATGAAGCTGGTGCTAGTATTATTCATTTACATGTTAGAAATGATGATGGTCTTCCAACACAAGATCAAGCTCGTTATGAAGAAATTATTAATGCTATAAAAAAAGAAATACCAGATGTTATTATTCAACCAAGTACTGGTGGAGCAGTAGGTATGAGTAGTGAAGAAAGATTACAACCAATTAACTTATATCCAGAAATGGCTACTTTAGATTGTGGAACTTGTAATTTTGGTGGCGATGAAATATTTGAAAACACTGAAAATATGATTATTGAGTTTGCTGAAAAGATGGCTAAATTTAATGTTAAACCTGAATGTGAAGTGTTTGATAAAGGTATGATTGATATGGCTTTACGTTTACATAAAAAAGGTTTAATTAAAGATGATAATTTACATTTTGACTTTGTTATGGGTGTTAATGGTGGTATTTCAGCTACTACAAGAGACTTAGAATTTATGGTTGGATCAATTCCAAGTAATTGCACGTGGACAGCTGCTGGTGTAGGGAAAGCTGCTTTTCCAATTGCCGCAATGACTATTGTTATGGGTGGCCATGTTCGTATTGGTTTTGAAGATAATGTTTATTTAGAAAAAGGTGTTCTTGCAAAATCAAATGGTGAATTAGTTGCTAAAGTTGTAACTCTTGCCAATCTTTTAGGAAGGGAAATCGCTAGTCCTTGTGAGGCTAGAGAGATTCTAGGTCTAAAAAAATGATAAAAATAGTAGAAGTAGATAAATTTAAAGAAGTATTATTTGATGGTATGAGTATTATGGTTGGAGGTTTTATGACAGTAGGAACTTCTAAACTATTAATCGACGCTATTGTAGAATCTGGTGTTAAGGATTTAACTTTATATTGTAATGATGCTGGTTATGAAAACGAAGGGATTGGTCGCTTAATAGCTTCAGGACAATGTAAGAAATTAATTGCTTCACATATTGGATTAAATCCACAAGCTCAACAACTAATGAATGAAAATATGATGGAAGTTATCTTAGTTCCTCAAGGAACATTAGTAGAACAAATTAGAGCTGGTGGTTCTGGTTTAGGAGGAGTTTTAACACCTACAGGATTAGGTACTTTAGTTGAAGAAGGTAAAGATATTATTAATGTGGATGGTAAAGACTACCTGTTAGAAAAACCACTTAGTGCTGATTTAACTATTCTTGAAGCTTATGAAGCAGATTCTTTTGGTAATGCTAAACTTATTGGGACAACTAAAAATTTTAGTCCTTTAATGGCTTTAGCTGCTAAAAAAGTTGCTATAGAAGTGGAGAATTTAAGAAGTGTTATTGATCCTAATGATGTAAGTATCCCTGGTGTATTAGTTGATTATGTAATAAGGGAGGATGTTGTTAATGGACGCTAAAGAAAAAATTGCTCGTCGTGTTGCTCTAGAATTAGAAGATGGTCAATTAGTAAATTTAGGTATTGGTTTACCTACTAAAGTTGCTCAATTTATCCCTGATGATGTACATATTACTTTACAATCAGAAAATGGTATGACTGGTTTAAAGGACTTAGTTCCAGAGGAAATATCACGCCATATAGTTAATGCTGGTGGCGCATTCGTTAGTATTGATTCGCAAGGAGCTTTCTTTGATAGTAGTATCTCTTTTGCATTAATTAGAGGTGGTCATGTCGATGTTACAGTATTAGGAACTCTAGAAGTTGATCAACAAGGTAATATTGCTAATTATATGATTCCAGGTAAATTAGTTCCAGGTATGGGTGGTGCTATGGATTTAGTTACTGGTGCCAAAAAAGTAATTGTATCAATGATACATACTTCTAAAGGTAAACCTAAGATCTTAAAAGAATGTACTTTACCTTTAACGGGAAGAAATTGTGTTGATAAAATTATTACCGAATTAGCTGTCTTTGAAGTAAAAGATAATCATTTATTATTATGTGAAGTAGCTGAAGAAAGTAGTGTTGAAGAAGTGTTAGCATTAACTGAAGCAGATGTAATTGTTTCAGATAATATTAAAAAATTTTAGGAGGAAAAATATGAAAAAAGGAAATAAATATGGAACACATAGAGTGTTAGAACCTAAAGGGGTTTTACCACAACCAGCATTAAAAATAGATAATGATATGAATATCTATGATAATGAAATTTTAATTGATGTCATTGCCTTAAATGTTGATTCTGCTAGTTTTACGCAAATTGCGGATGAAGTAGGGCATGATGAAAATAAAATTGGTGCTAGAATTATGGAAATTGTCTCTGAAAGAGGAAAACAACAAAATCCAGTAACTGGTTCTGGTGGAATGCTAATTGGTACGGTTAAAGAAATAGGACCTGCTTTAGAAGGTAAAACTGATTTAAAAGTTGGTGATAAAATTGCGACTCTTGTTTCTTTATCGTTAACTCCATTAAAAATTAATGCAATTAAAAAGGTTTATACTGATATTGATCGTGTTGAAATTGATGGACAAGCAATTTTATTTGAATCAGGTATTTATGCCGTATTACCAGATGATATGAGTGAAACATTAGCTTTAGCTGCTTTAGATGTTGCTGGTGCACCTGCTCAAGCTTTAAAACTAGCTAAACCAGGCAATACTGTATTAGTTTTAGGAGCAGCAGGTAAATCAGGATTAATGTGCTGCTATGAAGCTAAAAAAGGTGTAGGCGAAAATGGAAAAGTTATTGGTTTAATTAATCTTGAAAGTGATAAAGAAATGCTTGAAGCAACTGGTTTTTGTGATGAAGTTATTGTAGGAGATGCAACTAATGCTATTGAAGTATTAGATAAAGTTCATGCAGTAACTAATGGTAAAGATGTAGATGTTTCAATTAATGTAGTTAATGTTATGAATACCGAAATGGCTTCAATTTTACCAGTTAGAGATGAAGGAATTGTTTATTTCTTCTCAATGGCAACAAGCTTTACTAAAGCTGCTTTAGGAGCTGAAGGTGTTGGTAAAGATGTTACAATGATGATTGGTAATGGTTATACAAAAGGACATGCCAAAGTTACTCTTGATGCTTTAAGAGAAAGTAAAACATTAAGAGATATCTTTGAGAAAAAATATCTATAATATTTCATTTAAAAAGGAGAAGAAAAATGAATACATTTAGTCGTAGAAAAGAATTATATCCAAACATTAGTGACGAACAATGGAATGATTGGAAATGGCAAGTTCAAAATCGTGTTGAAACTTTAGAAGATTTACAAAAATATGTTGATTTAACAGAAGCGGAAATTGAAGGAGCTAAAAAAACTTTAGAATCACTTCGTATGGCAGTTACCCCTTATTATATTTCATTAATTAATCCTAGTGATCCTCATGATCCAGTACGTAAACAAGCAGTACCTTTAAGTAATGAATTGTATATTTCACCAAGTGATTTTGATGATCCTCTTCATGAAGATGTTGATAGTTCAGTACCAGGATTAACTCATCGTTATCCTGATCGTGTTCTTTTATTAGTAACTGATCAATGTAGTATGTATTGTCGTCATTGTACAAGAAGAAGATTCGCAGGTCAAAATGATAATGCTTTACCAATGGAACAAATTGAAAAGGCTATTGAATATGTAGCGCAACATCCAGAAGTAAGAGATGTCTTATTATCTGGTGGTGATGCTTTAATGGTAAATGATGAAGTTTTAGAAACTATTATTTCTAAATTAAGAGCTATTCCTCATGTGGAAATAATTAGAATTGGTTCTCGTGTACCAGTAGTTATGCCACAAAGAATTACTCCTGAATTAGTTAATATGTTAAAGAAATATCATCCAATTTGGTTAAATACTCATTTTAATCATCCTAACGAAATTACTCCAGAAGCTAAAAAAGCATGTGAATTATTAGCTGATGCTGGTATTCCTTTAGGAAATCAATCTGTTTTATTAGCAGGAATTAATGATAGTGTTCATATCATGAAACGATTAGTTAATGATTTAGTAATGATTAGAGTAAGACCATATTATATTTATCAATGTGATTTAAGTAATGGTTTAGAACATTTTAGAACACCAGTTTCAAAAGGTATTGAAATAATTGAAGGATTAAGAGGTCATACTTCAGGATATTGTGTGCCTACTTTTGTTGTAGATGCACCTGGTGGTGGTGGAAAAATTCCAGTAATGCCACAATATGTTATCTCTCAAGCACCTGGCAAAGTAGTTTTAAGAAATTATGAAGGAACAATAACTACTTATTATGAACCAGAAGTTTATAAACAACAACCTATTTCAAATGAAGTTAAAACACATAAAACAGGAGTTGCTGGTTTATTAAATGATGAAGGTCAATGTATTGAACCAAGTAATTTAGAAAGAAATGTCAGACATAATCACTAATGTAAAAAAATATTCTTCAATTGCTATTATTGGCTTATCTAAAAATGCTGGTAAGACTACGACAATGAATTATCTTTTAAAGATGATGAATTATCAAAATTGTATGCTTACTTCGATAGGTTATGATGGTGAAGAAACTGATTTAATATTTAATAGTAATAAACCTACTATCTTTATTAAAGAAAATACTATTATTGCAAGTGCTAAAAAGTGCTTACTTCAAAGTAATATTCAATTTGAAATTATGGAAACAACTGGATTTAATACTCCATTAGGAGAAGTAATTATTGCTCGTTCTTTAAATGAAGGATTAATTGAATTAGCTGGTCCATCTTATAATGAACAATTAACTAAAGTAATTGATATAATGTATTCTTTTAATAAAGATGGATTAGTTTTAGTAGATGGTGCCTTAAATAGAAAAATGATGGCTAATCCTAGTGTTTGTGATGGTACTATTCTTTGTACTGGTATGAGTTTAAATAAAGATATTGATAAGGTTGTTGCTAAAACTATTTTTACTTTAGAAATATTTAAATCAGAATTAGTTGATCAAAAAATTAAAGAAATTATCGAGAATAATATTAGTAATAATATTATTCTTGATAAAGATAATAAGATTACTAAGTTAGAAGTTGATACTTTAATTAATAAAGAAAATGAAATTATTAAACTTCTAAATAAAAATAGTGCTTATTTATATATTAAAGGACCTTTATTAGATAAATTAATGGAAGCACTAATAACTAAAAGAAATACTTTTAAAGAACTTAATATTGTTGTTAATGACGCAACTAAAATATTTATATCTCAAAAAGTATTTGAATTATTAAAAAAGACAAATATCAAAATTAAGTTATTAAATAAAATTGAAATTATTGGTATAAGTGTTAATCCAGTAGGGATTAATATTAAAGTTGATAGTAAACTATTAATAAATGAAATAAAAAAATATACTAATATACCAGTATTTAATGTAATGGAGTGAGTAAAATAATGGATGCTTTTTTAAATAAAAAACAAAGAGAAGAAGTTGGTTTTACTTATGTTATTAATGAATTAAAAATAAAGAGTAGTTATGGTAAAGACTATTTAAGTAACTTAAAACCATTTAAAAATGAAGAATTACTTAAAGAAGAATTTAATAGGATTGCGGAAGTAAAAGAAATAATTATTAATTATCCAAAACCATTTAATGAAATAGATGTATATTTAGCTCGCTTAAAAAATATAAGTTCAATTATTAATAATCTTGATTATGTGATATTAGACGAAATCGAAATATTTGAAGTTAAGAAATTAATCTATAATATTATCAATATTAATCATTCATTTAAAGTAATTAATAAGATACCTAATTATTTAGTATTAGCTGATTATAGTGAATTATTTGCTTATTTAGATTTAGATAATTCAAAACAACCTTTCTTTTCAATATATAATGATTATCATCCTGAATTAAAAACTAAAAGGGAACAATTAAAGCAACTTTCAAAAGAAGATGAGTATTATCAATATTTAACTAACGAAATAAAAGAAATTGAAAAAGAAGTTAAAGTAGAAATATCTAAAAAAATAGCTGATTATCAAACAAAATTACTAGATACTATTAACCAATTAGGATATATTGATTTATTAATAGCTAAAAGTTATTTAGCAATTACTTATCAATTAAATAGTCCTTCTATATCAAATGAAATTATCTTAACTAAAGCATATAACCCCATGATAAAAGAGATAGTTAATAAAAAAGAGAAGAATTATATTCCCTTAGATATAGTAATTGATAAGAAAATAAATATTATTACTGGTTCAAATATGGCTGGTAAATCAGTTACTTTAAAAAATATTATTTTAAATGTTTGTTTGTTTCAATATGGATTTTATCCTTTTGTCTTAAATGCTAAATTACCTATTTTAGATTATATTATTTATATTTCTGATGAATTACAAGATGTAAGTAATAGTTTAAGTTCTTTTGGTAAAGAAATTGTTGTTTTAAATGAAGCTTTATCATATATAGAAAATAAAAATGGATTATTTGTATTAGATGAATTAGCTAGAGGAACTAATCCTGTTGAAGCAAAAATGATTGTTAAAGGAGTATGCCAATACCTACAAGAATTAAATATTAAAACAATTCTTGCAACTCACTTGGATTTGGATCTTGATATTGATTTTGCTCACTATCAAGTAGTAGGATTATCTAATTATCAAGAGAGTGAGTTAAATGATGATATTGATAAGATTATGGATTATTCTCTTATCAAAGTTAATAACAAACAAAAAGTACCTAATGATGCTTTTAAAGTTATGAAATTATTAAAAATGAATGATAAGTTAAGAAAAATAATAGAAAAAGAATATGAAAGGAGATAGATGATGGGACATATTAATTTAGATAGTGAATTAGTAAAGAAAGCTAGAACCATTTCAAAAGAAATTGCCGATGATGTTCAATCTTTTGTTGATCAACATACAACAGTAGCAACTGAAAGAACGATAGCTCGTTTATTTGGTATTGATGGTGTTGATGAAATGGGAGTTCCTTATCCTAATATTATTGTTGATCATTTAGTTACTAACGATAAATTAAATCAAGGTTTATGTTTATTTTTAGGTAATGCGATGCTTAAAGAAAATTTAACAGCTCAAGAAGTTGCTTTAAAAGTCGCAAGTAATGAATTAGATATTACAACATTAGAAATGGCACCAATAAAAGAGATTCAAGAAAAAGTAAACAGTATTGCTCAAGAAGCAGTTTTAAAAATAAGAAAAAATAGAGAAACTAGAGAAAATTATTTAAATAAATGGGGCGATAAAGAAGGCCCTTACTTATATGTTATTGTAGCTACAGGTAATATTTATGAAGATGTTGTACAAGCTAAAGCTGCTGCTCGCCAAGGCGCTGATATTATTGCAGTTATTAGAACAACAGGGCAATCATTATTAGATTATGTACCATATGGCCCTACAACTGAAGGCTTTGGAGGAACATATGCAACACAAGAAAACTTTAAGATAATGCGTAAAGCATTAGATGAAGTAGGTGAAGAACAAAATCGTTATATTAGATTATGTAATTATTGTTCTGGATTATGTATGCCTGAGATTGCGGTAATGGGAGCATTTGAAAGATTAGATGTTATGCTTAATGATGCTTTATATGGAATATTATTTAGAGATATTAACATGAAAAGAACTTTAGTAGACCAATATTTTTCAAGAATAATTAATGGTTTTGCTGGAGTTATTATTAATACTGGTGAAGATAATTATTTAACAACAGCTGATGCTATTGAAGCAGCACATACCGTTCTAGCAAGCCAATTTATTAATGAACAATTTGCTTTAAACGCAGGTATGCCAGAAGAACAAATGGGTCTAGGTCATGCTTTTGAAATGGATCCAGAAGTAGAAAATAGTTTTGTCTTAGAATTAGCTCAAGCTCAAATGGCAAGACAAATATTTCCTAAAGCACCTTTAAAATATATGCCTCCTACTAAATATATGACAGGTAATATTTTTAAAGGACAAGTACAAGATGCTTTATTTAATATGGTAACTATTATGACTGGACAAAAATTACATTTACTTGGAATGTTAACTGAAGCTATTCATACACCATTTATTTCTGATCGTTATTTATCAATTGAAAATGCATCTTATATCTTTAAAGCAATGCAATCATTAAGTGATGAAATTGAATATAAAAAAGATGGTATTATGGAAAAAAGATGTCAAGAAGTATTAGAAAAAGCTGTTGAATTACTAGCAGAAATTAAAGATAATGGTTTATTTAATGCTTTAGAAAAAGGTATTTTTGCGGATGTAAAAAGACCTATTGATGGTGGTAAAGGATTAGAAGGAGTTGCTTTAAAAGATGAAACTTACTTTAATCCATTTATTAAGTTGATGAAAGGAGCTTACTAATTATGAACAATGATTTAAAAAATGTTCTTCCTTATGGTGATACCATGAATGATGGTAAAGTTCAATTATCTTTTACTTTACCTGTTAATGATGATGCTAAAGGAATTGAAGCTGCTAAATTAACTTGTAAAAACATGGGATTAGATAATGCGATGTGTGTTCATCATAATAAGTTAGATGAAGGCTATACTTTTTATGTATGTTATGGTCAATTGAGAACTGGTGTTGATTATGAAAATATTAAAGTAGTTGAAGTAGAAACAGAAACTATGGATATGCATGAAGTAGATCATTTCATGGAAGAAAAATATCCTCGTAATATTGTTGTAGTTGGTGCTAGTACAGGAACTGATGCTCATACAGTAGGTATTGATGCTATTATGAACATGAAAGGGTTTGCTGGACATTATGGTCTTGAAAGATATGAAATGATTGATGCTTATAATTTAGGTAGTCAAGTAACTAATGAAGAATTAATTGCTAAAGCAATTGAATTAAAAGCTGATGTTATCTTAGTAAGCCAAACAGTTACTCAAAAAGATGTTCATATAGAAAATATGACAAACTTAATTGAATTATTAGAAGCTCATAATTTAAGAGATAAGATATTAGTAATTTGTGGAGGACCACGTATTTCTCATGAACTAGCTAAAGAATTAGGTTATGATGCTGGTTTTGGACCAGGTAAATTTGCGGATGATGTTGCAAGTTACTTTGTTCATGAATTATTAGATAGAAAAATGATTTAAAAATAATGTATTAATTTCCTAACAATATATAATAACTAATAAAACTGACTAAATTAGTCAGTTTTTATTTTCTTAATATTTATAAATAAAATACTTAATATTATTCTAATTGTAAATAAAAATAAATTAGGAATACTAAAGATACAATACTATAAATGTATTAGATAAAATTTAAGTGAAATAATTATTTATTTTAATACTATATAAATAAGGGGGATTTAAAATGAAAAAAATAATTATAAGTTTATTTATAATGTTAGGATTAATAATGTTTACTAATTTTAATGTTAATGCAGCTGATGTTAGTAGTAGTGTGAATGTTACTGATTTTAAATTAATTAATGATGATGGTAGTGAAGCTATTAATAATGGTGATAC
>JAISTP010000011.1 GCA_031272545.1 Bacilli bacterium | reverse complement strand
TATAATATTTTTTATAAATTAATCTATTATTAATATAATTTATAATTATTAAATAAAAAAAAGAACTCCCGTTCTTTTATTTATATTTTATTTGTAATAAGAACATATAACTTTTGTAAAATCTTTATTCTCTAAATCTATCGGATCTATAAACCATTTTACTAGTTGTTCTTCATCATCATCATTAATAATAGTATATTGTAATAATAAAAGATAATGTTCATAATCTTTATTTCTTAACCTAATATCTTCTTGTTCATTAGAAGGATATCCTAACAATTTATTAGCATATCTAATTGTAATAACTTCTTCTTTATCAAGAATGAAATCTAAATCTTCTAAATAATTTACTTCATCTTCTATCATTCCATCATAATCATCTAATTCATTACGATAATTATATAAACAACTTGCTAGATGATCAATAAAAGTATCCCACTCTAAAGTTGTTGGATTAATATGATCTTCTTCAAGAGTAAAAAATATTTTCATACCATATTCATTAAATTCTTCTTCTTCATCATCTTCCATAAAATTAAATTCATCTTTTTCATCTAAATCTAATTCATCTTCTTCATCATCATATTCTTGATAATCATCTTCTTCATCATAATCCAATCTTTCTTCTCTTCTAGTAATTCTTGGAATATACTTCACTAAGAAAGGTTGATCATCTTCATCATAAGAATAATCTAAATTTAAAAAGAATTGTAATAGTCCATGTTTAGGAAAATATTCATTTTCAGGCAAATCTTTTAAATTAATTTGTAATATGAATTTAAAAGGCTCATTTTCATGGGAGAGAGGATAATCATCATCCTCTAATAGATATGGTTTACCACCTATTTTAGAATCCCATGGTAGCGCTTTTTCATTAGTCTCATGAATCACGATTGCGGATTTAATATTAGCAATACTGTGATAAATATTGTTTATAATTTCTTTCATTAAGCTACCACTCCTTTAATCATTATAGCAAGTATATAGTAAAAGTCAAATTAATAATTAATCATAAATATTTATCTTATTGCATTTATATTTAAAATAACATATACTAAAATTATCAATTTATAGGAGGATACTAAATGAAAAAATTTTTAAGTTTAGTAACTGTTATCGCTCTAGCAATAACAGTAAGTGCTTGTGGAGGAAACTCGACAACTGATTGTAAAACAAATGTTATATTAGTTACTGATCAATCTGGAGTTAATGATAAATCATTCAACCAAGGTGCCAATGAAGGATTAATAAAATGGGCTGATGAATTTAAAGATCAAGGAGCTTGTAATGTTCCTAGCATTCAAGCTAATACTGAAGCTGATTATGTCCCTACTTTAGAATCAGTATCAGGAAAAGATAACGCTTTAATTGTAACCGCTGGATTTACATTTGAAGAACCAGTTACTGAAGTTGCTAAAAAGAATCCAAATCAACATTATTTAATTATTGATACAACAATTAAAGCTAAAAATGTAGTAAGTGCTGATTTTGCGGCTAATGAAGGTTCATTTTTAGTTGGTGTTGCTGCTGCTGAAAAAGCTAAAGAAGCTAATGCTAGTAAAGTAGGATTCATTGGTGGTATGGAAAGTCCTACTATCACAGGTTTTGAAGTTGGTTATATCCAAGGAGTTCATGCTATTGATCCAAATATGAAAGTAGATGTTCAATATATTGGAAGCTTTACTGATAGTGCTAAAGGTAAAACTATTGCTGAACAAATGTATAGTAATGGAGATTATGTAATCTTTGTTGCTGCTGGGCAAGCTGGAAATGGTGTTATCGATAGTGCCAAAGAAAAAGTTAAAGATCAAGGTAAAGATGTTTGGGTTATCGGTGTTGATAGAGACCAATATGAAGATGGAATCTATGAAGGAGATAAATCAGTAATCTTAACTTCAATGGTAAAAAGAGCTGATGTTGCCACATATGATGTTGCTAAATTAGAAATGGAAGGAAAATTCCCAGCTAATCAAACATTAAAATATGATTTATCTGATGGTGGTGTAGGAATTCCAGATAAAAATCCTAATTTAGATGAAACAATTCTTAAAAAGATTGATGAATATAAAACTAAGATTATTAATGGTGAAATTAAAGTAGCAAATACTAAATAACTCTGTTTTAATAAAAAGCACTGGATTTTAGCTAGTGCTTTTCTCTTACTTATTTATAATATAAAAGTATTATTTATCTAAATTAATGTCTTAGTAACTATATTCTTTACAAATTCTTTATCATGTCCATAAATAACATTGTTAGTTGATATTATAAAATTAAATTCTCTAATTGAATAAAAGCTATAATTTCTAAATAATTTAATATCTCATAATTACCACCATAATAAAACTACAAGAAAAAATCTTGTAGTTTATAGATATCCAAGAAATAATGTACATCTTCTATACTAATATAAATATTTATTATTTTACTACATTATCACTAGCACTTGAATAAAAAATCTTATTTTTACTTTCAGGATCAATATATCCTTTAATATTATTAATTACAATAGGTACTTCTCCAAGACCTGGCGTAATTAATTTAGGTTTGCCTTGATAATTAATCGCATTACCACAAGCATAGATACCATCAATATTTGTCTCAAAAACACGATTTACTATATACCCAAATTCTTCTTTTTCTAAAGCTAATGAACCAAAATTAGCTACTTTAGTAACATTTCCGTAATTTACTATTAAATAATCTAAATCTAAAGTAATAACTTCTTTAGTTTCTTTATGTTTAATCATAATATTATCTAAAATATTATCATGACCATTTAAAGTTTCTACTAAATAACTCATATATTGATTTACCTTAGATTTATTTAATTTATTAATACTATCTTCTTTAGCTCGATATTGATCGCGACGATGAACAATATTAACATTAGAAGCTATATCTTTTAAAATCAAAGCCCAATCTAAAGCACTATCGCCACCACCAAGAATGGTAATATTCTTATTTTTAAATTTATTTATATCAATAATAGCATATAAGATATTAGAATAAAGTTCTTCATTTTCAATACCAATATGACGAGGTGAAAAGACACCATTACCACAAGTTAAAAGAATTGTTTTTGATTGAAATACATTATTATTATTACTTCTTAATTCAAAATAATTATCTTTTTTTTCAATACTAATTATTTCTTCATTACAATAAATATCAATAAATTCTTTTTTAGTATCAAGTTGTTCTTTTAATAAATCAATAAAATCTTGTGCTTTTATCTTTGAATAACCAGGTAAATCATATATTATTTTTTCAGGATATAAAGCACTTAATTGTCCACCTATATAAGGTAATGCTTCTATCAAATTAACACTTAATTCACGCAATCCAGCATAAAAAGAAGCATAAATACCAACAGGACCAGCTCCAATAATTGTTATATCTTTCATTTAATCACATCCTATTATCTTTAATATACTAAAAAAGATGTTAGTAAAGCTAACATCTTCATTTTCAAAACTATCTTCTTAATCCTAATTTAGCGATTACTTCACGATAACGTTGAACATCTTTATCCTTTAAATAACTTAAAAGATTTCTTCTTTTCCCTACTAATTTTAATAATCCACGATTAGAATGATAATCATGTTTATGTTCTTTAAAGTGAACATTTAAATTATTAATTCTTTCAGTTAAGATAGCAATTTGTACTTCAGCTGAACCAGTATCTTGTTCATTTTTTCCAAATTCTTTAATTAATTCATATTTTTTTTCTTTTGTAATCATTATATTACTCCTTAATTTATTTTATCCAATAACCTCGTTAGAACTGGAGTAAGATCTTAACCAAGTTACGGCTTAAACATTATATAATAATTATTAATCTAATGCAAGTTATTCTGATTTTTTTAAATTTGAAAACTTAATACGAGAATAAATATTTTTAACTAAAATAATTATTAATACAATCAACAACAAAGTTAATGAACCTAAAGACATTAAGGTCAATGGATCAGTTAAAACAGTCTTAAAAGGAATAACTTGATCATAAGAAGTAAACATTTGCTTAAACAAAAGGATACTAACAACAATACCAACTACAAAAGGTAATGCTTGGGTTACAAAAGCCTCAATAAATAATGATTTTAAAATTTTAGCTTTTGACATACCAAATTGTTTAGCCATAATATAATCATCTAAACTATTTTCTAAATTCTCCAATGTTCTAAAGAATATACTCATAATTAAAGCAATCGTAATAGTTAATAAACCAATTAATAATATTGTTTGAAACATTCCTACCATTAAAAATACCATAATCATTAATAAAGTTAAACCATTTGATATAGAATAAATACCATTATCATCAATTGTCGCAGAAGTAGCTATTTTATTAATTTCTAATAAATTAGTAAAGCTATCTTTACTTATTTTTAATTTACCAATATTAAAATATAAAGGTTTATAATCTTTAAAAGCTTTATTATTATCATTCATTACCACAATAGTCGCATTATAAAGATATTTTGTTCTTTCAAAAACCATTTTATCTGCTGCAGTAGGCTTTTTAGGATAATTATAATTATTCAATAAATTCATTGAACTTGCATCATTTTTAGAATAACTAAACTTATCTAAATTAAGATTATATTTATTAAAGAAATCACATAATTTACTATTTTGACAATCAATTTCTGCATTATTATAATCATTATGAACTTCTTTATTATCATTATAAACAATATTAGCATCAAACAATTGATATTCATTTTTAAGATTAAAATGATCACCATAAGTTACTAATACTTTTTGTAATTTTAAATAATCACTATATTTTAATAAAACTACACCATTTCTTTCAATATTAACATTATTCATTCCATCATCAGTTAATTTACTTTTAATAGAAACATCACTATTTTCTGCAACATACATTGGAATAGTATCATAAGCAATATCTTTAGCTTTATGATAAGCATTATTTAAAGAATTAAATTTATTTTTATCATTAGCCACTGTTACAATATTAAGTTGTGTCCCATAATTATCTTTACTATTTAATAAGGCATTAAACATACCAAAGGCCGCAACACATAAAACAACTACAATAGAAGTAATTATCGTTATTAAACTCATCATTCTACTTAGTGCAGGAATACGATAAGCTAAATGAGAAAAACTTAGTAAACGAACTGAACTAGTACTAGGTTTCTTTTTTCTTTTAGAAGAAACAAAGAAGAAAGAAAATAATCCTCGATATAAAAATATAGCAACTAATATTGCACATAAAAAATAACTTAATAATATAACAACATTTAAGTTTGTTGGTTTAGTTACTACAAATAAAGACATATAAATAAGAATAACACTAAATATTAAAAATAATATAAATGAAATCCAAGGTTTCTTTTTTAAAACATAACTTTTTTTAGTATCTTGAAATAGTAATAAAATATTAGTCTTTAACACGGTAAATAAAGGAATAATACTAATAATAATTAGAATAATAATTGCTAAATATAAAACACTTAATAAACATGATATTATTGAAGAAATAGGTAAGCTACTATCTAAATGAAAACCAATTAGTTTTTCTGAAATAAAAACAAATAAAGGTGATGTAACTAAACTAACAATAATACTAAAGATAAAACTTATTAAAATAACTATTACATTTTCAATACAAATCATTTTAAAAATATTAAAACGATTTAAACCTAATGTTTTAAGTAAAGCTACTTCATTACTTCTTCTTTTTATAAAGAAATTAGCTATATAAGCACTAAAAATAATTACAATAGCATAAATGATCCCTTTTAAAGTTTTAAACATTTCACTAGAACTTATTCCTGCAAAACCATTATTATTTAAATAACTACCTAATTGTAAGTTAATATTACCAACTTGATATACTATTACAAAAAAGAAAGTAATAGTAAGGATATATGCTAGAAAGTACCATTTATTAGCTTTAATATTTTGAAAGGCTAATTTAAATAACATCTAAATCACCACCTAATTCAGTAGTAATTTTAATGATAGCTTCGTAAAAAGCTTTTCTAGAAGCATTATTTTTCTTAATTTCTTTAAACAATTTACCATCTTTAATAAAAATTACTCTACTTCCAAAACTAGCACTAAAAGCATCATGAGTAACCATCATCATTGTTTGATGATGTTCAATATTTTGATACTCTAAAATTTTTAATAAATTATGAGCATTCTTACTATCTAAAGCTCCTGTTGGTTCATCAGCATAAACAATTTCAGGTTTAGTTATTAAAGCTCTAGCAATAGCTACTCTTTGTTTTTCTCCACCACTTAATTGATATACTGGTTTATCTAATAATTTTTCAATACCTAACTCTTTACTAATTGTCTTTAATCTTAAATCAATTTCTTTTCTTTTAACTTTTTGAATTATTAAAGGTAATACAATATTTTCTGTCGCATTTAAACTATTTAAAATATGATAATCTTGGAAAATAAAACCCATTTTCTTTTGTCTAAATAACTCTAATTCTTTTTGTTTCATATTCGCAATATTAGTGCCATCAATATTAATTTCACCTGATGTTGGTTGATCAATTCCCGCAAATAAATTAAGGGTGGTCGATTTACCACTACCACTAGGCCCCATAATTACTAAAAACTCACCATCATTAATCGTAAGATTAATCTTATCTAAGGCCTTTTGAGTACCATAAATTTTACTAACATTTCTTGCTTCAATCATAAATTCTCCTCATTTCTTTCTCTTAGTTTTACAATTACAAAAAAGTGTATTGTTTAACTAATACAATAATACATTAATAGTTACTAATAGTCAAGATATTTAATAAAGATTTTATATAAAAAAAGAGCTACGCTCTTATTTTAATAACTTTACATATTCTTTTGTTTTTTCTTTAATCTTATTTTTATCTTTATATAAATCACTACCAATCCCTATCGCAAAAGCACCTGCTTGTTTCCACAATAAAGCATTTTCAAGATTTATTCCCCCACTAGGCATAATCTTAACTTTTGGGAAAGGGCCTTTCATATCCTTAATAAATGATTCTTTTAACAAATGAGCAGGAAATGCTTTAATAATATTTGCTTTATTCTTTAATGCATTTGCTACTTCACTTGCTGTTGCACAACCAGCTAAATATGGAACTTGTTTTTCATTACAAACAAGGGCAACTTCTTTTTCAAAATTAGGAGCTACAATATATTTTGCTCCAGAATTAATCGCTTTTAAAGCCGTATCTTTATCTAAGACTGTACCAGCACCTAAAAGAATCTTATCATTATATTTATTATTAATTTTATTTAGTACTTCACTAACATCAAAATTAGAATAAGTAATTTCAATACTTTTTATACCACCTGCTACTACTTCATCTACAATCATTAATAATTCTTCTGATGTATTTGCTCTAATAATAGCCATCAAATAATTATCATTTATTTTATTTAATATTTCTTCTAAATTCATATTAACCTCCTACAATGAATCCACAAATGCTTTTATCTTAACTAACCCTTTTTCAATATTAGTAATTGATGTCGCATAAGACAATCTTACAAAATCATCATCTAATTTACCAAAAGCACTTCCTGGTGCTAAAACAACACCTTGTTCTTTTAATAATCTTTCACAAAATTCAACACTAGTTAAACCTGTTTTACTAATATTTATAAATAAATAAAATGCACCATAAGGTTTAATATAACTTAATTTAGGAATATCATCAATTCCTTTAAGTAACACTTTTCTTCTTTTAGTATATTCTTCGTTCATTATTTTAATATCATTATCACCATTTTGTAAAGCTTCAATTCCAGCATATTGAATAAAAGCAGGTGCACATGAAACCATATTTTCTTGCAATTTAGGAATATTACTAATTATTTCTTTAGGACCAGCAATATAACCTAAACGCCAACCAGTCATCGCATATGTTTTAGAAAAAGAATCAACTACTAAAGTTCTATCTTTCATACCTGGTAATGTTGCAATATTAATATATTTAAAATCATCATAAAGTAAGTGCTTATATACTGCATCATAAATAACATAAAGATCATATTCACAAGCAAAACGAGCAATATCATTTAATGTTTTTTCATCAGCTACCGCTCCTGTTGGATTACAAGGAGAATTTAGAATAAGAGCTTTTGTTTTATTAGTAACTTTTTTACATAAATCTTCATATGTATAATTAAAATTATTAACTTCATAAACTGGTACAGCTACTGGAATACCATGATTCATTTTTATTTCACCAATATAATTAGCATAACAAGGATCAGCTACTAAAACTTCATCACCAGCATCTAAAAGCGTACTCATTAAAATATAAATAGCTTGCATTCCACCAATAGTTACTTGAATTTCACTAGTGGCATCATATTTTAATTTATCATATTTTTCTAAGTTTAATGCAATAGCTTGTCTTAATTCTAAGATACCAGCATTATCACTATAATGAGTAAAACCTAAATCAAGATATTTTTTAGCACTTTCTTTAATATGTAATGGTGTATCAAAATCAGGTTCTCCTAAACAAAAACTAATAACATCATCCATATCTTTCGCAATATCAAACATTCTTCTTATACCACTTTGTGGTAATGAAGCATTACTACTTAATTTTTTCATTTTTATAACCCTCCATAAAATTAATAAGCTCATTTCGATTAGGATAACCAGTATTATCACCGGCTGATTGAATAGCTAAAGCACCAATAGCATTACCTTGCTTAATAGCATATAATAAATCATTAGTTGTTAATAAACCATCAATTAAACCAACAACAAAGCCATCACCTGCTCCAATCGTATCTACTATATGTGATACTTGATAACCTCTAACATATTTTTTTAGCTTATTATTAGCTATAAAAGCACCATCTTCACCTAATTTAATTATTAGATTCTCTACACCATTATCTAAATAATACTTAGTAATATCATCAATATTTTTAAATGATGATAACTCAATCACTTCTTTTATTCCAGGAACAAAATAAGTACTATTAAAAGCATAATAATTTAAAGTATCAATCATTTCATCTTTATTATCCCATAATATCTCTCTAATATTACAATCAAAAACAATAGGTATATTATTTTCTTTAGCTCTTTTAAATATTTCATCAAATACTATTTTACTCTTATTACTTAAAGGAGGATAAATACCACTTAAATAAATTAAGTCATAATCTAAAATATTTAAATCATTTATATCACTTAATTCAATATTAGCTGCTGCACTATTCTTTCTAAAATAAGCAATTTTAGGATCACCATAATCAACTTTATTTTTCATCATAAAACCAGTTAAATAATCATTAGTTAAAGTTATATATTTATAATCAATTTGATAATTCTTAATACTATCAAGAATATATTTACCTAAAACATCATTGCCTAATTTAGTAATGTATGTTACTTCATGATTAAGTTTACTTAAACCAATGCTAACATTTAATTCAGCACCTGCTAAATACTTCTTATAAATTGTAGTATCAATTAAATCATAATTAATCTCATTATTATCACAACTAGCAAATAAGACCATTGACTCTCCAATAGTTAATATTCTACTCATATTTATCACCTCATTAATAAACAAATACATAAAAATGGCTCTACTAATAAGTATTGCCATTTTTATTATTATAAATTATTCCCACTCAATAGTTCCTGGAGGTTTTGAAGTAATATCATAAACTACTCTTGCAACACCTGGAACCTCATTAATGATACGAGTAGCCATGTGTGCTAAAGCATCATAATCAATACGACAAAAATCTGCAGACATACCATCAATACTTGATACGGCTCTAATCGCTACAACTTCACCATAATTACGCATATCACCAATTACACCTACTGATTTTGCTCCTGTTAATACCGCAAAGTATTGCCATGCATTAAATTTATCATCTTTCTTTTCAATTTCATTTCTTACAATTTCATCAACATCTTGTAATAATGAAACTTTTTCAGCAGTTACATCATTTAAAACTCTAATTGCTAATCCAGGACCAGGAAATGGTTGACGATTAACAATATGTTCAGGCATACCAAGAACTCTTCCTAAATTTCTAACTTCATCTTTAAATAAATCTCTAATAGGTTCAATTAATTTAAATTGCAAATTAGCAGGTAATCCCCCTACATTATGATGTGATTTAATTGTTTGGGCAGTCTTAGTACCAGATTCAATAACATCGGCATAAATAGTTCCTTGAGCTAAGAATTTAATATTATCTAAACCACTAGAAATTTTATCAAATACTTCAATAAAAGTAGCTCCAATGATTTTTCTTTTTCTTTCTGGATCACAAACTCCTCTTAATTTTTTAAAGAACAATTCTTGTTCTTCAGCTAAAATAAATTCAACATTTAAACTCTTAAATAATTCTATTACTTGCTTAGCTTCATTCTTTCTTAATAAACCATGGTCCACAAAAACACAAGTAAGATTAGAACCAATAGCTTTCGCTAGAAGATAAGCTACTACTGAAGAATCTACACCACCACTTAAGGCACATAAAACACGATCACCTTGAACTTCTTCTCTAATATTATTAATTAATTCATCGACAACATTTTCCATCTTCCATGTATCTTTAATCTTACATTCATCAATGAAATTTTGTAAAATACGCATTCCATATTCAGTATGAGTAACTTCCGGATGAAATTGAATACCAAAAATCTTATTATCTTTATCTTCAATACCAACAAACTCAGTATTCTTTGAATGAGCAACTTTAACATAACTATCAGGTATCTTAATAACCTTATCAGTATGCGACATCCAAGTAATTTGATGCTCATTAGTCCCTTTAAACAAAGTACTATTAGTATTAACTTCAATAGCAGTCTTTCCAAATTCTTTAACAGTACCAGGAATTACTTCTCCACCAAGCTTTTGACAAATTAATTGCATCCCATAACAAATTCCTAAAATAGGAACATTTAAATCAAAAATAGCAGTATCAATAGTAAAGGCATCTTCTTCATAAACTGAATTAGGCCCACCTGATAAAATTATTCCTTTTAATAAGGCATCATCTTTTAATATCTCAACATCAACATTATGATGTACCAATTTCGCATAAACTCCTAATTCTCTTATTCGACGAACAATTAATTGGTTATATTGACTACCATAATCTAATACTAAAATATACTCTTTTTTCATCAATTATCTCATCCATTTCTTTTAAAATTTATTACATTACATTTAAACTATATTATACCTTAACTTACAAGAATAATAAATACCTAATTAATACTATTTTTTTCCATTTGTAATATTTTGTAATGAATTAATTGCATTAGTTAATTGTTTAGTACTAACCTTAGTATATATTTGCGTTGTTTCAAGGTTTTCATGGCCTAATAATTCTTGTAACATTCTTAAATCCATACCATTATCTAAAAGATGAGTCGCAAAAGTATGTCTAAATTGATGAGGAGTAATATTAGAATATTGCATAAATTTTAACCATTTATCTTTTAAAATAAATTGCACTCCTCTAACGCTTAAACAAGTTCCATTCTTATTAATTAATAAATATTCACTACTATTATTTTTTAATAAATCTTTTCTTGTATTATTAAGATAATCATCTATTAAAGTACTAGTACCTGGATTAAAATAAACTATTCTTTCTTTACTACCCTTTCCCAATACTCTAATGCTTAAATCATTAAGATCGATATCTTTTATTTTTACATTAACTAATTCACTTACTCTTAATCCAGTTGCATATAGTAAAGTAAAAATAACTTTATTTCTGATATCTAAACTAGTATTTTTAAAAGAATTTAAAAAATCTAATAAAGTTTTTTCTTCAATAACATCAACTAATTTATGTTCTTTTTTTGGTAATGATATTTTTTCCATTACATTTTCATTGATAATATCTTTCTTTTCTAAATATTTATAAAATGTCTTTAAAGCACTTATTTTACGAGCTTGTGTTGAATTTTTTAAATTTTTATCATATAAAAAAGAAAGATATTCTAAAATATCTTCATATTTAATATCCCTAATATCTTTATTAAAATAAGATAAATATTCCTTAATATCACGATGATATGCTTCGATACTTTTACTCGCAAGAAATTGTTCATATTTTAAATAAGAAAGAAAATCATTAAGTAAGTTTGTATTCATTAATAAAATCCTCCATTACTTTTAAAGCTCTATTAGCGTAAGCTTCTTTACGTTCTTTTTTCTTTATATTAGAAGATAAATCTTTTACTATTCCAAAATTAGCATTCATTGGTTGAAAAGATGCTGGATTACTAGTTGTAATATAGTTAGCCATACTACCACAAATAGTTTCTGTTGGAAAAATAATTTCTTTCTTATTATTTAAATATTGATACATATTTAAACTTGCCATTAAACCAGAAGCAATACTTTCAACATAACCCTCCACTCCACTAACTTGACCAGCAAAGAAAAGATTATCATTAATATTACTTTGAAATGTTGGTTTTAAAAAGCGAGGAGCATTTAGATAAGTATTACGATGCATGACGCCATATCTTACAATATTAGCCTTTTCTAAACCAGGAATCATTTGAATAATTCTCTTTTGTTCTGGCCATGTTAAATGAGTTTGAAAACCAACTAAATTATAAAGACTAGCTTTAGCATCATCTTGTCTAAGTTGCACTATGGCACATGCACGATGATTATCATCTTTCCATAAACCAACTGGTTTTAAGGGACCAAACAATAATGTTTTCTTACCACGTCGAGCCATCTCTTCAATTGGCATACATCCTTCAAATAAAATTAATTTTTCAAAATCTTTTAACTTTGTACATTTTGCATTAATTAATTCTTCATACCAAACATCAAACTCTTCATTAGTCATGGCACAATTAATATATGAAGCTTCATCTTTATCATATCTAGATTTATAGTAAGCTTTAGTAAAATCAATACTATCTTTTTCAATAATAGGGGCTATCGCATCAAAAAAGTAAAGACTATCTTCATGAGTTAATTCTTTAATCTTATTAGCTAAACTAGCACTAGTTAAAGGACCAGTCGCAATAATAGTTGGTACATTTAAATCAATATCAATAACTTCTTCATTAAAAAAAGATACATTTTCTAAAGATTTAATTTTATTAGTTAAAGCTAAAGAAAAACCATCTCGATCAACAGCTAAAGCTGCACCAGCCGGAACTTTATGTTCATATGCAATACTAATAACAATGCTATCTAACATTAATAATTCTCTTTTTAAAACACCAACCGCATTAGTCAATTGATCTCCACGTAATGAATTAGAACAAACTAATTCTCCAAAATTAGCACTTTTATGAGCTTCAGTCATTTTTTTAGGACGCATCTCATACAAATTAACTTTAACATTTCTTTTACTTAATTGATAAGCAGCTTCACAACCAGCTAATCCTGCACCAATAATATTAACTTCTTGCATAATATCACCTTTTTCCAAGTAATTATATCATACAATTATGATATTCTTAACTTATAAAAAAGATTAACGAAATTAATTTCTTTAATCACTTTAAATATACTATTAAATAATACTTCTAATTATTCTTTATTCATTTTATAAATAACATATAAAAGAAAGCCGTAATATATTATTGATAAAATAAAAGTATTTCCTATATTACTAAAAGAAAGATTTACAAAAGGCAGTCAATTACAAATATTACTATAATAATTTGGCGATAAAGTATCTAAATCAGATGGATATTGAAAAATATAAAGATAATATCCTATTATGCTACAAATATAAAGTAAACAAATAATTTATATCTTATTTTAACCTTTTTATATTTTTAATTAAACTAATTATGGAAATCATTAAAATACATATTAAAAAAATATGAATGTGTACATTCTTAGTATATAAAATTAATATATATATATATATTAATTTCTTGTTTTTATTTATTTATTATTATTAAAATATTTATTTAGTTTTGTATTTAAGATTGAGAAATATTTAAAGAATGACATAAAAAAGGTTAACTATATAAGTTAACCTTTTATTTTAATTTATTAATTAATAAATTGTAAGAATATCGTAATAATTCCTGCATTACAAAAATCAATAAACAAACAACCAACCAGTGGTAAAATAAAATATGCTTTAATACTATTTCCAAACTTACTAGTAATAGCATTCATATTCGCAATAGCATTAGGTGTAGCACCTAAACCAAAACCACAAATACCAGCTGCTAAAACACTAGCATCATAATTTTTACCCATAAATTTATAAACAATGAAATAGGCAAATAATGCGACAATGATAACTTGAACAACTAATAAGATAATTAAAGGTAAAGCAAGATTGGATAATTGCCATAATTTTAATCCCATCAATGCTTGAGCTAAGAATATTGCTAGAAACATATCTCCTAAAACAGAAATTTCTTCAATTTTCATTTCTAATTTAGAACCATCTTTAAAGATATTACGCATAACTGCTGCTACTAACATTGAACCAATATAAATAGGAATCGTTATTCCTAATTTATTAATACCACATGATACATAAAAACCAATACCAACAGCTAAAGCTATTTGAAAGAATGCAAGAGAAATATTATTAGTATTTAATAATGTTTTCTTTTCCTCTTCATGTTTAGTATCATCACTATCATTACTTTTAAGATCATGTTTCAAAATTAATTTTCTAGCAATAGGGCCACCAATTAAAGAACCAGCTATTAATCCAAAAGTAGCTGCCGCAATAGATACTTCTGAAGCACTATGTAATCCTAATTTTTCTAATAAAGGGCCAAATGCTGCTGCTGTACCATGGCCACCAACCATTGGTATTGAGCCAGTTGCTAAACCTAGTAAATCATTTTGATGAAGTAAATGAGCTAAACCAACGCCAACCCCATCTTCACAAATAACTAATAATATTGAAATTATCAAGAAAATTACTACACCAATACCACCAGCTTTTAAAACTTTTATACTAGCTTGAAAACCAATTGTTGTGAAAAAACAAACCATAAAATATTGTTGTAAAGTTGTATCTAATTCAATAGTAAAAGTATTTGTTTCATAACCAATTAAAGTTATTATCGCAAAAACTAAACCACCTACTATTGGATAAGGAATTAAGAATTTACGAAGAAATCCTATTTTTGAAACTAATAATTTTCCAACAAAGATGACAACTATAGAAAGCCCTACTGTTTCCGCAAGACTTAAATTTAATACATTCATAAAAACCTCCAAAAAAAC
>JAISTP010000033.1 GCA_031272545.1 Bacilli bacterium | reverse complement strand
ACAATTAAACAATAATTTTAAATGGAATATTTTCTTTAACTATAATATTATCTATAATAAAATACTTAATTATGATATATTGTCTTATCTAAGATATAATCTTATAATTGATTATAGTTAATTATGTTTTATAAATATTTATCTTAAATAAAAGAAGAAGTTTATGAATCTAAATCTTCTTCTTTTATTTTTACACTAACATATACATATCCATCATTATATTTAAAACTTATTTGTCCTTTAATATATTGAACTAAATTTCTAGCAAGATATAAACCACTACCTGAACCTTCTATATCTTCATCAAATCTAGTGAATATTTTAAAGACATCATTTTGTTTCTCATCACTTATTACATTGCTAGAATTAATGATAGTGATAATTATTTCATTATTCTCTTTTTTCAATCTTACTTTAATATCTTTCTTTTCATTAACATACTTAATTGCATTACTCATTAGATTTTTAAATATTTGTTTTATTATTTCTTTATTACCATAATAATAAATATCATCATCCATTATATATTCAAACATAATTTCTCTTTCATCTAATAAAGGAAAATATTCCATTATTAATTCATTTATGTAATTTGAAATATTAAATGATTCTTTAACTAATTCAATATCCATATTATTAATAATAATCATAATTCTATTTATTTCATCATTTATAAAATCCAATTCATTAATTTGTTCTTTAATTAAATTTAATTCTTTATTTTTAATTGCTTGTGATATTCTTAATTTAATTATTGCAATTGGTGATTTTAAATCATGAATTAATGCTTTAATCATATTAGTTTTAATATCAACATCTAATTCATTATTAATTAATTGATTACTAATTAATAAATATTTATTTTCTGCTAGTTGAATACTTTTATTTAATTTATTCGCAAACTCAACTAACCTATTACTTAATCTAGAATAATCATCTAAATCTTTTTGTTTAGTAAGCATACTGAATCTAAAATCATTTAATTGTGTAATATTATCATCTAATATACGTAAAGGATTTACTATTTTAAATAATAAATTAACAATTATAATTAGTAAATTAGTTATTAATAAAATAATAATAATCGATAGTATTATCGTTAATTGATTATAGTGATTTTTTATTGGTAATTGATAAACATTTAACCATACAAAGTATTCATTATTACTATTAGACTTAATGCGATACATTACTCTTTTAAAAGTTATGTTACTATTAATACTACTTTTTAATTGATTAATATTTTGATATGAAATAGTACTTACAACATTCTTATTATGATTATCTATTACTACTAATTCAATAGCATTTTCTTTTATTAAATCATTTAATTTAATAACAAGATTATCTTCTTTGATAAGAATATCATTTACTTTATTATAAATAGAATTATAATTCTTTAATTCTTTATCTTCATTAATCCTATTTAAATTAATTAAAAAGACAAAAATACAAACAACAATAATTGTATAAATACTAATCAGTATTGCAAAGAAAATATTTGATCTTATTCTCTTATTCATTATAACGATATCCTACTCCATAAATAGTTACAATACTTCTTATTTTTAATCTATTTCTTAATCTTTGAATATGAACATCAACCGTTCTTAATTCTTTATAATTATACTCTTCATGCCATACCCGATTAAGTATTTCTTCCCTAGTAAAAGTTGTACCTTTATTTTTAATAAGAAAACACAACAATTCAAATTCAATAAAAGGAAGTCTAATTATTTTATCATTTCTTTTAACTAAACGATTATCAAGATCTATTTCTATTTTTTCTTTTTCATCATAAAGAAATCCAATATTTTTATTTTTATGTCCTTTTTTAATAGCATTATTAATGCGAGCTACTAATACTTCTAAATTAGCTGTCTTTCTAATATAATCACTAATATTATATTCTAATAAATCTTTTTCTTCGCTATCATCTTCACAACCAGTTAATACTATTATTGGAGTATCATCATTATTTTTTTCAATAATCTTAATAAATTGTTTACCATTTATTTCAGGCATTTTTAAATCTATTAAATACAAGTCAAATTTCTGATTTTTAATAACAATAAAATAATCTAATGGATTATTGATAATTTCAACTTCATAATTATCTTCAAGAACTGCTTTTATAGTTTTACAATAGCTATTATCATCATCAACAATTAATATCCTTTTCATTTTATTTCTTCTCCTTTAAACGCAACTGCTTAATATTTTTTCTATTTTTTTTCTAATATTTATTATGATTAATAAACCAATCACGATAAAGAATATAGGTAATAATAATATTCCTGTAATTATTGTCGTAAACAAATATTTATTTTTAAAATCGATATCCTTTTTAATAATTGTTATTACATTACTTCCTACATATTTATCCCATAATGGTTTATTTAATTTCTTTACTTTATTATTATCATTATTATTAGTTTTATTATTATTAAATTGTTTATTTTTAATTGTATCTTCTTTAGTAATAGATGATAATGTTATGTGACAATAACCATTATCTTGATATTGAGCTTTATCTATATCTAATGTGATCATTACTATATCATAATCTTTCATTTCAAGACCTTTAATATTATTATTAATACTAAAAACCAATAATAATATAATAATAAAGATACCCTTTTTTATAATTTTCATTATTATTATTTAATGTATCCTCTCTAACTAATATAAATTATATATATATTAATATTATTTGTCAATATTTAATAATTTATATAATTTTTATTAATATATTTAATATTATTAAAAAGAATGCTACGTTAAATGAAATTGATTATCATTTACATAGCATTTTTCTTTACCATTCAACAATTACTAGTATTAATATTTAGCTTTGCATAATTTATATAGACAACTACTAGCTAATGTTATTAATAATAATACTAAGCTAATAAATAAATTATCATTACCTGTTTTAGGTGTATTATTAAGATCTAATTTTTGATTATTATTATCATTATTATTATTATCTTTATTAGTTTCATTATTAGGTAATTCAATTTTTGAATATATTACTTTGATATTATGATTAGCCTTAATATCTTCAAAAGTATATGAAATTATTTTATTTAATTCTTCTTGTGTTTTATTGGTTGTATCAAATTTAATACCATCAATAATTATTGAATTAAATTCATATCCTGGATTATTACAAAAATTAATTTTTATTGTAGAACCATAAGGTATATCATTAATAGATTTATCAATTATTCCATTCTCTACTTCAGTAGTAATAGTAAATTTTTTAATACTATATTCTCCATATAAAGTAAGATCTTCATTTAAAATACTTCCTTCTACATACTTATTCGTTAGAGAACTATCAACATACCATCCATTAAAATCATATCCTTCAACTATAGTAGCATCCTTAGAATCATAAGTACTATTATATTCAATCTCATCACTACTTGGTACTATTGCTTTTTCTGGGATATCACCATTTAAAACATAGTTAACATTAATTTTATTATGAGTATATTTACCATATAGAATTAAATCACTTGTAATTGCTGTTCCATCCACAAACTTAGTTGTTAATGAACTATCAGTATACCATCCATCAAATGTATAGCCATCTACATCAGTTGCATCTTTTGCTACATATTGATCACCATAATCTACTGTATCACTATCAGGAACAACAGCATCACTAGGAACATCTCCTACATATTGATAATCAATATTATAACTAAATTCTTGATTAGAAGCATAGATAGTATTACCTGTAGCATCTGAAGAATTAACTTCAAATGTTAGATTAGCATCATTTACATTATTTACATCCGTTCCATATAAGACACTATCAATGTTATATCCTTCATCAGCCATTACTTCCACAAAACGATAAGTTCCATCATTTAAATCATTAAAGACAATTGAACCATTAGCATCAGTAGTTCTTACTAAATCACCACCATCATTTGCAGTATAATCTTCCCAAGTATCACCATTTAATTTTTGTAATTTAAATTGTACACCTGCTAATAAAGCATTAGTTTTCTTATCAAATTTAACTATCTTAGCAGAAGTTGAACTAACATTAGCATCTCCAATATAAGGTATTAGAGTACTAGTAGCAGTAACTTCTTTAGTAATAG
The DNA here is from genome assembly GCA_031272545.1 of Bacilli bacterium. Classification (GTDB taxonomy): domain Bacteria; phylum Bacillota_I; class Bacilli_A; order JAJDGJ01; family JAJDGJ01; genus JAISTP01. Next base: position 459 of record JAISTP010000033.1, on the reverse strand, counting down.
GTGTGCCATGATTACCATCTAAAGATACAGTAGCAGTATTTGATTCATCAGTATCCTTAACTACCGTAATGCCATAATTTTGATAAAATCTAAATCTTAAATACATTACTCTACCATTAATAGCATTATTATTACCATAGATATCATCTAAACCAGATGCATAATTACCATCTACACCTCTTTGTTCTAAATTTCCAGATACCATATCTGATATACTAGCATATCCCTTTGCTTGAGCAATTTCTTCATTAGTAATATTACTTAAATCAGCTTTAATAACTAAAGTATAAGTACCATCATCATTTTTATATTGTCCACATTCATTAGTAGTTAATCTATCTTTAAAATCCTCATAACTTTCACCATCATTTGGTTTTACTTCTTTCCATCCATCAATTAAACCAGTTATTACATATGCACCTGCTCGCTGAGTAGATAATTCAGTACTTCCAGCACTAG
>JAISTP010000037.1 GCA_031272545.1 Bacilli bacterium | reverse complement strand
ACAAGAATTAGATGATTTATTAGATTTTAAGAAAATGGTTTAATCTTAGTAAAAGAGAAATATTATATTTCTCTTTTTATAATATCTTTTATATGATTACAATTATATATAAAACTCATTTATAATATATTTTTTAATTTAATTATGATATAATATTACAGTTGTTAATTTTTAAAACAATATTGGTAACAGTATTGTTTTTCTTATTGATTTAATTATATTATATGGAGATGGTTTATGAATGCAGAAAAAAAGTATTTTTAGTCGTGATTTTTGGTTAATTTCGTTAATTAACTTCTTTGAAAAATGTATCTATTATTGTTTAATAGTATCTATTGGTTCTTATTGTTTACATCAATTTAATGCTTCAACTACTATAATTGGTTTAGTTGTTGGATTAACAGTTATAGGTGTTTTAATTATTAGAATGTTATCTAGTTTTTTAATGCATCACTTTGATTCAAAAAAATTACTTTTAATAGGAACTATTTGTTTATTACCAATTTTAGTTAGTTATATGTTTGTGCCTAATTTACTTATTTTAATTTTTATTAGATTTATTCATGGTCTTGCTAGTGGTTTGATTTCTTCAATAACTAATACTTCAGTTGTCTTATTATTTGATAAGAAAAATCAAGGTGAAGGAATTGGCTATTTTAGTCTAAGTACGATTGTAGCTGCCGCAATAGGTCCTTTCTTAGGTTTATTTATTGTTAATACTTTTAATTTTCAAGTATTATTTATTTTATTAATTATTTTAGGAATTATTGTAATTTTATGTAGTTTACCAATTAATAAAGAAAGAATTAAAGTTAAAGTACAACTTGATGAAAATATCAGTATTGATCATTTTATTGAAAAAAAATCAGTACCAGTATCATGTATTGGAATGATAGTATGTTTAGGTTATGCTTTTTTACAATCTTATTTAAGTTTTTATGCTAAAGAAGTAAATGTTTTAACTTATGCTAGTTATTTCTTTTTAGTATATTCTATCTTTGTTTTTATTTCACGTCCAATAACTGGTAAAGTAGTTGATCGTTATAAAGAAAATTATGTTATTTATCCAAGTATTATTTTATTTGCTTTAGGGTTATTAATATTATATTTTACTAACAATGGTATTGTTTTATTAATTTCAGCTGCTGTTATTGGTTTAGGTTTTGGTAATTTTCAATCAACTTTACAAATTATTGCCGCTAAAATAGTTATTAAAGAACGTTTATCACATTCAATGTCAACATATTTTATTTTATTTGATATTGGAATGGGATTTGGACCTTTATTACTTGGTATTTTTATTCCTGTAATTGGTTATCATGTCATGATCTTAGCTTTAATTGTTGTAGCTTTTATTGGCTTGATTCTTTATTATTTAGTGCATGGTCGTTTAGTAAATAAAATTTATTAATTAAAAACTAGTTTTCTAGTTTTTTTTTTATTAATGTTATTTAGTTAATAGTATTAAATTATGTTAGAATATAATTCTAAGTTCTTTATGAAGAAAGGAGATATTATGATAATAACAGAAGATTATATTCAAAGAATAGCAAGTAAGTCTCAAAATTATCGTTGGGCTAAAAAACATTATCAAGATTATGGGATGTATGATTTTTTAGAAATAAAAAAAAATCGTGAAGGATATAAGATTGAAGCAACGATAAATTATTCATATAATCATAAATATCATCAAGTAATAAATATCAATTATACTTATGATGATATTAGTTATAAATGTGATTGTCCATTTAATGATAATTATAGTGGTTGTGGTCATATTGCGGCTATTTTATTATTAGCTAATGATTTAGATAATGAAAGGAAAGTTCCTTTTATTGGTGATATTAACTATTTTAAAAAATTAGAAAAAATTGAATTACAAAAGCAACTTGCCAAACAGGAGTTAGCCGCTTCTTTAGATATACTTAAAGATATTGATAATAATTATGAAGATTTAGTTAATCAAATAATTAATGAAGGAAAATATAATATTTATTTTAATATTGTTGAAGAAGATGATTATTTTGAAGGTTATATTAATTTAACAAACATAGAAGATTATTATTTTAATATTCAATTAAGTGTAGGAACTGATAAAAAAAAATATAAAGTTAAAGATTTATATCGTTTTAGTGAGGCAATAATGAATAAAAGTAATGTTAAATATGGAAAATTTCTTGAATTTGTTCATAGTATTAATGTCTTTAATGAAGAAGTTAGACCAACATTAGAAAAATTACTTTTTATGATTAATGATAGATATAGTGTATCAAAAGATAGTCGCTTTATAAAAGTTACATATCGAAATTTAGATGAAGTATATCAATTGTTAAAGGATTGCCCTAAAGAATTTGTTAATTATAATGTAGAAGATATTGATAATTATTTGAGATTTAATGTTAAGAAAAAAGATGGTACTTATACAGTGAAATTAGTTAATGATGATTATATTTATGCTTATGATGGTTTTTATGAATTTGATGATGTAACTTCTAATTTAAATAAAGTATATTCAATAAAAGAAGAATTTACTAATTTATTCCATTATTTATATAAAAATAAACATCTTGTTTTTGATGAAGAATCTTTTAGTAAATTTTATAATTTGTTTGCGAATGATGATAATTTAATAATTGAAGGATTAACTACAGATTTTATTATTAATCAAGAAGATAGTTTAACTTTATATGGTGATTTAGTAGGTAGCAATTTAGTAGTTAATTTAGAAGCTAGTAAAGATGAAGATAAGATTAATGTATTAGAAAATAATAATTATGATAGTTTATCTAATAATGCGAAAAAAGCTTACTTTATTATTAAAAATAGTTGTGATGAATTAAATAATGTTAAAGGTGAAGCTTATTTTAATGTAAATGGTTTGAATATTGATACTTTTTTAGAAAAAGGAATTAGTAGTATTCAAGATTATTGTGATGTTATGGTAAGTGAAAGTCTTAAGAATTTTGGATATCGCAAAAAATTAGGAGTTAGTGTTGGTGTAAGGATAAAAAATGATTTAGTTGAACTTAATATAGATAGTATTTCTATTGATAAAAAAGAATTAATGGATATTTTTGATCAATATAAAAGAAAAAAGAAATATTATCGTTTAAAAAATGGTGAAATATTAAATATTGATAATAAAGAAATAAAAGAAGCTGTTAATATAATTGATGATTTTAATTTAGATAAAAAAGCATTAACTAAAGATAATATTAAATTACCTTTATATCGTAGTTTTTATGCGAAAAAAGAACTTGCTAATTTAGAAAATGTTAATGCTCAAATAGAGCAATCTTTTAGTGATTTTATTAATAATTTTGAAAATATTGATTTAAATAAATTAATAATAAATAAGCAATTTAATGATATCTTACATCCCTATCAACAACATGGTGTTAAATGGTTAATGTTATTAGAAAAATATCATTTTGGTGGTATTTTAGCTGATGATATGGGACTTGGAAAAACTTTGCAAGTAATTGCTTTATTAGAATCAATTAAAAGTGACAAACCTAGTATTGTTATATGTCCTGCTTCTTTAATGTTAAATTGGGATAATGAATTAACTAAGTTTAATTCTTCTTTAACAAGAATATGTATTCATGGTAGTGCTAATGAAAGAGAATCTTTAATTGCAAAGAGTAAAGATTATGATTTATTAATTACTACTTATGATTATATGAAAAAAGATATTGATTATTATCATGACTTTGAATTTAATTATGTTATTATTGATGAAGCTCAATATATTAAAAATCCTAAGACTAAAGCAGCGGTAAGTGTAAAACAATTAAATAGTAAAAATAGACTTGCATTAAGTGGAACACCAATTGAAAATAACTTATCAGAATTATGGTCAATTTTTGATTTTTTAATGCCAGGATATTTATATAATTATCATTATTTTAAGGTTAATATTGAAACACCTATAATAAAAGATGAAGATAGTAAAAAACAAGAATTATTAAAAACAATGGTTGAACCATTTATTCTTCGAAGAAAGAAAAAAGATGTCTTAACGCAGTTACCAGATAAAATTGAAAAAGTATTAAAATTAGATTTTAATGATGATGAAAAGAAAATATATCAAGCCAAATTAATAGAAGCTAATAAAGAAGTCCAAGAAATATTAAAAGTTGATGTTCCTAATAAAATTATGATTTTAAAGATTTTAAATGAATTAAGACAAATTTGTTGTGATAGTAGATTGTTATTTAATAATATAAATCATATTTCTTCTAAATTATCAGGGTGTTTAGAAATTGTTGATTCATTAATTGCTAGTGATAAAAAGATGCTTATTTTTTCTTCATATACTAGTGTTTTAACTTTAATAGAAAATGAATTAATAAAAAAACATATTTCTTATTTTAAAATAATTGGTAGTGTTAATAAACTTAAACGTAAAGAAATAGTCGATAGTTTTCAAGAAGATGATACGCCTATCTTATTAATTTCTTTAAAAGCAGGTGGTACTGGTTTAAATTTAACTGCTGCTCAAGCAGTTATTCATTTTGATCCATGGTGGAATCTTTCCGCAGAAAATCAAGCTACTGATCGTACTCATCGTATTGGACAAGAAAATGATGTTTATGTTTATAAACTAATTATGCATGATAGTATTGAAGAAAAAATATTAGAATTACAAAATAAGAAGAAAGATTTATCTGATATATTTGTCGAAGATAGTAAAGGAAGTATTGCTTCATTATCAAAAGATGAAATAATTGATTTATTTAAAATATAATAATATTTAAACTATACAAGTTAATATTTGTATAGTTTTTTATTATAAAATAATTTTATATAATATATCTTTAAGAGCATAAAATATGTTTTATTTTTTATACCATGATATAATAAATTAAACTTTTTATAAAGTTTAATAATAAAATAGATAAAATAAATAATAAATTAAAGAATACTTAAATAATTAGCTTATTATTTTTAAATTATTAATCAAATATTAATATTTAATGATATTTTATAATAGTTGTTTATATATATGAATTTAATATGAAATAATATTTTTAATTATATTAAAAATGTTATCTTAATACAACAAGAAATAATTATTTAAAGTAAAACTTTAATTATATTAGGGGAGGAATTATGATGAAGAAGTTTTTTCTTGTTTTATTATTTTTATTTGGTATATGCAGTATGTTTTTTTTAAAATATGATATTTTAGCAAGTACTAATAATTATTATGTCAATAAAGTTAATCAAGCTAATATTATTAATACTAATGATTTATTTAATATTAAAAATAATCAAACTATTATTGAGAGTGGTAAAACGGCTAAGTTTACCTTGCATTTACATGTTAGTGGAAATGATATTGTTTATAAGAATGTTCATATTGAAATAAATATTAATAATCAAAGTGATGATTTTTATTTTGATAATAATTTAAATGATTATGCTATTAGTGGTATTAAACCTAAATTAAATAAAAATAAGCATTTATTAATTTATGATATCAAAGAATTAAAAGCTGGTATTAACTATAATTTAGTTTATAAAGTTAATTCGCAATCTGGTCTTATTGATGATGGTGAAGAATTAAAAATTAATGCTAGTTTTAAAGCAGATAATTTAATTAATGATAATAATAAAAGTTCTAAGATAGTTAGTAATGCTTTAGTTAAGTATAGTGCCAATGGTAAGATTAGTTTAACTAATAAATTTACTAGTGTTTTAGGTACTAATTTAATTGCACCAAATCCTAAAACTGATATTTATTGGGATTTTTCTGTAACAATTCCATACAATGGTTATGGAGATAAGTTTATTGAAGAGTATGAACCAATAATTATTACTTATGAAGTTGATGCTAATATACCAATTGTTAATATTAAAGAACTTAACAACCAACCTTTTAGAGGAATAAAAAATAAAGATAAAGACTCTGGCAAAAATATATTTACTATTAAGATAGTGCCACCAAGTTATGAAAAACAAAGAGAACTATCTAAGAATGGCTATTTATTAAATTATAATTTTAGAATACATGGCTTTGTTAGTGAAAAAACACCAGAGTTTTCATGGTTAACTAATGATTTAAAGGCAGATATTAAATTTATCAATGATAATCAACCTATTACTAAATCATTACAAGCAAAAGTAATGTGTATGTCACAAACATTAGGTAATCATCATTCAGATGGTAATCTTAATTCTATTTATTCAATTGGCCCTTATAATGATAAAGGTTATTTAGGGTCTTGGAAAAATCAAGATATTAAAGTTCATGATAATGCCTTATTAGCTTTTGGTTTAGGCTTAACTGTAGGACCAGCTAATGATAATGAAGTTGGACCACAATACTATAGTCTTTATTATCACATTGATGATAATTTAAATCTTGAAAAATGGTATAGTGGAGATTTTTATTATAGTCCTGATTCAACTAATTTTCATTGGAAAAAACAAATTCCACTTAATTATCCTTTAAGATATGATTTATATGTAAAATATGGAACTAGTAATAATTTAGATAAAGAATGGACTTTACTTTTAAAAAATGTTAAACCTAAAACTTTATATCATAACTTAAATAAAGGCAAACATATTGGAGAATTTCGTTTAGTAGTAGAACGTAATGGTAAAGAAAGAGAATATTATGATCATTCAGAATGGAATGATGAAAAGCAAGATTGGGATTTAATTTATAAAAAAGTTAAGGCTGTTCCTGCTGGTTTCTTTTCTAATTCAGTAATTGGTTACTATACCGTAAATAAAGGTTATATTGGTAAAGTATCAAATAGTATATCTAATGTTATTATTGTAAATGGATATGGAGCTAATGGCTTGTTGAGTAATTATTGTACTGGAGTTAATAAAGATAATTATCTTGATCTTCCTAAAGAAGAGAAAATTTATAAAAATTGTAATATAGATGAAAAATCTAATCAATTATTATCTGATAGTGAAGATTGGACTGATGTTTGGAAAAAATATTGGGGTCCACAAACAGCTAATATTGTATCTAAAGAAATCGGTGAAGATAAAGTAGTAACTACAAATGTTAGTTTTAGTTATAGTAATGGTAATTTAATCGATGATGAAAGTAATATGGTTTATGTTAATATTGTAAATGATTCAGCTTCTAATAGTAATATTAAAGGTCCATTTACCTCATATGTTTTATTACCACAAGGAGTTAAATATAGCCCTAAACAAAATGAATATAATGAATTTAAAACATC
>JAISTP010000034.1 GCA_031272545.1 Bacilli bacterium | reverse complement strand
TCTTTTATAAGTACAGTAATTAGTTTTGTTATTGTATGTTTTGTCTTATTTATTATTGTTAAAGCATATAATAAAAGATTCCACAAAGAAGAAGAAGTTGCAGAATCTGAATTAGATATTTTAAAAGATATTAGAGAATTACTTAGTAAAAAGTAATTCTTTTTATTTTGAAGTAGTATCTTGTGAACTAGTGTCTTGTTGCGTTAACATTAAATCACAAAGATAATTCTTTAAATCATTTGTTGTAGTTACTTCTTTATATTGATCAGGAGCTTGTTTTTTTAATATCGCAATTAATTGATCAACACTAATTAAAGAACTAACTTTATTAATTTTAACTTTAAATAATGCTTTTTTACCAGCTAAACTTGTAACACTATAATTACTTGGAAAAGTAACATTGACATCAACACTATCACCAGCTTTATGATTTAATAATTGTTCTTCAAAATTATCAATGAAAGTATTTGATCCTAATAATAAAGGTTGATTTTTAGCAGTACCACCATCAAATGTTTTATTATTAACATATCCAGTATAATCTATCCAAACAACATCATTATTTTTACTAGGTTGATTAGTTTCTGTTGTTGAAAAATTTATTTGTCCTTGTTTAATAATATTATCCATATAAGGCTGACATTGAGAATAATCACCTTTTAACTTATAAGTATCTTTTGAACCACATCCAACTAATAAAATACTAATTACCAAAATAAAGATTAATGTATTAATTTTTTTCATTATATTTTCCTCCTTAAATAAATATTATTGTTCTAATAGTTCTTCTAAACTATATTTTTTAATTTTAACTAATGTTTTGTTAGTAATAGTAATATCATCTTTAATAAAAATAGTATCTCCATCAAATTGAGTTAAAATTTTAGCATTATTTTTAATAGTTATTTGATCTATTTTTTTAGTAAAGAATATCTTCTTAAAATAATGAGCTAAACCTAATTTAACAAATATTAATAATAATAATACTTTAATACGATTACAATTATGACCAATTACTAAATCAATTAAATCTTCATTAATATTAGCATCTTTAGCTATTTTTATACCACCACCAAAGTATTGACCATTTTGTAATGAACATAACCATACTTTATCAAAATGATGAAGTTCATTATCATAATATAAATCAAGACTAATAGGTTCATATTCCTTTAATGAGAGATAACATTGCTTTAAATATGATAATTTAGTTTTCTTATTTAAATTATTAACTTTATAACAAACTAAAGCATCAAAGCCAATCCCAAAACCATTAATAAAATGATATTGATTATTAATCGTATAATAATAAACATTTTCATTATTTAATGAACGATTAAAATCATTTGCTGTACCAATACCAACATATCTAATTTCATATTTACTTAGAAAAGAAAAATGATTTAAGATATAACATAATGTTCCATCTCCACCAATAAAATAAATAATATCATCTTTTTTTAACTTTCTCTTTAATGATTTTATTTGTTTTTCATCATCAGTTGATATTAATAATTTCTTATCAAATTTATTTAATTTATGATTAATCATCCCATTGTTGGCATATGGATTATAAATATAATAATTCATGTAATCACCGATTATTATTATAACATATTAATTTATAAAATTAGTATTTATATTAAAAGGGTTATTAACTATATAATAAAATTTAATTGTTATTATTTATTAATAATGTTTATTTTATGTTATAATCTAGTAAATTAATTTTGAGGTGTTTACATGAGTGAAATTGCTGTTATTGTTATTATATTAATATTTACTACTTTATTTGGTGCTATCTTTAAAAAAATAGGATTACCTGCTGTTGTTGGTCAATTATTAGTAGGTATTATTTTAGGTCCAGCTATTTTAAATATAGTTCAACCATCACACACTATTGAATTTATAAGTGAAATAGGGGTTATTTTCTTAATGTTCATGGCTGGTTTAGAAAGTGATTTATCATTATTAAAAAAACACATTAAACCATCATTAAGTGTTGCCATATTTGGTGTTATCATACCTATTGTAGTCTTTTATTTGCTATGTAAATATACTGGTTATAATAATATTCAAGCTATGTTTATTGGTTTAGTATATGCTGCTACTTCAATATCAATATCAGTAGAAGTTTTTCAAGAATATCGTAAATTAAAATCAGAAGAAGGTAGTACAGTATTAGGAGCTGCTATTGTTGATGATATTATTGCTGTATTATTATTAAGTGTTTTCTTAAGTTTTTTTGCGAAAGAAAATAGTGATGCTATTAGTAATTCTTTATGGATGCAATCTTTATTACAAGTACTTTTTATTTTTGTAGCTTATTTATTTGTAAAATGGATTGTTCCTAAAGTAATGCCATTAATTTATCAATTACCAATATGGCCTTCCGCAACTATTGGTGCTGTAATTATTTGTTTATTATTATCCGAATTAGCTCGTTTTTGTGGTTTTAGTGATGTTATTGGTGCTTTTTTTGCTGGAGTAGCTGTTGCTCAAACACATAATGATCTAAAACATAAGATAGAGAATAATCTAAAAATAATTGGTTATACTTTCTTTGTTCCTGTTTTCTTTACTAGTATTGGCTTAAATATGAATTTCTTAGCTTTACAAGAAAATATTTTATTAATAATTGTCTTTACTATCATAGCTATTCTAACTAAGTTAGGTGGTTGTGCAATTGCGGCTAAACTAAGTGGGTTTAATTGGAAGAGTAGCTATACTATTGGTGCTGGAATGGTAAGCAGAGGAGAAATGGCTTTAATAATAGCTCAAATTGGTTTTAGTTCAGCTTTAATAAGTGATGTCGTTTATTCTGAACTTGTTATTGTTATTATTGTCGCAACATTAATAGCACCTTTTCTTATTAGACATTCATTTAATATTAAAAGATAATATAATTGATTTAATAATAAGTAAAATACTAATAAATATTAGCAATAAAAAGTAGATTAATTCTACTTTTTTATTATGTTATTGTTAAAATGTGTACATTAGCACTCTTATATTGACTATGCTAAAAAGAGAGTATATAATGCTATTAGCATTGAGGAAGATAAAGTGCTAAAAGGGGTGAGACCTATGTTAACATCTCGGCAAATTGCAATATTGAAAGCAATTATTGATGACTTTATTTTAAATGCTACACCTATTGGTTCAAAAACTTTACAAGCAAATTATCATTTACCATATTCTAGTGCTACTATTAGAAATGAAATGGCATTGCTTGAAGAATATGGTTTATTAGAAAAAACACATACTTCAAGTGGACGTGTTCCTTCAAAAGCTGGTTATCGTTATTATGTTGATAACTTAACTGAGAACAAATATGATAAAAGTATTGAAGATGCAATTAATGATTTATTTAATGATAAGCGTTTGGCCATTAGTGATGCTATTAAAAAAAGTTGTGATTTAATTTCAGAGATGACTAATTATACTTCAATTGCTTTAGGAAATGATGCACAAAATGAAATATTAAATAAAATAGAATTACTTCCATTATCAGCTAATAGTTTAGTAATAGTAATAGTTACTAATAGTGGTAAAGTTGAATCAAAAATATTTAATATTGAACAT
>JAISTP010000031.1 GCA_031272545.1 Bacilli bacterium | reverse complement strand
AATTATTTCTGGATAAAGTATCATCAAAATAAAAATTATCATAATTAAATGATTCTAAATCAATATTTTTATTATTAATAATATAATTAGCTAATTGTCCTCTCATTTTCTTTGAACTAACTGAGTGTTGAACTAATTTATTATCTTTTTTAAGATAAAAGATAAAATTAATCATATTATGATGCTTTAAATCTTTACTAAATTCATTTGAAGCTAAATTATAAACAATATCTTCACCACTAATTAAATCATTAATTCTATTACAAAATATTTGATAATTTTTTTTACTTTCTTTCATTGTATAATCAAAGCGATAAGGACTTATATAATCAAAAGCATAACTATAGCCATAAAGAGCACTTAAAATTAGTAAATTTTGATAATTATCATTATTGATATTAGTTAATTGTTTAAAACTAATTCCTTTATATAAATTAATAGCTTTTTTACTTAATACATTAATATTTTGATTAATATCATAATAATTATCTTTTGTTTTTAATAAATCATAACATTCCAAAGTAGTTAAACTCTTTAAATAATCAATATTATCATTTACTTCTTGAATATTAATATCATTTTTTCTTTTAATAAGATTACTAAAATTCATTTGTTTAGTTGGACTAAATAATATTTTCATTATCTTCTAATATATGGATTATGCTTAACTTCATCAAAGACATTAGTTTTAGGTCCATGACCAGGATAAATATCAAAATTATTAGTAAATGTTTTTAAAATATCTAAAGAATCTAACATATCTGAATAAGAACCTGTTGGTAAATCAGTACGCCCTACTTCATGATAAAAAACAAAATCACCACTAAATAAAGCATTTAATTCTTTTACTTCTAACATACTACATCCTTTAGTATGTCCAGGAACTAAGTATACTTTAAAAGTACCTAAATTTTTAATTTTTAATTCATCTTCAATACCAATAGCATCTTTGATATCAACACTATCATACATTACGGACATATTTTGTTTATCATTTTGTAATAAGTCTAATTCTTTTTTATGCACATAGATAGGACAATTATATTTAATAACTAATTTCTCACATGAAAGAATATGATCAATATGAGAATGAGTTAAATAAATATAAATATCATTTAAATTATTATTTACTAAAAAAGTATCAATTTTATTAAAATCAGAACCAGGATCAATTACTAATGCTGTATTTTTATCATAAATAATATAAGTATTCTCATCAATAAAACTATTAACTATCATTTCTAGTTTCATTTTATTACTCCTTTCTTAATAAAAAAAGATTATTAAAACTTAATAATCTATTTTTTCTCTTTATGCACTGTTTTAGCATTGCATCTTGAACAATACTTTTTATATTCAACACGATCTGGGTGTAATTTTTTATTCTTTTTCGCAATATAGTTTTCTTCACCACATTCAGTACATTTTAATGTAATATTATCTCTCATGATCACACCTCCATACTCCTTATTATTCTATCATAAGTAATAATTTATTTCTACTATTTTATCTAAATTATATCTATTTATATGAATGTTCATTGTTTTCAATTAAATGTAATGTATAATATTTTTAGGTGATAAAATGTATACTAGAAATGAAACTAGACCAATTAAAGTTAAAGATTTACAAATTGGTGGTAATGATAAAATTATAATTCAATCAATGTGTAATACTAAAACTAAAGATATTAATAGTACAATTAAGCAAATAAATGAATTAGAACAAGCTGGATGTGAATTAGTACGTGTTGCAGTACTTGATATGGAAGATGCTAAAGCGATTAAAAAAATAAAAGAAAGTATTAATATTCCTTTAGTAGCTGATATTCATTTTGATTATCATTTAGCTTTAGAAGCTATTAAAAATGGAATTGATAAAATTAGAATAAATCCTGGAAATATTGGTAGTAAAGATAAAGTTGAAGCTGTAGTTAAAGCATGTCAAGAAAAACATATTCCTATTAGAATAGGAGTAAATTTAGGTTCTTTAGAAAAAGATATCTTGTCTCAATATAAATACCCATGTGCTAAAGCAATGATTGCAAGTGCTAAAAAACATATAAAAATATTAGAAGATTTAAATTTTTATGATATTTGTTTATCTTTAAAAGCAAGTGAAATAGATATTTGTATGGAAGCATATGAACTTGCTGCTAAAGAGTTTAACTACCCTTTACATTTAGGAATAACTGAAGCAGGTAATGAATTTAGTGGCACTATTAAATCATGTGCCGGTTTATCTCCTTTAATTAAACAAGGAATAGGTTCAACAATTAGAATAAGTCTTAGTGATGATCCTGTTAAAGAAATTAGAGTATGTAAAGAATTATTAAAGAATTATCATCTTGCTAATTTAATACCTACTTTAATATCATGCCCTACTTGTGGAAGATTACAGTATGATATGTTTAAGATAATAAAAGAGATAGATTTATATTTAAAAGATAAAAAATCTAATATAAAAGTTGCAATTATGGGATGTGTCGTTAATGGTCCAGGAGAAGCTAAACAAGCAGATATTGGTATTGCTGGAGGAAAAAATCAAGCTATCTTTTTTAGAAAAGGTGAAATAATTACAACGATAAAAGAAGATGAAATAATTACCTATTTAAAAAAAGAAATTGATTTATATATGAAAAAAGAAAATAATTAAATTTTCTTTTTTTTATTAACAATTTATTTCTTAGGAACAATATTAGTTATTGTATGATATTTACTATTAAATAATGAACTAACTTTATTTAAATCTTCAAAAGTTATTTCATTGATTAAATCAATACTTTTAAATAAATCATAATCTAAATAATAATATGAAATAAAAGTATTCGCAATACGAGCAGGATCATTAAATAATTTAATGAAATCACCAATATATTTATTTTTCGCAATATTAAAATCTTCAATACTAATTAATTTAGTTAAATCTTTAGTAAAATAATTATCTAAATATCTAATAAGTTTATCATTATCTAATGAAATAAAATCAAAAGATACAAAAGCATAACTTAAAATATAATCTTGTGAATAAGAATAATAATAATCGCTAGTAATAATTTTATTATTAAATAAATCTAAATAAAAATCACTTTTTTCACTAAATAAAATATTCATTAAGATATCCATACAAATATCTTGTTTAAATGGTTCTAAAACAAAATCATTTATCTTAAAATTATAAGATAATCTTTGATTATTAATACTCATTTCTTTTACAATATTATCTTCTACTATTGAAGTAGGTTCATTACTTCTAATTAATTCTATTTTAATATCATCAAATTTTTTATTAGCTTGATTAGTATCAACTAAATTAAATACATCTTGATGATTAACATTACCACAAATAAATAAAATCATATTACTAGGATGATAAAAAGCTTGATAATATTTATATAATAAATCTCTATTTATTTGATAAATACTTTCAACACTACCTGCAATATCTAATTTAATAGGATTATTATGATATAAAGAAGCTAATGATAAATACATGGTTTGCCAATCAACATTGTCTTTATACATATTAATTTCAGATGCAATAATAGGTTTTTCTTTCTCAACACTATCTTCGCTAATATCAATATCTTGAACAAAATCCAATAAAGTTTCAATATTCTTATTAACATAAGCAGTACAACTAAATAAATAAGCTGTTTTATTAAAAGAAGTAAAAGCATTACAAGAAGCACTTTGTTTTGAAAAAAGATCCATTACATCATATTCTTCTTTTTCAAACATTTTATGTTCTAAAAAATGAGCTGAACCATCAATTACCTTTATTTCTTTATTATTAATTTTAAAATGATTATGACAAGAACCAAAATTAGTCGCAAATATCCCGTAAGTTTTAGTAAATTCTTTTTTTTCGATAACAAATACTTTTAAACCATTATTACATTGATGAGAATATAAAGTCTCATCAATATGAGAATAATACTTACTACTCATGATTAATAGCTCCTAACATATATTTAAATTCTAATTCAATACTACTCATGACATCCTTTAAATCTTCTTTTTTTAACTTATTTATTAAAGATATTTCATCTTCAATATTCGATACAACATTTAAAGCCTCTCGATTTATTTGATAATTAATCATACTTATTTGTTCATCAGATAATTTTTTAATAATATCAATTAAAGATATTTTAGCGATATCAAAATCTTCTTGATTAATATCATTTATTTTTATTTTATCAATAATATCTTTAATGACACTAATTGTTTTATCGTAATTATTCACATCAATACCAGCTGTTATCATAATATAGTTATAATAATGATTATATAATGATCTAATGGAATAGCATAAGTTATATTCTTCTCTAACTATTTTAAATAAATATGAATTAGAAGATGAACCTAAAATAGTATTTAATAATTGATACTTAATAAAATCTTCTTTTTTAAAATCATTATTAAATTTAATTTTAATAAATAATTTACCTTGCGTTATATCATCATGTTCAATAACTTTATCATTAGTTAGTTTAATTAATTTAGTATTTGTTAAATAAACATAATTATTATTTAAAACAAAATTATTATTAATAAAATTATTAATATATTCATAATCATTGTTATTAACATAACCTTTAAAATACGGCTTTGTTTTAATAATATCATCATATAATACTTTAATATCATTTATATTTAATTGATTAATAATATTTTCATTACCACTACTATTTATAGCTAAAGAAGTATCTTGACCAATAATTTTATTAAATTGTAGATAAGCATAAGTATTTTTATCATCATATTGTGCTTTAAGTGCATTAATTATGTTAAATTTATTTTTTTCAAAAATATCTATATTAAATTCATTATTAATTGTAAACGGATCAAAAATAAAATCATAATAAGTTTGCATTAATTTTTCTAGATAATTTTTATCATTTATATACTTAGATGCAACAAAACCAATATTAAAATCAAAACAAATTTTATTAGATTTAATAGCAACACTTACCCCAAAAGATGCATCATATAAACTATCAAGTAATTGAATTGTCTTTTTATCTGTTTTAGTTTTATTATTAGCATATGTTAAGTACTCACTCAATAATAAAGCTTTATTATAAAGTAATTCATCACAATCAATAACATACCTAATTTTTAAATAATTAGTTTTAAACTTATCATTTTTAATAATATTATTCATCTAATTCTCCTCTTTTTAATACATCTCTTGGTTTACTACCATTTGGACCAGAAATATAACTATTTGCTTGTAAATCATCAATTAAATTAGCTGCACGATTATAACCAATTCTAAATCTTCTTTGAATTGATGAAGTACTAGTAGTATCTTGTGTTTTTATAAAAGCAACTACTTCATCATACAAATCATCACTACTTTCAACAGTACTAGCTTGTTTAGAAGTTAAATCATTAAATTTATTAGTTTCTATATTTTCTTCATTACTAAATGATTGTTTTTTAATTGCATAAACTACTTTTTCAACTTCTTTATCTGATAAAAATGTTCCTTGAATTCTAAGAGGAGCATTAGCATCAATTGGTTTAAATAACATATCCCCTTTTCCAAGTAATTTTTCAGCACCAACCATATCTAATATAGTTCGAGAATCAATGCCACTACCTACCGCAAAAGCAATACGACTAGGAATATTAGCTTTTATTAAACCAGTTATTACATCAGTGCTAGGACGTTGAGTTGCGACAATTAAATTAATTCCAGCCGCACGGCCCATTTGCGCAATACGCATGATACTTTCTTCAACTTCTTTTGGGGCAACCATCATTAAATCAGCTAATTCATCAATGATTACGACAATATAAGGTAAAGGTTTAATTTTAAGTTTATCATCACTTATTTTATTATTGAACTTATTAACATATTGATTATATGATTCCATATTTTTACAATTATGTTCCGCTAATAATTGGAAACGTTCTTCCATTTCATCAACTACTCTTTTTAAAGCAACACTTGCTTGTTTTGGATCATTAACAACGCCAGTTAAAAGATGAGGAATATTATTATAAACACTTAATTCAACTTTTTTAGGATCAATTAATAACATCTTAACATCTTCAAAAGAAGCATTTAATAAAAAAGAAATAATTATTGAATTAATACAAACTGATTTACCACTACCAGTTGTTCCTGCTACTAAAAGATGTGGCATCTTATTTAATGAAGTATAAATACTTTTACCATTAATATCTTTACCTAAACCAAATACTAATTTATTTTCTTTACTATAATCAATATCTTGTAAAACTTCTTTTAAAGTTACAATCGTATTTTTAATATTAGGAATTTCAATACCAATAGCTGATTTGCCAGGAATTGGTGCTTCAATACGTAATTGCTTAACAGCTAGAGCCATCTTAATATCATCAAATAAATTAGCTACTCGATTAACTCTTGTACCTGTTGCTAGAACTACTTCAAATTTAGTAATAGAAGGTCCTATATTTATATTAGCAACTTTTGCATTAATATTAAAATCACTTAAAAACTTTGTTAGTAAATCCGCTTTTTCTTGAGCATATCGCAAATTATCATTACTACCATTACTTTTCTTAGGATTATTTAATAAATCAATACTAGGAATAACATAATCTTTATGTTCCATAATAATATTATCTAAATCAAAGATTTTATCATTATTAATTAATAATTCTTCATCTTCATCTAAATCAAAAGGTAAACTATCATTAATATCTTGTAAACCAATATTTGATTCATTATTACTAATTAACTCACTTTCTTCCATCATATTAATTGGTACAACATTATTATCTAAATTATCATTTTTTACATTTTTAAAAAAAACACTCTTTTGTTTTTTATTATTATTTTTATTTTCAATAAAAGTTTTTAAATTATTTTTAGTATCTTCAGTAATATTTTTAATACTATTACTACTTCTTTGTAAATAAGTTGAAACACTAATCATAAAATAAATAATAATTCCAATAATGATAAAGAAGACACCAAACATTAAAGCCCCAGAACGATTAAATATTTCACTTAAACCACCAAATAATAACATTTGAATAATACCTAACTTAGACAAAGCTAAATGAGAATAATCAATTATTTTTAAACCAGACATATTATTACTATTAATATAAGCCATTATTATTAAAAGACCAATATCAAATATTAAAGAACCAATAACATAACGAGAAAATAACTTTAAAAAATCACCTTTAACTAAAACATATCCAAAATAAATAAACAATTGAATCATTACAATAATATCTACAATATCACCACATAAATAGTTAAAAATATTTTTAATAAATGTACCACCAATGCCTATATTAAATAAACCAATTAATAATATTAATAAAACTAAAAAAGCAATTATATAATAAATAACTTCTTTATTTTGTTTATTTAATTGTTTTTTAGTATTTTTTCTTTTCTTTTTAGCCACAATTATCACCTCTTTAATTATATCATAAAAATATCATTCAATATCTATAATATAAATTATATGATATAATTAGAAAGTTCAAAAAAAGGAAGTGATATTATGAGATTCTTTTTTGATGTAGATAATACAATTTTAGAACATTCAGGCTTCTATTCATTAAATACTGAAAGACGTATTCACCATTCTATTGGTGAATTTCCTAATGAAAATGGTGAAGCAATTAAATTAATGTATGATTCATCAATTTGTCGTAATCCAGATATAGTTAAAGATCTTTTTAAATTAGATAATGTTTTTATTCTAACTAAATATCCTGATTTAATGTATGAAAAATCAAAACAACTTAGATTATGCAAAGTATTAGATATTACTTTAAATGAATTATTAACGATAACTAATAGTGAAGGTATTCAAAAATATATCTCTTTACCACAAAAAGAATCAAAAGTTAAATTAGTTAAAGAAATATTTAATATTGATGATATTTCTGATTGTGTTTTAGTAGATGATTATTCAACTAATATTATTGAATGGGATAATAATGGTGGTAAATCAATTAAATATTATAATGAATATAATAGTCCTAATCATCCTTTAAAAGGAATTTCAATATCTAATTTTAAAATATTTAAACCAATGTTAACCCAAAATGATATGAAGAAAATATTTATATCTTGTGACAACTCTTATGTTTTAAATACGATTATTAGTATTTGGAATGATAAAGCTTTAGTAAATATTAGAAATACATCTTTTAATTTTAAGCATATTGATATTTTAAGAATAATAAATAATGATTTAACTACTCGATTAGGAATAAATAATATTACAATTAATACTAAATATTCACTAACTAAGTTATTACTTGATTATTATCAATTACAATATCATATTGATACTAATTATTGGACTAATATTTTAAAAAATAATTTAAGTAAAGATAATGCTAATTTGATATGTGCTTCATTTGATATTGATTTTTCAAAACTTGATGAAAAAAATGATGAAAGTGCTACAATTAAAGTATTTGACACTGATGATTATGAACGTGAAAATATTTATGATATCTACTTAACATTAGATACTGACACATTTCTAGACAATATCGATCAATCACTAGAATCATTACTTATATTCTTGTCATATTACTTTTTTAAGGATAAATAAAAATGGATACATCATCACATATATGTATGGGAGTTGCAACTGGTTTAGTAATATCTAAACTAGCAACCAATCAAAATATTGAAGTTAATGAAGCAAGTATTGTTTGTATTAGTCTTATTGCCAATAACATTCCAGATATTGATCTAGTATTTAAATTAAAAAGTTCACAAGCTTATATTAAAAATCATCGAGGAATATCACATTCATTTGTTTTAGGAATAATTTGGATAATTCTCTTAAGCATTTTTGGATATCTAAGTACAAAAGAAAATTATCCTTTATACTTAATCGTTGCCAGTGTTGGCGTAATATCCCATATCTTTACCGATTTACTTAATGGATATGGTGTTCAATTTCTATGGCCTATCAAAAAGAAATGGATAGCTTTAGGAATAACATATACTTTTGATGCTATCTTTCTTATCTTACACTTTATTGCTTTTTTATGTATTATCTTTTTAAAAACTGATATTATTATTACTTTTAATATTGTTTATGGATTAGTTATTGTTTACATCTTTTGTTCTTATATTTATCACTATCAATTAAAAAAATTATTAATTAGAAAATATGGTAAATATAAAAGATTAATATTACAAGCTAAATCAACGCCAATTAATTGGAAATATGTTTATGAAACAACAGATAAGAAATTCTATATTGGTATTGTTAGATATAAAACAATAATCCAATTAAGATATGAAAAAAGAAAAGAAGAGTTATCTAATGAGTTAGAACAAGAACTATTAAAGAATCATGATTTTAAAACATTTATTGATTTTACACCAATATTTAACTATGTAATTAAACATCATAGTAATGATGAATTAGATATTAGATTTTATGATTTAAGATATTTAATGGTAAGAAAAAATACACTTAACTATACATTTAATTGCATTGTCCATATTAAAAATAATAAAGTTGAAACATCATTTTTAGGATTTACGATTAATAGAGATAATGCCTTAAAAAAATTCAAACAATTAAAAGAAAAAGATTCAAAATCTTAATATTCCTAATAAAAGGAAGTTTATATAACTTCCTTTTACTTTAACCAATAGCAATATTTTCTTCTGGATATTTAATTAAATCATCATCTTCTTTATTTTTAGATATTATCAATAAAGTATTAGTAATGCCCATTTGCCCTATTATCATTAGAAGAGCAATAATAATCTTACCAACACTATCAAGTGATGAAGTTATACCTAAAGAAAATCCAGTAGTCCCGAAAGCTGAACACACTTCAAAAATTATATCAAGAAAACTTAAATCTTTATTTAATAATAAAATTAATAAAGAAGCAAAATTTACCATAGTCATAGCGACTAAAACACTCACAAATGAATTAAAGATAGTCGCATTAGGAATACGACGATTAAAAGCTTCAACATCTTTTTTATTTGATGCAAAATGAATTAAATATAAAACAATTATCGCAAGTGTTGTTGTTCTAATACCACCACCAGTTGAAGCTGGAGCTGCTCCAATAAACATTAAAATAGTTATCATAAATTGTGAAGCACTATTAAAGTTATGAATATCAATAGTTGCTAGTCCACTACTTCGAGAAGATACAACTTGAAATAAGGCAATGAAAAAGCCTTTTATTCCACCAACATCATTAAATAAATAATTATAATCACTTATAATGATAAATAATAAACCAACCAATAAAACAACAAAATATGTTACAAGACTAATTTTAGAAAATAAAGAAAATCTAAATCTTTCTTTATTTTTTTTACTAATAAAAAATCTTTTTAAATCGATTAAAACAGGAAATCCTAGACCACCAATAATGATAACAATCATAAAATAAATTTGTAATAAATAATCATTACTAAAAGAATATAAAGAATTGCCTGTTAAATCAAAACCAGCATTAGTTAAAGCCGCAGTCATATGAAAATATGAAAACCAAAGAGCTTCAAAAAAATTATATTGATAAGTAATCATCATATGAATAGATAAAATAAAAGTAAATATTAATTGAACACTTAACATTATTAAAACAGCATCTTTAACTAAACGAACCATACCGGCAGTTGATGTTTGTTTATGTTCTGTATGAATCATCATTCGATCTGTAGTCGTTATTTTACGATTAACTAATACTAAAATTAAAGCTTTAATTGACATTAAGCCTACAGCTCCTATTTGAATAAGAATAACAATGATTAAATGACCAAACCAATTAAAAGTTTCACTAATATTAACAGTTGTAAGTCCTGTTATAGAAAAAGCTGAAGTAGAGATGAAAAAAGAATCGATAACACTAATAAGACCACCGTTATTATGAGTTAAAGGTAAATATAGTAAAATAGCTCCAAGTAAAATAGTTGTAATATACCATCTAGCTATACGACGACGATAAGAGATATTTTTATTTTTTTTACCAAAAAAGAAAGTATATAATTTTTCTTTAAACATAATTTCACTAACCTATCTGAATATTTTCTTCGGGAACTCTAACATCATTAGAATCATTTTTATGTCTAGTAAATAATAATAAAGTATTAGCTATTCCCACTTGACCAATAACCATAACAATAGCAACCACTAATTTAGAAATAGGTGTTAATTCTTGGGTAA
Organism: Bacilli bacterium; assembly: GCA_031272545.1. GTDB lineage: Bacteria > Bacillota_I > Bacilli_A > JAJDGJ01 > JAJDGJ01 > JAISTP01. Next base: position 764 of record JAISTP010000031.1, on the reverse strand, counting down.
AGTCTAAAGTTAAACCTGTTGTACCAAATGCAGAACAAACTTCAAAAAAAGCTTGAATTAATCGTGAATGTGGATCTAGAGCCACAAGTGTAAAAGCCGCAATTGTAACTAAGAATATTGCATATGAAAAAGTTATTAAAGCCGCATGAATTGTTTTTTTAGGAATACGGCGATTAAATGCTTCAACATCTACTTTATCACTTAAATTATTTTTTAAATATAAAAATACTAAAGCAAAGGTAGTTGTTCTAATACCACCGCCTGTAGATGCTGGAGCAGCACCAATAAACATAAGTAATGCTAAAATCATTTGCGTTGCTTGTGAGAAATGAGTTAAATCCATAGTCGCAAAACCTGCATTACGTGCTGAAATTACATGAAACAACGAATAAAAGATACCTTCTATAACATCTTTATTCTTAAATAAATTATTAAAATCGACAATACAAATTAAAATAAAAGAAATTATCGTAATAATAAAATATGTTGAAACACTTATTTTTGAAAAAATAGAAAATCTAAATAATTCATTCTTTTTTTTACTAATAAAATAATTTTTAATATCAAGTAAGACAGGAAATCCAAGTCCTCCTATAATAATTAAAAACATAATATAACTTTGAAATAAATAATCATGATTAAACATCATAAAACTATTACCTGTTAAATCAAAACCAGCATTATTAATCGCACTAACAGAATGAAATAAACCAAACCATAAAGCATTAATAAATTCATAATGATAGAAAATCATCATATGAAAA
>JAISTP010000021.1 GCA_031272545.1 Bacilli bacterium | reverse complement strand
TTGAAAATCCTCAATGTTTATGTATTTATTTTGGAGGAGTAGTTGAAGAAAAAGTAGATAATATTTATTCAGTTGTTTTAGAAACACAAGATGATTTAGTTAATAGTGAAATATTTAATAGTGAATTTCCTAATTTAAAAAAAGTTTATAATTTAAATAACTTTATGCAAATGAATAGTTTTACTAATGAGCGTACTAATCAAGCAAATGAAAAGAAACAATCAAGTTTTAAAGTAATTGATTTTACTTTACCATTAAAAAGACCAATGTTTACTATTACTGTTACAATATTATTTGTTTTATATAATTTATTTGGCGTTCAAGGTATTACTAATGCCAATACTTATTTATATGATTATGCTATTTATACTCCTTTTATTACTGAATTACATCAATTTTCTAGATTATTAACGGGATTATTTACTAATCAAGGATTATTAACTGTATTTATTGTGGCTTATTATTTCTTTATATATAATACTTTAGTAGAATTAAAATTAGGTTTAAAGAAAACAATTATTTTATTTGTTATTGGAATAATAGCTATTTTAATTAGTATGGTTTTTGTATCACAAGGTAATATTTATCTTGGTTCTTTTCCAATAATGTCATTAGTGACAGGTGCTTATATAGGAACCTTAATGTTACCAACAGAAAAGAAATTTGCTATGTTAAATATTGTTAGTAATTTACCAATGATTGTTTTATATTTATTGATTGTTTTTCTTGATCCAACAAGTATTGTTGTTAATTTAATTGCTATTTCAATAGGTGCTATGAGTGTTATTGCTTTAGATACTGAAAAAATGCCTATTAGAAAACCATATCTAATTAGTGTTATTGTTATTTTAATATTAATGGTAGGTACTTATTTTATTCCAAATCAAACATTATCTCGTAATACAGAATATGAAACTAAGTATATTGATTATTTAAAAACGACAAATACAATTAAAGCTAGTGAAGTAAGTAAAGAATTAGATAAATACTATGATAATTTAGGAGTAATTAATTATGATGAATAATAAGAAGAAGTTTATGCAATTAGCTATTAATAATAGTAAATTATCATGTGATCCTAATACTAAAGTAGGATGTGTTATTATTAAAGATAATGTTATTTTAAGTAATGGTTATAATACTTTACCTACAGGCTTAAATATTAATAATTATCCTTTAGATACTAGAGAGGGAGCATTTTTAGAAACAAAATATCCTTATATTCTTCATAGTGAAGCTAAAGCTATTATTGAAGCTAAATGTGATTTAAATAATAGTGAAATGTATGTAACTTTATTTCCCTGTAATGAATGTGCTAAATTAATTATTCAAGCTGGAATAAAGAAAATATATTATTTAGAAGATAAATATAATGGTACTGATATAAATATAGCTAGTAAAAAGATGCTTGATGAAGCTAAAATAAGTTATGAATTACTAGAAATGGATTAATATAGTTATAATAAATTTATCTTTAACACTTTATAAGATAAAAATCCTTAAATATACTGTATTTATCAGTAGTTTAAGGATTTTTAGTTATTTTAAAATAGCGTCCTATTTATTATTATTTAAATATTCTTGTATTATTTTTATTATCTTATCCTGTTCTTCAATAAAAAGATAATGACCAACATTATCTAAAACAATAAAATTAGTATTATTTAAAATACTTTTAAGATGTAAGTGGTCTTGATAACCAACAACATTATCATGTTTACCTAAAATAAAAAGCATATTTATATTTTTAATTCTATTAAATAAATCATTCTTATTAATAAATGCTTTTTGTTTATCGTGAAAAGGTATTAAATAATTTTTATCTCCTAATATTAAAGCAGGTAAAATATCTTTTTGATATAATTGAAAACTATTTTTACTTATTAATGAGCCAACTTTAAGATATTGTTGTAATGTTTGATTATGTATATCATTTTCAATATCTAATAATTTTACATTTCTTTTTTCTACTATTCTTTTACTATGATTAGGAATAACTACTGGTGCTAATAATATCATATTATTAATTTGTTTATAAAAATCATAGGCAATACCCAAAGATAAATATCCACCATTAGAATATGCTAATATGGAAAATATTTGTTTATTAATAAGTTCTTTAATAAAAGCTTCTAAGATAACTACTACTTCATCATTAGTTAGAATATGATTAGGGGTACTTGATAATCCCATACCAACAATATCAAGATATATTCGTTGATAATTATCTTTATTTTCTAATTTCTCAACTAAAGAATATAAACTACGATGATCTAAATACCAACCATGTAATATTAATAAAGGTTGACCTTCTCCATAAATTTCATAATATAATTGATATTCCTTATATTTAAAAAACATATCACTTACTCTTTTCATATAATAATTAATTCATATTATAGCACTTCTATTTATTAAAGTTGATAAATCAGTTATAATAATGTCATTATGAATGATTTACAAGAAGAGCAATATAAACTAATAAAGAAAATAGATCTATTAAATAATAGTAAAGAATTAAATAAAGTAAATATAATTTCAATATTATTATTTATTATGTTTATTTTTATTACAATAATAATCTTTTTTTTAATAACTAATAAAAATATATCATTTACATTTCATATCTTAGATAGTATTATCTTTCTTATTTTATTAGTTGTAATATTTATTATTCATGAATTAATTCACGGTTTATTCTTTAAAATATTTAAGAAAGAAGCTAGAATAAAATTTGGTTATTCTAAAGGAATGTTATATGCTTCTAATCCTGAAGGTATCTATTCTAAAAAACAATTTATTATTATTTCCTTAGCTCCTTTTATTATCAATACAAGCTTATTAATTATCTTAATGATAATTAATTTTCATCCTGCTATCATGTTAATGATAATGGGGATTCATTTTTCTGGATGTGCTGGTGATTTCTATTTTGTATATTTAATAAGTAAATATCATTCATCTATTTATGTAAGAGATACTAATATTGGTATTGATATTTTAGAAAAGGATTGATCTAGAATGATATTAGTAATTATTATTTTATTAATTTATTTATTAAGAGCTATGTTAAGTGGCATTAAAAATAATAAGAAATATAACTTAAAATATATTAAACCTCAAACTAGATTAAGTTTTTATTATAAAAGTATTATTAATAGTTGGGTTACGACCATAATATGTTTGGTAATTATTTTCATTATAGATAAAAATAATTTAATTAATACTTTCACTTTTAATATGAGTTTTAATATTAATATCATTTTAAAAGTCATTATTATCATTATTAGTATGATTATTATCTTAATATATCTTAAACAAATTTATTCTTTAGCTACTAATGAAGAATATCGTTTATTTACTTGGCAAAGCCTTGATAAAAATAATAATGGTATTTTAGATGAAGTAGCTGGTAATATGTTAATACCTCGATCTGTTAAAGAAAAAAAGATTTTTCCTTTTGTGGCGTTTAGTGCTGGTTTTTGTGAAGAATTTCTTACTAGATTTATTTTTTTCTATATCCTAACATATTTATTCCCTCATATTAATTTATTAATATTACCTATTATTACAGGAGTTATCTTTGGTTTAGCTCATTCATATCAAGGTAGTAAAGGTATTATTAAAACAGGAGTAGTAGGTATTATTTTAGGATTTATTTATTTAGCTTATTCTTCAATTATTCCAGGAATTATTATTCACTTCTTAATTGATTTTATGGTTAATTTTATTTATCCCAATAAGAAAGAAGATGTTTATTAAAATGATTAGCTAATAATTATATTTATTCATGGATTAAATAGTTATTTTCTACATAATAACTAAAAGTGTAATTGTTTTTATTATGTAATATAAATAAGTTATAATGATAAAGGTGAGAGAATGAAAGATAAATTAATAATAAAAGGTGCTCGTGAACATAATTTAAAGAATATTAATTTAGAATTAGATAAGAATAAATTAATTGTTTTTACTGGGCTTAGTGGCTCAGGTAAATCGAGTTTAGCTTTTGATACAATATATGCAGAAGGACAAAGAAGATACATGGAGAGTCTAAGTAGTTATGCTCGCCAATTTTTAGGTAATTCTAATAAACCAGATGTTGATAGTATTGATGGTTTATCACCTGCTATTTCTATAGAACAAAAAACAACTAATAATAATCCACGTTCAACTGTTGGTACAGTTACTGAAATATATGATTATCTAAGATTATTATATGCTCGTATTGGTCGTGCTTATTGTCCTATTCATGGTATTGAAATTAGTGCTCAAACAATAAAACAAATGATTGAAAAAATAATGTCTTTAAAAATGGGTACTAGAATTCAAATATTAGCGCAAGTAGTAAAAGATCGTAGAGGAACCCATAAAGATTTAATTAATAAATTAATTAAAGATGGTTATGTTCGTGCTAAAGTCGATCAGGAACTTGTTTATTTAGAAGATGTTCAAGAATTAGAAAAAAATAATCGTCATAATATCGATGTGGTAATAGATCGTATCGTTGTTAAAGAAGGTATTGAATCTAGATTAGCTGATGATTTAGAAATTACTTTAAAATTAGCTAAAGGAATTGCTTTAGTTGATACAGGGAAAGAAATATTAACTTTTTCAGAGAATTATGCTTGTCCAATATGTGGTTTTAATATTCCTAATTTAGAACCTCGTTTATTTTCTTTTAATTCACCTTTAGGTGCTTGCCCTGATTGTAAAGGTTTAGGTTTTAAAATGGAAGTAGATGAAGATTTATTAATTGATAAACCAGAGTTATCAATTAATGATGGTGGAATAAGATATTATCGTAATATTATTAAAACAGATAATATTGAAGCACAACAGATAAGAATATTATGTCATGAATATAATATTGATATGGATAAACCAATTAATAAATTTACTAAAAAAGAAAGAGATATTGTTTTATATGGTTCAACTAAACCAATAAAATTTAAAATAGAAACAAGTAGCGGTAATGTTTATCAAAAAAATGAATATGTTGAAGGAGTCAAAAGATTAATAGAACGTCGTTATGCGACAACTACTAGTGAAGGTGCTCGTGATTGGTATGGTACTTTTATGGCCGAAAGAGTTTGTGAAACATGTCATGGTTCTAGACTAAGTCAAGAAGTATTGAGTGTTAAAGTAGGAAGTAAAAATATTTATGAATTTACTGAAATGGCTATTGATGAAGCTTTAGATTATATTAATAGTTTAGAATTAAATGAAACTGAACAACAAATATCAAGATTGATTATCAATGAAATAAAAAACAGATTACAATTTTTAATAAATGTTGGTTTAGAATATTTAACTTTATCACGAATGGCTGGAACTTTAAGTGGTGGTGAAGCTCAAAGAATTAGATTAGCTACCCAAATAGGTTCAGCTTTAACTGGTGTCTTATATGTTTTAGATGAACCAAGTATTGGCCTTCACCAAAGAGATAATGAAAAATTGTTAAATACGCTTAAACAAATGCGAGATTTAGGTAATACTATTATTGTAGTTGAACATGATGAAGATACGATGAAAATGGCTGATTGTATTGTCGATATTGGCCCAAAGGCTGGTGAAAATGGGGGCTATGTGGTAGCTCAAGGAAGCCTCAATGATATTATAGATACAAAAGAAAGTATTACTGGACAATATTTGTCTCATAATAAATATATTCCTTTACCAAAAGAAAGAAAGCAAGGTAATAAAAAATATCTTGAAATAATAGGAGCTAGTGAAAACAATTTAAAAGATATAAATGTTAAATTTCATTTAGGTAAATTAAATGTTGTTACTGGGGTAAGCGGTAGTGGTAAATCAACATTAGTTAATGAAATATTATATAAGGCTCTAGCTCAAAATATTTATAAATCAAAAGCTAAACCAGGTAAATTTAAGAAAATAAAAGGATTAGATAATATTGATAAAGTAGTAGATATTTCTCAATCACCAATAGGTCGAACTCCTCGTTCTAATCCAGCTACTTATACTGGCGTATTTGATGATATTAGAGATTTATTTACGATGACTAATGAAGCTAAAGCTCGTGGTTACCAAAAAGGACGCTTTTCATTTAATGTTAAAGGTGGACGCTGTGAAGCTTGTCAAGGTGATGGAGTAAGAAAAATAAGCATGCATTTCTTACCTGATGTTTATGTTGTTTGCGATGAATGCCATGGTCAAAGATATAATGATGAAACTTTAGAAATAAAGTATAAAGATAAAAGTATTGCGGATGTTTTAGATATGTCAATTGATGAAGCATTAACATTTTTTAAAGCATTACCAAAAATTCATCATAAATTAGAAACAATATCAAAAGTAGGATTAGGTTATATTAAACTTGGTCAAAGTGCTCCAACATTAAGTGGTGGTGAAGCACAAAGAGTTAAATTAGCTTCGGAATTATTAAAAAAAGCTACTGGTAATACTGTATATATTCTTGATGAACCAACTACTGGCTTACATATTGATGATGTTTATAAATTAGTAAAAATATTACAAAAAATAGTTGATAATGGTGATACGGTAATCGTCATTGAACATAATTTAGAATTTATAAAAATTGCAGATCATATCATTGATTTAGGTTATGAAGGTGGTAAAAATGGTGGTAATGTTGTTGCGGAAGGAACGCCAGAAGAAATAATTAAAATTAAAGATAGTTATACGGCCCAATATTTAAAACCTATCATCGAAGATGATATTAAAAATAATCGTGTTGAATAAATAATAAGCATAGAGAATACTCTATGTTTTTATTATTATTTCTTAATATTTTTAAAGTAGATTTATATAATAAACTAATTATTATATTAGTCTTTATTTGTTAATCAAAAACACTTATTCTATTCACAACTAAACTTTATTTTCATTGTAGAATGATTGCAGGTGAAGTTTATGAAGTACTATGATTTTAGAAATATTAAAGGTCTAATTAAACGTTCATCATGTTATATGCCAGAGAATATTATTATCATAATATCATTATTTATTCTTTGGTTTTGTAACCACGGTGATTTTGTTTAATAAGAAAGTGATTGATAGATAATTTATATATTTATATATATTCTTTTATGAATAATATCCTTGTTTAATTAATATTACTTTACTTATTTTAATTATTTAGTTTTAAAGTTATAAATGTTTTCTCTCTTAATAAATAATAAAATAACTTAAATAATTAAGATATAATAAAATAAATCCAATCTTTTAAAGATTGGATTTTTATATATTATTTACTTTGTTTCATATTCTTTCATATAATAAGGAATTTTCTTACATATTTCACTAGGTAAAACGACATAATTATTTTTACTTAAATCATTAGCTATTTGAGAATGTAAATAAGTAGCTGCTAGAATAGCATTATTAGATTTGAATTGTGTTATAAAACCACTTATCATTCCCGCTAAGACATCGCCCATACCACCTGTAGCCATAGCTGGTGTTCCATTATTTAAGTAATAATCATTTTTATCACGATATAAAACTATTTGACTTTGATCTGATTTAAGAACAAAATTAGCTTTTAAATCATTAGCTATCTTTAAATTAATTTCATTATTTTGATCATCAATTTTAATATTACTTAATCTTTCCCATTCTTTTTGATGAGGAGTATAAATAATATTTGGTCCTTGAGGATATTTAATATTTTCTCTTGTTAGTAGAGTAATGGCACTACCATCGATAATAAGATATTGCTTATTATTAATATTATTTAAAGTTAATTTTAATATTTTTAAAGCATGCTTATCTAATCCTAACCCTGAACCAATCATAATAACATTAGAACTTTTAATTAATTCTAATAATTCATTTTTATTATGATAATCAATAACCATTATTTCAGGATTACGGGCATGAATAGCTAAATGATTATTTTTATTAGTCGCAACACTAATTAGTCCAGCACCACATTTTAAACAAGCTTCACTAGCTAATATGATAGCACCACCATATTTTTCATTACCACCAATTAATAAAACACGACCATAATCACCTTTATGAGATTTATTTCTTCTTATCTTAATTGTTTGATAAAGAATATTATTATTAAGTTGAATCATTATAACAACTCCTTATAAGTATTATATAAATACTAATTTTTTTAGTCAATTATATATCTTTTAAATTGTTAGATTTGACTATCATGAATTGTTTTGATAGAATAGTGCCATAAGCAAAGAAAAGAAGAGTAGTTATTATCAATTCTTAAAGAGAGTCTACAATGCTGGAAAGTAGATAGAATATAATAATGAAGATGGTCTTGGAGCTATAAGTTTGAAATTAAGTAGAATTTATTGGTTAACACCCATTATCGTGTTTAGAGGTAGTCAATACTATAAAATAAGGTGGTACCACGATAAATTCGTCCTTAAAAAGGGCTTTTTTTATTATAGAAAGGAAATGATACTATGAAACAAAAGAAATTTTATATTACAACACCAATATATTATCCTAGTGATAATCTTCATATTGGTCATTGTTATACAACTATTATTGCCGATTGTTTAGCACGATATAAAAGAATGAGGGGTTATGATGTTCGATTTTTAACTGGAACTGATGAACATGGAGAAAAATTAGAAAAAGCAGCTTTAGAAAAGGGAATGCAACCATTAGAATATATTGATGGTATTGTTAATAATATTGAAAAATTATGGGCAACATTAGAAATTAGTAATGATGATTTTATTAGAACTACGCAACCTCGTCATAAAGAAATTGTTCAAAAAATCTTTTCTAAATTCTTAGAAAAAGGTGATGTTTATCTTGGTACATATGAAGGTAATTATTGTATCCCTTGTGAATCATTTTGGACTGATGCTCAATTAGATGAAGATGGTAATTGCCCTGATTGTCATCGTCCTGTTGAAAAAAGAACAGAAGAATCTTATTTCTTTGAAATGAGTAAGTATGCGGATAGATTAGTTAAATATTATCAAGATCATCCTGGTTTTATTGAACCTATTGAAAGACAAAATGAAATGTTAACTAATTTTATTAATCCTGGTTTAGAAGATTTAAGTGTTTCACGTACTTCTTTTAAATGGGGTATTCCAATTACTGAAAATCCTGATCATGTTATTTATGTATGGATTGATGCTCTAGCAAATTATATTACTTCATTAGGATATTTAAGTGATGATGATAGTTTATTTCAAAAATATTGGAATGATGATGATACTGAAATTCTTCAATTAGTTGGTAAAGAAATTGTTCGTTTCCATACAATTTATTGGCCAATTATGTTATTTTCTTTAGGTTTAAGATTACCTAATAAAGTATATGGTCATGGCTGGTTAATTATGAAAGATGGTAAAATGTCTAAATCTAAAGGTAATGTTGTTAAACCAGAAATATTAATTAATCGTTATGGAAATGATGCTTTAAGACATTATGTATTATCACAAATTGTTTTAGGTAGTGATGGTACTTATACTCCTGAATTATTTATTGAATCAATCAATACTGATTTAGCTAATAAATTAGGTAATTTATTAAATAGAACAGTAAGTATGGTTGATAAGTATTTTAATGGTACTATTAAAGATAATGATGCTAGTACTTCATTTGATCGTAATTTAATAAGTACTTCTAAATTAGTAATTGAAAATTATGAAAAACATATGGATGAATATCATATTGATAAAGCTAATCATGAAATATTTGATTTAATTAATGCTTTAAATAAATATATTGATGATACACAACCATGGGTATTAGCAAAAGATGAAAGTAAAAAAGATGAATTAGAAAAAGTATTAATTAATTTATGTAATGGCTTATATCAAGTTGGTATTATGCTTAAACCATTCTTAATTCATGCTTCAGATTCAATATTTGCGCAATTAGGTATTAATAATGTTGAATATGATTCAATTTATAACTTTAACTTTAATAAAGGTTATAGTGTTAAAAAAGGTGAACCTATTTTTAATCGTTTAGATGTTGAAAAAGAAGTAGCTTTTTTATCAGGTAATAAAGATGAATAAAAAAAAGAAACTCATTATTATTGGAATAATATTATTTATTTTATATAGTATTGGCTTATATAAATTGGCAAGTAATCCAACAGGTATTATTTCTACTAAAACTAATGATCCTTACTTAGCTCGTTTTATTGAAAATTATAATACTTTAAAAAATGATTGGTATTATTTCCAGGGTGATGAAAAAGTAATTGAAGCTGCTACTGAAGCGATGACATTATCTAATGAAAAGAATGATGTTTATACTGAATATATTCCTGCTAGTGAAACTAAAGAATATTTTGATGCTTTAGAAAGTGAATATGTTGGAGTTGGTGTTCAATTTGCCATTATTAATAATAAACCAATGATTACTCATGTCTATGAAGGCTCACCAGGAGCTAAAGCTGGCTTACAAACAGGCGATTACTTATTAAAATGTGATGGTAAAAGTTTAGAAGGATTAACTACTACAGAAGTCCAAAATAAGATTGTTGGTAAAGCTGGTATAACTAGAAAAATAGAATATCAAAGAAACAATCAAACTAAAACAGTTAGTATTGTTTTAAAGAAAATGGATGCTAGTGTTCAATATCATATTAGTGATGGTATTGGTTATATTAAAATAAATGATTTTACTGCTACAATGCCTGATAATGTTAAAAAAGCATTACAATATATGGAAGATAAAAAAGTAAAGAAAGTTATTTTAGATTTACGTGATAATGCTGGTGGCTATCTTGATTCATTACAGGAATTAGCTGATTTATTCTTACCACCAAATAAGATTGTCTTACAAACTAAAGATAAAAGTGGTAAAGTTGTTTCATATAAAACAACTGATAATGTTGAATATAAATTTGATTATACAATACTAACTAATGGTAATACGGCTAGTGCAGCAGAAGCTTTTGTGGCTTGTTTACATGAAAATTTAAATATTCCTATCTATGGACAAAAGACTTTTGGTAAAGGTATTATGCAAAGTTTCTTTGAATATAAAGATGGTTCTTATTTAAAATATACATCTGCTGAATGGTTAACACCTAAAGGTAATGCGATTAATAAAAAAGGAATTGAACCTACTCATAAAATAGATGCTAATGCTATTAATAAAGTTGCGAATATGTCTTATCAAATAGATAAAGATATTAAATATGATAGTGTTGATATGAATTTAAAATTTTATCAAAATGCTTTAAATGCTCTAGGTTATAAAGTTGATCGTACTGATGGTTATTATTCTAAAGCAACAGCTACAGCTGTTAATGAATTTAAAGAAAAATATAACTTAACTAGTGAAGCAGACTTATCTAAAAAAGTTCAATCAGAAATAGTAAGACAAATTTATTTAGCAAAAGATAAAGCTAGTAATGATAATGTATTAAAAGAAGTAATGAGTATTTTAAAATAATTATTTGCACTAAGATATATAATCTTGTATAATACAAATGCAAGAACTTAATAATTAAGGAGGATTAATATGGTAGCTTTTCTAAATGCTCTACTACTTATTGTAGGTATCATTTTAATAATAGTAGTTATTTTACAACCACCTAAGACTGATAATGCGGTTGGTGCTTTAAGTGGTAGTGGTGTTCAAGTCTTTGGACAAACTAAAGAACGTGGTGCTGAATTGTTCTTTAAACGACTAACAATAATTTTTGGAACTATATTTATGATTTTACCAATTATTATTGCATTATTATCAAAATAAAGGCATTAGCCTTTTTTTTGTAAGGAGATTGAAAATGTTAAGACAATTAATACTAAATATTTTAAATGATAGTCATTATCGACCACTTAGTTATCATGAATTAGCTAATTTAATTATGAGTAAGAGTGATGAATATGATTTAAATCAAATATATCAAGAAATAGTTAAACTAGAAAATGAATATTTAATTATTCAAACCAAACATGAAACATTGCAAAGTATTGAAAGACTTGGATTAAAACTAGGAACCATAGAAATAAAAAGTAAAGGCTATGGCTTTGTTAGATTAGATAATGATGAAGATGATGTTTTTATAAGCAAATATAATCTAAATAATGCTATTGATAAAGATCGTGTTTTAATTAAGATGATAGATATAAAAGCTAATGAAGGAAGTATTGAACGTGTTTTAGAACATGGGCTTAATCTTATTGTTGGTGAAGTATTTATTAGAAGAAAACAAATCTATGTTAGCCCTGATAATAAAAGTTTAAATTTTAATATTAAAATTAATTATAAGAATAGTATGGGTGCTACTAATGGCCATAAAGTAGTTTGTGTTATTACCAGTATTGATGATAAAACAGGAGTTATTCACGGTAAGATAAAAAATATTATTGGTCATATTAATGATGTAGATATTGATATCTTAAGTGTTGTATATGAATATGGTTTTAATCCTGAATTTAGTAGAGAAGCATTAGATGAAGCTAAAAACTATCAAAAAGATAAATTAATATTAAATAATAGAATTGATTTAAGAGATAAAACATTTATTACTATTGATGGAGCTGATTCTAAAGACTTAGATGATGCTATCTACTTAGAAAAAGAACAAGATGATTATATCTTATACGTTAGTATTGCGGACGTTTCTTATTATGTTAGAGAAGATACTAATTTAAATAAAGATGCATATGAAAGAGGTACTAGTGTTTATTTAACTAATAAAGTAGTTCCAATGTTACCATTTCAATTAAGTAATGATATTTGTTCTTTAAATCCTGATACTGATCGTTATACTTTAACTTGTCAAATGAAGATTAATAATAAAGGTAAGGTAATTGATTATGATATCTATGAAAGTATGATTAATAGTAAATATCGATTAACATATGAAGAAGTTAATAATTTTTATAATGATGAAGAAAAAGAACTAACTAAATTAAATAGTATTGCTTTAATGCTTAATGATATGCTCTCTTTATCAAAAATAATTAGAACTAAAAAAATAAAAGATGGTTATATTGATTTTGATATAGATGAAATTAAAATAATTACTAATAATAAGAATCAAGCTATTGATATTGTTAAAAGAGTTCGTGGCCTAAGTGAAAAACTAATTGAAGATTTTATGATAAAAGCTAATGAAGTAGTGGCGGAAAATTTTCATTGGTTAGATTTACCGTCCTTATATCGTGTTCATGATAAGCCAAATAAAGATAAATTATTAGAATTAATAAAATTTGCGAAAGTATTTAATATTAATTTCACTTTAAAAAAAGATGAAATATCACCTTATGATATTAATCATTTTCTAGAATTAATAAAAAAGAGTAAACAAGCTCATTTTCTAGATAAATTATTACTTCGAAGTATGGCTAAAGCTGTTTATCAACCAGATAATATTGGACATTTTGGTTTAGCTTCTCATTATTATACTCACTTTACTTCACCTATTAGAAGATATCCTGATTTAATTATTCATCGTTTAATTAGAAAATATTTAATTGATAAAGATATTCCTAATGAAAAAGATAAAGAAAAAATATATCAAAAATTAATTAAAATAGGTGAACATGCTTCTAAAAAAGAAAGAGATGCTCAAGAAGCAGAAAGAAAAGTAACAGATATGAAATGTGCTG